>NZ_JBGCAQ010000011.1:0-291712 GCF_041261405.1 Streptacidiphilus sp. EB103A | reverse complement strand
CTCACGACGGGCGGGGGCGGCCGTCAGCAAGGAGCACCGGCCACCACGGGTTTCGCGGGGGTACGGGGGGTCGCTCCCCGGGAAGACGCAGCCCCACCCCTCACGACGGGCGGGGGCGGCCGTCAGCAAGGAGCACCGGCCACCACGGGTTTCGCGGGGGTACGGGGGGTCGCTCCCCGGGAAGACGCAGCCCCGTCCTCACGGCAGGCGGGGGCGGGCGTCAGCAAAGAGGGCACCGGCCACCACGGGTTTCGCGGGCGTCAGCCCGTGGTGGTGGCCTGGAGGTAGAGGGAATGGACGCCGTCGCCGAAGGAGCTCGCGTAGGAGACCGAGTCCGAGAAGCCGCCCTGCTCGTAGCCCCCTATGACGCCGATCAGCGTGCCCCGACCGGTCCGCGCGTCGATGCCGGTCAGCATCGGGCCGCCGCTGCTGCCGTCGGTGAACCCCGGGCAGTCGAACTCGGACTGCGTGGCCGAGTAGGACTTCAGCGTGTTGTGGCAGGCCACCGGCTCCTCCGCGGCCGAGGGGTAGCCGATCACGCCGACCTGCTGCGGGAGCTGGGTCCCGAACGCGATGTGCTGGGCGCCGACGTAGTCCGCCAGCCGGGCCGAGGGGTCGTGGTCGCGCGCGACGACCAGGAAGGCCACGTCGTAGTCGGGGTCCCCGTTCGCGGTCCAGCGCGGGTCCACCACGATCCGCGAGGAGATCCACTCCCCGTAGGGCTCCTGCTTGTCGTGGTAGCCGGGGACGAACACCACCGACCCCGGCGCGGGCGTGCCGCTGCCCGGTGTCACCACGCAGTGCGCCGCCGTCGCCACCACATTGCCGCCGGGGCTGTCGACCACGCTGGCCGTACAGAAGTGGTGGCCGTCCGACGCCCTCGCCCCGTCGACACCGAAGATCGCGCCGATGCTCGGCAACCCGGCGAAGGTCACGCTGGTCCCGGCCGTGGCGCCGGTCCGCGGCCCCGCCAGGACCGCGGGCACCGCGACGGACGCGTCCGCGGCGGGCGCCGGCAGCGGGGCCGCGGGCGTGGCCGAGCCCGTCCTGCCCTGGCTGTACTCGATCACCAGGGCGAAGCAGAGTGTGAAGGCGACCAGCCCTACGATGCGGGTGAGCACACGCAACTGCGGACGGGTCACGTGGCGTGCTCCTTTCCGAACAAACTAATGGGTCGGATGATATGCATCAGCAGCCGACTCGTACACCGTTCCGGAACACCACGGCCGACTTCCTGACCGAGGTAAGGCGACGAGCCGTCATAAACCGCTTCCGTGCCCCTGTTTCCGGCATTATGCCGCACTCGTCCGCCGAGCCCCAGGAGCCACGGGTACGCGCTCTTACCCTTCCTGGACAATTGGCCCACTTCGGTCGGTTAAGGTGCCAATACGACGGGTCGACATCGCAGGGAGCCTGAACCCATGAGCCTGACCGGGACGGCTTTCTTCTACGTCCTCATCGCCGCCACGGTACTGGCCATGCTGGCCACGCTGTTCGCATGGGGTGCCGTACGCGGGCCCCGCCCGGTCCGCTGGCTGACCAGGCTCGTCATGATCGCGATCTGCCAGTTCACCGCGATCGCCGTGGTGGCGGTGTGGATCAACAACAGCTACGGCCTCTACACCGACTGGAACGACCTGCTCGGACGCGACAACGGCACCCAGACCGCCGCGATGCCGGGCCCGCCGCCGGGTCGGGCGATGTTCACCCGCTCCGCCAACGGCCTGCTGGAGACCTACGTCCACGGCCTCCACTCCAAGCTCTCCGGCCAGGTCCTGGTCTGGACGCCGCCGCAGTACGACGAGCCGCAGTACCGCAACCAGCACTTCCCGGTGATCATGCTGCTGCACGGCGTCCCCGGCTCGCCCCTGTCCTGGCTGGACCTCGGCATGCCTGGCGAATTCGCCTCGTTGATGGCCTCGGGCCGGCTCAAACCCGCCGTGGTGGTGATGCCGGTGATCGACCCCGGGGGCATCGACACCGACTGCAGCGACACCCCCACCAGGAAGAACGCCACCTGGCTGGCCAAGGACGTGCCCGAGCTGATCCGCACCCAGTTCCGTGTCCTGCCCGAGGCCAAGGCCTGGGGGCTGGTCGGCTACTCCACCGGCGGCTTCTGCTCGGTCAAGCTCGCCATGCAGTACCCGAGCCTCTTCGGCAGCGCGGCGGCGATGAGCCCCGACTCCTTCGCCGGCGACCCCCAGGCGCTGGCCGACCCCGTCCTGCGCCAGCAGAACAGCCCGATCACGCTGGCGGCCAAGTGGCCGAGCGTCGCGATCTTCCTCGGCACCGCCGCGAAGGACCGTTTCAGCCCGCCGTCCAACCTGACCGCGTTGCAAGCAGTGGCCATCCCGCCGACCTTGGTCGCCGAGCCGCTGGTGCTGGCCACCGGCGGCCACAACACCAACACCTGGCTGCGGCTGCTCCCCACCGAGCTCCAGTGGATGAGCGGCCACCTCGACCCGCCCCGCGTCCCCACCCCGCCCAAGAAGGCTCCGGCCCCCAAGCCGAAGCCCAAGCCCGGTCCCAAGCAGTCCCTGCCGAGCCGCCCCTAGTCAGGGGCCTGGTCAGGGCCCTAGTCGGAGGTCCCCGGGGTGTCGCCCTGCTCGGCCAGGAACGCCTCGAAGGCGCGGCCGAGCTCGTCCGCCGAGGGCAGGTCGGTCGGCTCCGCCAGCAGGTTCTCCCGGTCGGCGGCGCCCGCTGCGGCGTCGTACTGCTGCTCCAGGCCGACGACCGCGCCGCGCAGCTCGTCGTCGCCCTCGGCGATCTGCTGGTCGATGTCGGCGCGAACCTCATCCAGCTTGGCCCGCAGCGACAGCCCCGGCAGCACCAGCCCGGTGGCCGCCTGGACGGCCTCCAGGACCGCCACGGCGGCCTGCGGGTAGGGGGTGCGCGCCAGGTAGTGCGGGACGTGCGCGGCGAAGCCCAGCACGTCCTGCCCGGCCTCGGCCAGGCGGAACTCCAGCATCGCCGCGACGCTGGCCGGGACCTGCACCTTCTCGAACCAGCGCGGGTACAGGCCGAGCAGGTCCTCCCGGTTGCCGTGCGGGGTCAGCCCGACCGGACGGGTGTGCGGGACGCCCATGGGAATTCCATGGAAGTTCACCGAGAGACGCACCTTCAGCTGCTCCACCACCTCGCGCACGGCGAGGGCGAAGCGCTCCCACTCCACGTCCGGCTCCGGGCCGCTCAGCAGCAGGAACGGCGCGCCGACCGAGTCGTGCAGCAGGTAGAGGTCGAGGGCCGGCGCGTCGTAGCTGGTCCAGCGGTCCCGGTCGAAGACCATCGCGGGCCGCCTGGCCCGGTAGTCGACCAGCCGGTCGGCGTCGAAGCGGACCAGCAGCTTGCTCTCGGGGTCCTCCAGAAGGTGGTCGACGACCTGCTCGCCGACCTCGCCGGCGTCCATGAAGCCCTCGAAGAAGTGCAGCAGCACGGGTCCGGTGCCAGAGTTCTCCCCCGCGCCCGCGTGCGCGCCCGCGCCGAAAGCCGCCTCGACGGCCTCCAGGGCCTGCGGCTCGAATGCGTACAGCGCTTTCGGATCAAGCACGGTGAACCCAATCTCCCTAGGTCAGCACCCCACTGCGGGCGAACACCACTACACAGCCACCAGCATCCCCGACCAGCGCAGTATTCCCGAATCCGCACCTCCCCGGAGCCGTTCCGGCCCGACGCCGCGAGCCGCGCCGCGAGCCGGAGTGACTTGGGCGTCGACTGCGGGTATGGTCCTCTCGCTGCCTGCATCGCTGCCGTCCGCAGACCTTGCCACAGCTGTACCCTCGCACGACCCCGCAGCACCCTCGTATCGCACCTTGCCTTCACCTGGCCGCCCGCTGTCCTTCGCGTACTCGTTCCTTCCTCGGCCATCTCCCGGACAGACACTGTCCCCCCGCTCCCCGCGCCGCCACGGCTGACGCGCTCCGTCGCCGTACCCGGAACCGCTGGGCGCACCCCCATGTCCCGCCGCCTGAAGGACACAAGGCCCGTGCCCGTACCTGTCTCCCTCCTCGGCCGCTCCGTGCGGCTGGAGCCACTCGACGTACGTCACATCGAACCCCTCGCCGCCGCGGCGGCGGAGGATCGCAGCAGTTACGCCTTCACCCCCGTCCCGCACGGCATCGAGGCGACCGCCCGCTACGTGGCGGACGCGCTGGCCGCGCAGGAGGCCGGCCGCGCCGTGCCCTTCGCCACCGTCCGGGTCAGTGACGGCTCGGTCGTCGGCTCGACCCGGTTCTGCGAGCTGGACTACTGGCAGGGCCCGGTGATCTGGCCGCCAGCCCCCCGAGGCCCGGTCGGCGACGATCCGCTGTCGGCGATCCCGGACGCCGCCGAGATCGGCGCCACCTGGCTGTCCGCGAGAGCGCAGGGCACCGGCATCAACACCGAGGCCAAGCTGCTGATGCTGCGTCATGCCTTCGAGACCTGGGGCGTGCGCCGGGTCTCCATGCGCGCCGACGCCCGCAACGCGCGCTCCCGCGCGGCGATCGAGCGCCTGGGTGCGGTCCTGGAAGGCGTGCACCGGGCCCACACCCGGGGGCTCGACGGCCTGGTCCGGGGCACGGCCTTCTACTCGATCCTGGACGAGGAGTGGCCGACCGCCCGGGTCCAGCTGGAGCTGCGGGTCAGTACTCCGCGGCTTGCGGTCGAGCCGTCCAGACCGCTCATCTCGGCATAAGCACATAAAGAAACCGGGGCGGTGGGACGGACGCCATTGTCCGTTCCACCGCCCCGGCCCGTACGGCGGGGACTCTGCGCCGAGCGCCGCCGTGCATAGGGGGTGTCGCGCGCAGCGCGCCAGTCAAGGGTGGCGGCGGGCAGGGGGTCCCCCCGTCCGGAGGATGGGGGAGGGTGGGCGGGCAGCCCCCCTCCCGCCCTCATCCTTGGTCGGGGACGGGGGTGTTGGGAGGGGGTTGCCTCGCGCTGACACCGGAGTGAGGGGCTCCGATGAGGGTGCGTCAGCGCGAGTCGCTGCCCGCGGTCTCGATGGCGGCGCGGCCTGCCTCCAGGCGCGCCACCGGGATCCGGAAGGGCGAGCAGGACACGTAGTCCAGCCCCGCCTCGTGGAAGAAGTGGACCGAGTCCGGGTCGCCGCCGTGCTCGCCGCAGACGCCGAGCTTGAGGTCCGGGCGGGTCGCCCGGCCCTCCTTCACGGCGTGCTTGACCAGGGCGCCGACTCCGTCGCGGTCGATGGTCTCGAACGGGGAGACCCCGAAGATGCCCTTCTCCAGGTAGGCCGTGAAGAAGGATGCCTCCACGTCGTCCCGGGAGAAGCCCCACACCGTCTGGGTCAGGTCGTTGGTGCCGAAGGAGAAGAACTCCGCCGCCTCGGCGATCTGCCCGGCGGTGAGCGCGGCGCGCGGCAGCTCGATCATCGTGCCGAGCTTGATGTCGAGCTTCACGCCGGTCGCGGCCTGGACCTCGCGCAGCACCTGCTCGCACTCGTCCCGCACTATCTCCAGCTCCTGCACCGTCCCGACCAGCGGGATCATCACCTCGGGGCGGGGGTCCCCGCCGCCGCGGCGCCGCTCGGCGGCGGCCTCGGCGATGGCCCGCACCTGCATCCCGAACAGGCCGGGGATGACCAGGCCGAGGCGTACCCCGCGCAGGCCCAGCATCGGGTTGGCCTCGTGCAGCTTGTGCACGGCCTGGAGCAGCCGCAGGTCGTTCTCGTTGGGGTCCTTGCGGGCCTCGGCGAGGGCGACCCGCACCGACAGCTCGGTGATGTCGGGCAGGAACTCGTGCAGCGGCGGGTCGAGCAGCCGCACCGTCACCGGCAGCCCGTCCATGGCCTGGAACAGCTCGACGAAGTCGCCCTTCTGCAGCGGCATCAGCGTCGCCAGGGCCGACTCGCGGTCCTTGTCGTTGTCGGCCAGGATCAGGTGCTCGACCTCCTTGCGCCGCTCCTCGCCGAGGAACATGTGCTCGGTGCGGCACAGCCCGATGCCCTGGGCGCCGAAGCGGCGGGCGCGGTTGGCGTCGTCCGCGTTGTCGGCGTTGGCCCGTACTCGGAGCTTGCGGCGTACGTCGGCGTGGGCCATCAGCCGGTGCACCGCCTGGACCAGGCCGCCCTCCTCGTCGGCGCCGGCGTGCAGGGTGCCCTCGAAGTACTCCACGACCGGGGAGGGGACGACCGGGACCTCGCCCAGGTAGACCTTGCCGGTGGAGCCGTCGATGGAGATCAGGTCGCCCTCCTCCACCACCTTGCCGTCGGCGGTGGTGAAGCGGCGCTTCTTGGTGTCGACCTCCAGCTCCTCGGCGCCGCAGACACAGGTCTTGCCCATGCCGCGGGCGACCACGGCCGCGTGCGAGGTCTTGCCGCCGCGCGAGGTGAGGATGCCCTCGGCGGCGATCATGCCGTCCAGGTCGTCCGGGTTGGTCTCCCGGCGCACCAGGATGACCTGCTCGCCGGAGCGGGACCACTTGACCGCGGTGTAGGAGTCGAAGACGGCCTTGCCGACGGCCGCGCCGGGCGAGGCGGCGATGCCCCAGGCCACCCGCTCGGCCTTGGTCCGCTCGTCGAAGCGGGGGAACATCAGCTGCGCCAGTTGCGCGCCGTTGACCCGGTGCAGGGCCTCGTCCAGGTCGATCAGACCCTGGTCGACGAGCTGGACGGCGATCCGGAAGGCGGCCGCGGCGGTGCGCTTGCCGACCCGGGTCTGCAGCATCCAGAGCTTGCCGCGCTCGATGGTGAACTCGATGTCGCAGAGGTCCCGGTAGTGGTTCTCCAGGGTGTCCATGATGGACATCAGCTGGTCGTAGGAGGTCTTGTCCAGCCCCTCCAGCTCGGCCAGCTGCATGGTGTTGCGGATGCCGGCGACCACGTCCTCGCCCTGCGCGTTCTGCAGGTAGTCGCCGTAGACGCCGGCGTGGCCGCTGGCCGGGTCGCGGGTGAAGGCGACGCCGGTGCCGGAGTCGGAGCCCAGGTTGCCGAAGACCATCGAGCAGATGTTGACGGCGGTGGCCAGGTCGCCGGGGATGCGCTCCTGGCGGCGGTAGAGCTTGGCCCGGTCGCTGTTCCAGCTGTCGAAGACGGCGTGGACGGCCAGGTCCATCTGCTCGCGCGGGTCCTGCGGGAAGTCACGGCCGGTGTGGTCGCGGACGATGGCCTTGAAGTCCTCGACGATCGACTTGAGGTCGGCGGCGTCCAGGTCCAGGTCGTCGCTGGTGTCCTTGGCCTGCTTGGCCCGCTCCAGCGCCTCCTCGAACAGGTCGCCCTCGACGCCCAGCACGGTCTTGCCGAACATCTGGATGAGCCGGCGGTAGGAGTCCCAGGCGAAGCGGTCGTTGCCGGACTGGGCGGCGAGGCCGCTCACCGAGGCGTCGGAGAGGCCGATGTTGAGGACGGTGTCCATCATGCCGGGCATGGAGAACTTGGCACCCGAGCGGACCGAGACCAGCAGCGGGTCGGCGGAGTCGCCGAGCCGCTTGCCCATCCGCTGCTCCAGCGCGTCGAGGTGCGCACTCACCTCGTCGCGGAGCGAGGACGGCTCGTCGCCGGTCTCCAGGTAGACCTTGCAGGCCTCGGTGGTGATGGTGAACCCGGGAGGGACGGGGAGGCCGAGGTTGGTCATCTCGGCGAGGTTCGCACCCTTCCCGCCGAGCAGGTCCTTCAGATCCTTGTTGCCCTCGGTGAAGTCGTAAACGAATTTCTGCTCTGCCGACACGGGTCTGGTCTCCTGCCGCACGGTTGCCCTGACGACCGGAAACATACCCAGATCAAAGGCGTTTCAGCGCCCCCGTTGGGCCGTCAGTGGTTTGTACCCACCGGTAACCCAGTAGATCGAATGCACCGGATCGGCCTTCGCCTAGGAAACTGAAATCGTCGCCCTGACGTTAGCCCGCCTTCAAAGGTTGAACGGACCGAAACCGCAAGATCACGTGAGCGCTACTCTGCGTTCATGATCGGTATCGCTGCCGTTGCCTTGGCTTGATTGCCTGGACGAAATCGCCTCTCGATGACGCGTGCACGTTCGGAAGACGTTTCGCCCCCCGGGCCACCTGCGCTTTTACGTCCTTCTGACGCAAAGTGAGCACCAATGTGGCCAGAGTCACGTGCCGCCGAGCCCTTCCGGCCACCTGTCGGACGTACCTTTCCTGCGGCTCACCGAGGGGAACCTGTAGACGCCGGACCCGCCGCTGCGGGTTCACGCGGGGGTACGGGGGGTCGCCCCTCGGGAAGCTGGAGCTGTAATCCTCAGCCGCCGCTGGTGTCCAGTTCGGCGTCGGCGCTGGGTACGGCGCAGTCGTAGGGGTCGTCCAGCCACCCCTCCGGGAGCACCACCCGGTTCGCCCCCGAGGTCCGTCCGCGCGGGCCGTCGGCGCTCTCGGGCCAGCGCTGATCCTGGTCGACGGCGGCGAGGTGCTCGGCCAGCTCGTCCAGGGAGGAGGCCAGGGCCAGCGCGCGGCGCAGCTCGGAGCCGACCGAGAAGCCCTTGGTGTACCAGGCCACATGCTTGCGGAAGTCCACGACGCCGTGCTTCTCGTCGCCGATCCACTCGCCCAGCAGCTGGGCATGGCGGTGCATCACGCCGGCCACATAGGAGAAGTCGGGGCGGAAGGTGCGGCGCGGAGCGCCTCGAACAAGGGTGGTGGCGGGCGACGGGCGGGCGTACTCGGTCTGGCCCTCGAACACCGAGACGAGCTCCTTGAACAGCCAGGGGCGGCCCAGGCAGCCGCGGCCGACCACCACGCCGTCGCAGCCGGTCTCGCGGACCATCCGTACCGCGTCGTCGGCCGACCAGATGTCGCCGTTGCCCAGCACCGGGACGTGGTCGGGGACGGACTCGCGCAGCCGGGCGATGGCGGACCAGTCGGCCACCCCGCTGTAGTGCTGGATCGCGGTGCGCCCGTGCAGGGCGATGGCGGACACGCCCTCCTCGGCGCCGATCCGCCCGGCGTCCAGGTAGGTCATGTGGTCGTCGTCGATGCCCTTGCGCATCTTCATGGTGACCGGCAGCCCGCCGGCGTTGCCGACCGCCTGGCGCAGGATGTCCCGCAGCAGGTTCCGCTTGTACGGCAGCGCGGAGCCGCCGCCCTTGCGGGTGACCTTGGGCACCGGGCAGCCGAAGTTGAGGTCGATGTGGTCGGCCAGGTCCTCGTCCGCGATCATCCGGACGGCGCGGCCGACGGTGACCGGGTCCACCCCGTACAGCTGGATGGAGCGGGGCGTCTCGGAGGCGTCGAAGCCGATCAGCCGCATGGTCTTCCGGTCCCGCTCGACCAGGGCCCTGCTGGTGATCATCTCGGAGACGAACAGCCCCTTGCCGCCGGACTGCTCCCGGCAGAGGGTGCGGAACGGGGCGTTGGTGATGCCCGCCATCGGCGCCAGCACGACCGGCGGCCACACCTGGATGCCGCCCAGCTTCAGCGGGGCGGTGGTGAGGGCTTCGACGGTCGTGGTCATCTCTGGCTCTTCCTGATCACTGGGCAGACCCCCCATTGTCCCACCCCGGACCGTCAGCCCCGGCCGTCAACCCTCGGTGGCCAGCTTGTGCAGCCGCTCGATCCGGTCCCGGGTCTCCTCGTCGGAAGGCGTGTAGCTGATCAGCCGGGTGCTCGGGCCCGGGCCCAGCCAGAGCGTGGTGAAGTCGAAGTGCAGCAGGCCGACATGGGGGTTGAGGAAGCGTTTGTCGCCGTTGCCGGACATGCCGACCTCGTGCTGCTGCCAGAGCGCGTCGAACTCGGGCGAAGCCAGCCGCAGCCGCTTGAGCAGCGCCTTCCAGGCCGGCTCGGCGACATGGTCGGCCATGGAGCTGCGGAACTTGGCCACCATCAGCGCCGTCGCCTGCTGGTAGTCGACCAGGCCGCGCTTCCAGTCGGGGTGGGTGAAGGCGAGCAGCATGATGTTGCGGTCCTCGGGCGCGACCTCGTCCAGATCGGTGATCAGCAGCCGGTAGGTGCTGTTGTAGCCGAGGACGTCGTACCGGTTGTTGACCGCCACGCAGGGGAAGGGCTCCAGCTGCTTCATGATCGCCTGCACCGACGGGGTGACGGTCGGGCAGCTCGCCGCGGGGGCCGGGTCCACGTTTCCGGCGAGGACGAAGAGGTGCCGGCGCTCGTTGGGGTCCAGCAGCAGCGCCCGGGCGATGGCGTCCAGCACCTGTGGGGAGACCTGGATGTCCCGGGCCTGCTCCAGCCAGGTGTACCAGGTGACTCCGACAGCGGCGAGCAGTGCCACCTCCTCGCGGCGCAGCCCCGGCGTCCGGCGGCGGCCGACGGCGGGCAGACCGACCTGCTCGGGCGAGATCCGCTCGCGCCGGCTGCGGAGGAACCCGGCCAGCTCGCGACGGCGGACGTCCTCGGGGGCGGCGGAGGGGACCAGTTCGAGGGGGGCGGCGGCGGAAGCTGCTGGGGTGGCCATGTCTACCAGGATGCGCCTTTCGGCATCCCTGTGCCAGGTACTCCTGATACCTGGATAAGTAGACACTGGTACCAGGCTAATGAGGAGCGGAAAGTAGTGGCCATGGCTACTCCACTGACCGCACCCGCAACCCGGGCGAACGTCCTGCCAACCGTCACCAGGCTCGGCGGCACCGCCGGCGGCACCACTCCCAAGCCGACGCCTGCCGCACCCCGGCTCAGCACCCTGGGCCTGTTCACCGTCCTGCTCGGCGCCTTCCTGCCGATGCTGGACTTCTTCATCGTCAACGTCGCCCTGCCCACCATCGACAAGGACCTGGTCGCGGGCCCGGCGACGCTGGAACTCTTCGTGGCCGGCTACGGCATCGCCTACGCCGTCCTGCTCGTCCTCGGCGGACGGCTCGGCGACCTCTTCGGACGCCGCCGGCTGTTCATCGCCGGCTCCCTCGCCTTCGGCCTCACCTCGCTGGCCTGCGGCCTGGCCCCGACCGCGCTGGCGCTGGTCGGCGCCCGGGTGCTGCAGGGCGCGGCGGCGGCGCTGATGCTGCCGCAGGCGCTGGCCACCATCCAGTCCGCCACCCAGGGCGAGCGCAAGGCCCGCGCCATGGGCATCTACGGCGCGGTCGGCGGGATCTCGGTCGTCATCGGCCAGGTCCTCGGCGGGGTGCTGCTCTCGGCGAACCTGTTCGGCACCGGCTGGCGCTTCATCTTCCTGGTGAACGTCCCGGTCGCGCTGGTCGCCGCGGTGCTCGCGCTGCGCTCCGTCCCGGAGACCCGGTCCGCCAACCCGGCCAAGGTCGACCTGCCCGGCACCGGCCTGCTGGCCGCAACGCTGCTGGCGCTGCTGATCCCGCTGATGGAGGGCCGCGCCGTCGGCTGGGCCTGGTGGACCTGGACCCTGCTGGCCGCCGTCCCCTTCCTCGGCTACGCCTTCGTCCGCACCGAGCGCCGCTCGGAGCAGGCCGGCAACATCCCGCTGATCCCGCTCTCGCTGCTCCGCATCGACGGCCTGCGCACCGGCCTCACCATGGCCGTCCCCTTCTTCACCGGCTTCGGCGGCTTCATGGTGGTGATGGCCGTGGCACTGCAGGTCGGCCTGCACGAGGGCCCGATCGCCTCCGGCGTGGCCATGGTCCCGATGGCCGTCGGCTTCTTCGTCGCCTCGCTGGCCGGTCCGCGGCTGCTGACCCGCTACGGCAGCAAGGTGATCCGCACCGGCGCGGTCATCCAGGCCCTGGGCCTGCTGGTACTGGCGGTCACCGTGGCCACCGACTGGTCCGGCCTCAGCCCGCTGGTGCTGCTGCCCGGAATGGTCATCGCCGGCACCGGCCAGGGACTGGTGATGCCCCCGCTGATCCGGCTGATCCTCTCCGAGATCCCGGCTGAACGGGCCGGCGTCGGCGGCGGCATCCTCGCCACCACCCAGCAGTCCAGCCTCGCCCTCGGCGTCGCCACCCTGGGCACCCTCTTCCTCACCCTGTCCCCCACCCACGGCATGCACGACGCCCTGACCCTTGTGCTGGCCCTCCAGTTCGTCCTCACCCTGGCCGTCATCGCCCTCTCCACCCGCCTCCCCCGCCGCATCGGCTGACCCGCCGAGCGGTCCGTAGCCACCAGGCCCCCTGCCGAGTCCGCTCGGCAGGGGGCCTGCCGCATGCCGGAAACCGCATGGCCGGGTGTCGGTGGCGGGTGGAAGGATCTCGGGTATGACGACGAGTGAGTTGGGGCACCCGGCGCGGGCGCGCAGCCGGGAGGGACTGGCTGCGCTGATGGCGGCCGGGGCGCGGCCGAAGTGGCTGATGTTCTGGGGGCATCGGGCGCAGAAGGACGGTTCGGTGGGGGCCGGGGCGCTGAGTCAGTGGTGGCCGTCGGTGTTCGAGGTGGACGGGGTGGCGTATGCCTCGGCGGAGCACTGGATGATGGCGGGCAAGGCGCGGCTGTTCGGGGACGAGGAGTCGGTGCCGGGGATCCTGGCCGCGCGGACGCCTGCCGGGGCGAAGAAGCGGGGGCGGCTGGTGCGCGGCTTCGACGACGCGGTGTGGACGGCGGCGCGGTTCGAGCTGGTGGTGGAGGGCAATGTGGCCAAGTTCGGACAGGATCCGGCGCTGCGCGACTACCTGCTGGGCACGCGCGACCGGGTGCTGGTGGAGGCCAGTCCGGTGGACCGGGTGTGGGGGATCGGGCTCGCAGCCGACGACGAGCGGGCCGCCGACCCGGCGCGCTGGCGCGGGCTGAACCTGCTGGGCTTCGCGCTGATGGAGGCACGGGAGAGGCTGGCGCTGTGATCCGCTGGCTGTATGCGTTCATCGACCGCCCGCTCGACCGCTTCGAGGAGAGCTGTGCCTTTTGGACGGCTGTCACCGGGACGACCCTTTCGGCCGCACGCGGGGAGCGGGGCGAGTTCGTGACGCTGCTGCCGCAGCGGGCGGGCGGGGACGCCTACCTCAAGCTGCAGGGCGTAGGTGGAGGCGGGGCCGGCGGCGCGCATCTGGATCTGGGCGTCGACGACTACGAGCCGTTCCGGGCCCGGGCGGTCGCCTCGGGCGCCGTCGTCGTGGACGACCACGGCGGGTGGGTCGTGCTGCGCTCCCCCGGCGGCCAGCTGTTCTGCGTCATGCCCTGGGACGGCGGGGCCGAGCGCCCGGAGCCCGATGTCGGCGTGCGCCTCGACCAGGTGGCGATCGACCTCGCGCCGAGCGTGTTCGACGCCGAGGTGGAGTTCTGGGCCGGGCTGACCGGTTGGGGCTCGTACCGGGGCGCCCTGCCGGAGTTCCATGTGGTGCGGCCCCCGGCGGAGGCCGGGCTCCCGGTGCGGATCCTGCTGCAGCGGCTGGACGAGGAGCGTCCGACCTCGGCCCACCTGGATCTGGCCTGCGCCGACGTCCCGGCGACCACGGCGTTGCATCTGCGGCTCGGGGCCGAGGAGGTCCGTCGGGAGCGGCTGTGGACGGTGATGCGGGATCCGGCCGGCGGGACGTACTGCCTGACCTCCCGCGATCCCTGGACCGGCACTCTGCCCTCAGCTTCGTGACCGGTAGGCGATGTCCACCGGGCCCGAGCGGCTGGTCGCCCTGACCGTGCCGGTGCTGCTCGGGTCGTTCAGGCCGTCGTCCACCGAGGCCGGCCCGCTGCGCGAACTGGCGGTCGCCTGGTAGCGGGTGTTCCGGGGCAGGGCGATGTCGATCGGGCCCGAGGTCGACTCGGCGGTGACCGCCTCCGGTGCGCTCGCGAAGTTCAACGACTGCGGCCCCGAGGAGCTGTGGGCGGTCACGGTGGAGGAGCGCAGCCCGTCGGCCTCGATCGGCCCCGAGCCGGACCACAGCGTCACCGGTCCGCTGAGATTGCTGAGGGTGAGCGGACCGGAGTGCGAGCGGAGGCTCACCGCACCCGACATTCCGTTGACGACGACGGCGCCCGAGCCGGTCTCCGCGTCGACGGCGATGCCCGCCGGAACCTGCAACCGCACATCGGCCTGGCAGTTGAGCGATCCCAGCAGGGCGACACCGGAGCAGGACACCGATACCACCAGGGTGTCCTGGTCCCAGGAGTACGCCACGACCGGCTTGGCGGTGACCCAGCCGATGTCCTGCCGCACCGTCACCCTGCCGCCGGTCGAGCCGCCGTCGACCTCGAACGTGCCCCCGGCGGCGTGGATCTTCAGCAGCGAGATCGGCCGGCTGAAGGACCGCGTCGCCGTGGCGTCCCGCCGGGCCAGTTTGCCGACCAGCACCAGCCCGGTGGCCGAGACCACCGCCAGCGCGGTGAGCAGCGCGACGATCCACCACAGCGTCCGCTTCAGCGAGTCCGGCGGTCGGTCGGTCATGACCGCTGGTCCAGGAAGCGCAGGACCGCCATCACCCGGCGGTGCTCCCCCTCGGTCGGGGAGAGCGCCAGCTTCATGAAGATGTTGTTGATGTGCTTCGCCACCGCGCTCTCGCTGACCACCAGGAACTGCGCGATGGCCGCGTTCGACCGGCCCTCCGCCATCAGCGACAGCACCTCGCGCTCGCGTGGGGTGAGCGAGTCCAGCGGGCCGCTCTGCCGGCGCAGCAGCAGCTGCGAGACGACCTCGGGGTCGAGCGCGGTGCCGCCGGCCGCGACCCGCTCCAGCGCGTCGAGGAAGTCGTCCACATTGGCCACCCGCTCCTTCAGCAGATAGCCGACGCCCCGTGTGTCGCCGACCAGCAGGTCGGCGGCGTAGCGTTCCTCCACGTACTGGGAGAGCAGCAGAACGGCCACCGCGGGCCACTGCTGACGGATCATCAGGGCTGCTCGCACGCCCTCGTCGGTGAATCCGGGCGGCATCCGGACGTCGGTCACCACCACATCGGGGCTGTGCTCCGCCACCGCGGCCAGCAGGGCCTCGGCCTCGCCGACGGCGGCCACCACCTCGTAGCCCACCGCCTCCAGTACCTTGACCAGTCCGACCCGCAGCAGGACCGAGTCCTCGGCGATCACAGCACGCACGGCAACTCCACGGTGAGTGTGGTGGGGCCCCCTGGGGGGCTGCTGACGGCCAGGGTCCCGTCCACCGAGGCGGCGCGCTGCCGCAGCCCGGAGAGCCCGGTCCCCTTCGCCGGGTCCGCACCGCCGATCCCGTCGTCCAGGACGGTGATCACGATGCGCGGGCCACTCTGCCGCACCGACACCTCGGCCCGCGAGGCGTGCGCGTGCTTGGCGGTGTTCGCCAGGGCCTCGGAGACCACGAAGTAGGCCACCGCCTCGACCGCGGGGGACGCCCGCTGCCTCAACTCCACGGTCAGCCGCACCGGGATCGGGGCGCGGGCGGCGATGCCGGACAGCGCCGCGTCCAGGCCCCGGTCCTCCAGCACCACCGGGTGCAGACCGCGGACCAGCTCCCGGAGTTCGACGATGGCCGCCTGCGCCTCGCGGTGCGCCTCCTCGATCGCCTCCATCGCGCGCGGCGCCTGTACGTCCGCCGGGAGTCCCTTGAGCATCCGCCGGGCCAGCCCCAGGTTCATCGCCAGGGACACCAGCCGCTGCTGGGCGCCGTCGTGCAGATCCCGCTCGATCCTGCGCCGCTCGGCGTCCGCCGCGTCGACCACCTCGCTGCGGCTCTCCGCCAGCGACTCGACCCGGCGCTGCAGCTCCCTGGCCCGGTTCGGGCCGAGCAGCGCGGCCGCCGCCCTGGTGTCCAACTCGCGTACCAGCAGCGCCGCCCAGGGCATCAGCCAGAGGAGCAGCACCCCCGTCACGGTCATCCAGAGGTTGCCCTTGCCCGGCTGGGAGGCCATCACACTGTCCGACGGCACCAGCATCCACCAGGCGTAGACCGTGGACAGCACCAGCCCCACCGTCCACCCCGCCAGTACGAGCGTCGCCAGCACGGCCACCAGTGGGCCGGCCAGCAGGTGGTAGGCCAACTGCCGCCAGGTGCTCTCGGCCCGGAGCACCCGTAGTCGGCGCCAGCCGCGCAACGGCTGGTCGGGGCCGGGGATCTCCGGGATGTCCAGGCCCAGCATGGCCCGGAACCGGCTCCGTTGCAGCCGGGTGAGCAGCGGCTGCAGCGGCAGCAGGAGCAGGAGCACCGGCACGGCCCCGATGAACAGCAGCCTGGGCATCGACGCCGCCGCCCACCCGGTCGGCACCGCCAGCGGCACCCCGGCGGCGATGAACCCGGTCTCCCGCCAACCCCAGAGCAGCACCGGGCCGCCCAGCACCCGCAGCACCGTTCGCCACCTCGGGAGCGGAACGGCCCGGGGCGCGTCGGGGGTTGTCGTTGCCATGGGCCAGAGCCTAGGAGAGAAGATCAGCCCCGGCCATGGCCCCTGAGTCCCTGTCAGGGTGTACCTGGCACCACCCCCAGGTCGGATCCGCACGCTACCGACTCCGGGGGCCCGTTCCGGGAAGCTCGTCACTGTGACCGGGAACCACCTGCCGCACGGCTCTCTTGCAGGTGGCTCACAGCTTGGGGAGGGACCCTGATGACCATGCCGCAGCCGCACCCGACGCTCGACCTCGACCTCGACGACCTGCCTCTGCTCGACTCCCCGTGGTCGGTGCGGTTCGCGCTGGGGACGAAGGGGCGGACCGCCCTGGAGGTCTACAACGCGGGTCTGCTGCTGGACATCCTGGTCGCCCGTCCGCTGGCCGCGGACCTGCTCCGGGGCGCCCGCCGGGCCTCGTCCAACGGGCGTCCCTCGGTGCTCGCCTGGGGCCATCTGCCACCCGACGGGACACCACCGGCCGTGCTGTGCACCCAGCGGAGCCACACCCGGCAGCCCGCCGAGGCGATCGCCGCCGCCGGATCGTTCTGGCTGGCCACCCTGGAGGGCTGCTTCGACCGGGTCACCGCGACCCGGTCCGACGGCACGAGCGAGCGGCTGCGGGTGCGCGCGGGGTGGTCGCGATGAGCCTGGCCCTCGCCGCCACGACCCGCCCGACGGCGCGCACCGCGCCCGCACTCCCCCGGCCCACGCTCCCCCGCCCCGACCTGATCGCCCTCGCCCTGGTCGGACTCGGCCTGGCGCTCGTGCCCTGGCTCGGCGTCCTCGCCGCCTCCGGCGCGTGGAACTGGGTCGGCCTGGACTCCCTGGAGGCGGCCGGCCTGGCCGTCACCGGTCTGCTGCTGCGCCGTGCCGACCCGCGGCACTGCCTCACCGCCGCGGGCACCGCGATGCTGCTGCTGACCGACGCCTGGTTCGACATGAGCACCGCCGCCCCGGGCCAGGCCCTGGCCACCGCCCTGGCCATGGCCGTCTTCGCCGAGCTCCCGCTGGCCTGCCTCTGCACCCGGCTGGCGCTGCGCTCCCTGCCGCAGCAGGTGCCGCAGCGGGCCTGAACCACTCCGACCAGCGACACGGCGCCGCCCCCGTACCGGATCGTCTCCGGTACAGGGGCGGCGCCGTGTGCGGCTGCGGGTGAACTCTCAGCAGCCCAGCAGCTTGCCTGCGAGGAAGCCCTCGACCTGGTCCAGCGAGATCCGCTGCTGCTCCATGGTGTCGCGCTCGCGCACGGTCACCGCGTTGTCGTCGAGGGTGTCGAAGTCGACGGTGATGCAGAACGGCGTGCCGATCTCGTCCTGGCGGCGGTAGCGACGGCCGATGGCGCCGGCGTCGTCGAACTCGACGTTCCAGTGCTTGCGCAGGTCCGTGGCCAGGCCGCGGGCCTTCGGCGAGAGCGCCGCGTTGCGCGACAGCGGCAGCACGGCGACCTTGACCGGTGCGAGGCGCGGGTCGAGGCGCATCACGACGCGCTTCTCCATCACGCCCTTGGCGTTGGGCGCCTCGTCCTCGCGGTAGGCGTCCAGCATGAACGCCAGCATCGCGCGGTTGACACCGGCCGCGGGCTCGATCACGTACGGGAACCAGCGCTCGCCGGACTCCTGGTCGAAGTACTTGAGGTCCTGGCCGGAGTGCTCGCTGTGCTGGGTCAGGTCGTAGTCGGTGCGGTTGGCGATGCCCTCGAGCTCGCCGAACTCGTTGCCGCCGAAGTTGAAGCGGTACTCGATGTCGACCGTGCGCTTGGCGTAGTGGGAGAGCTTCTCCTTGGCGTGCTCGTAGAAGCGCAGGTTCTCCTCACGGATGCCGAGGTCGGTGTACCAGTTCCAGCGCTCCTGCAGCCAGTACTCGTGCCACTTCTCGTCCTCGCCCGGCTTGACGAAGAACTCCATCTCCATCTGCTCGAACTCGCGGGTGCGGAAGATGAAGTTGCCGGGGGTGATCTCGTTGCGGAAGCTCTTGCCGGTCTGGGCGATGCCGAACGGGGGCTTCTTGCGCGAGGTCTGCTGCACCAGGTGGAAGTTGATGAAGATGCCCTGCGCGGTCTCCGGACGCAGGTACGCCAGACCGGCCGGGTCGTCCGCGTTGAACGCGCCCAGGTGGGTCTGCAGCATCCCGGACATCGGCTTGGGCGTGGTGAAGCCGCCCTTGTTGCCGCAGTTGGGGCAGTTGACGTCAGCGAGGCCGTTCGCCGGGACGTGGCCGTGCTTGGCCTCGTATGCCTCCTCCAGGTGGTCGGCGCGGTAGCGCTTGTGACAGGAGGTGCACTCGGTCAGCGGGTCGCTGAAGGTCGCGACATGGCCGCTGGCCTCCCAGACCTCACGGGCGAGGATGACGGACGAGTCGAGGCCGACAACCTCCTCACGGCTGGTGACCATGTTGCGCCACCACTGCCGCTTGATGTTCTCCTTCAGCTCGACACCCAACGGCCCGTAGTCCCAGGCGGCCTTCTGGCCACCATAGATCTCGCTGCAGGGATAGACGAAGCCACGGCGCTTGCTCAGGCTGACGATGGTGTCGATCTTGTCGGCGGCCACAGTGCTCTCTTCAGTACGACGAATGCGGTCAGTGATGGATTTCATTGCACGCGGGGCGCGTCACGGCCATGGGAACGGGACCGGGGGACGCGACCGAATACCTCAGGTTACCGGTGCTGGCGCAGGGGTTTCACATCCGTTGCGACGACGGGGGTCCGCCAGTGGAGTTTGACAATGGTTTCCAGTATAAATGAATATGGTTTTCATGACTGTGGGTGTCCATGGCGCGTGCGCGCACCGGAAAGCCGGTCCCGGCTGGCACAATGGCGGCGGCAGTCCTGTTCGAAAGCCCGCCCCTGAGGAGTCCCGGTGACGCCGTCGCCCGCGCAGCAGTCATCACCGCAGCCGTCGTCCCCCGCCCGGTCGACCCGGCAGCGCACGGCTGTCTCCTCACTGCTCGCCGAGGTCGACGACTTCCGCAGCGCGCAGGAGCTGCATGATCTGCTGAAGCACCGCGGCGACTCGGTCGGGCTCACCACCGTCTACCGCACCCTGCAGTCGCTGGCGGACGCCGGTGAGATCGACGTCCTGCGGACGAACGAGGGCGAGGCCGTCTACCGACGGTGCAGCAGTGGGCACCACCACCACCTGGTCTGCAGGTCCTGTGGACGGACGGTCGAGGTGGAGGGGCCGGCGGTGGAACGCTGGGCGGAGGGCGTGGCCCGCGACAACGGGTTCGTGGACGTGGCCCACACGCTGGAGATCTTCGGGACGTGCGCGGAGTGCGCAACGCAGTGAGGGCCGCCCGCTGCTGGGGTTGCTCACCGTCAGCGGGCTCTACCACCGCGGGTGGTTTCTGTTCGCGCAGTTCCCCGCGCCCCTAACACGTGCAACTGGCCCAGTTGCAGCACCTCAGGGGCGCGGGGAACTGCGCGAACATCAGCCACCCGCCGACGAAGAGCCCCTCGCGCGACCGGTCACCCCTGTTTGGGGAGGCTCACCTCGTTGGGGAGTGCCCCGCCGTAGCGACGGTCCCGAGAAGCGAACTCCTCGCAGGCGCGCCACAGGTCGCGCCGGTCGAAGTCCGGCCAGAGCACGTCCTGGAAGACCATCTCCGCGTACGCCGACTGCCAGAGCAGGAAGTTGGAGGTCCGCTGCTCTCCGCTGGGGCGGATGAAGAGGTCCACGTCCGGCATGTCGGGGTGGTACATGTACTTGGCGAGGGTCTTCTCGTTGACCTTCTTCGGGTCCAGCTTTCCAGCGGCGACGTCCGCCGCCAGCGCTGCCGCCGCGTCGGCGATCTCCGCGCGGCCGCCGTAGTTGACGCACATGTAGAGCGTCATCGCGTCGTTGTCGCGGGTCATCTCCTCGGCGATCTGGAGCTCCTGCACCACGCTCTTCCAGAGCTTGGGCATCCGCCCGGCCCAGCGGATGCGGATCCCCATCTCGTTCATCTCGTCGCGGCGGCGGTGGATGACGTCGCGGTTGAAGTTCATCAGGAAGCGGACCTCGTCCGGCGACCGCTTCCAGTTCTCGGTGGAGAAGGCGTAGAGCGAGAGGTTCCTCACACCCAGCTCGATACAGCCCTTGAGCACGTCCAGCACGACGCTCTCACCGACCTTGTGGCCCTCGGTCCGCGGCAGACCGCGCTCCTTGGCCCAGCGGCCGTTCCCGTCCATGACGACGGCCACATGCTCGGGGACCAGCTCGCCCGGGATCTTGGGCGGCAGGGCGCCACTGGGGTGCGGGGACGGGGGCAGGTACTCGCGCTGCCGACCGCCGCCGAAGAGACCGCGCCGTGCTGTTGCCATGAGCTCTCTGTTCTCCAACTCAACGATCGACGTACCGGAGCGAGCGAAGCCCCCGCTCCAGATGCCACTGGACGTACGCCGCGACCAGGCCGCTGCCCTCGCGGGCGTGCCGGGGTTCGGTCGCGTCCGCCGTCTCCCAGTCGCCGGACAGCAGCGCCCCCAGCAGTACCAGTGTCTCAGGGGAGGGTACGACACTGCCGGGCACGCGGCAGTCGGGACAGAGCGCCCCACCGGTCTGCACCGAGAAGAAGCGGTTGGGGCCCGGTATCCCGCACTTGGCGCAGTCGCCGAACGACGGGGCGTAACCGTTCACGGACAGTGAGCGCAGCAGGAAGGCGTCCAGCACCAGCGGGGAGTCGTGCTCGCCGGTGGCCAGCGTCCGCAGCGCGCCGATCAGCAGCAGGTACTGCTGGACCGCCGGCTCGCCCTCGTTCTCGGTGAAGCGCTCGGCGGTCTCCAGCATGGCCGTGGCAGCGGTGTAGCGGCCGTAGTCGTCGACGATCCGGCTCCCGTACGGAGTGATCGTCTCGACCTGGGTGCACAGCGCCAGATGGCGGCTGACCAGTTCCTCGCCGCGGGAGAAGAACTGCACGTCGACATGGGAGAAGGGTTCCAGCCGGGCGCCGAACTTGGACTTGGTGCGGCGTACTCCGCGGGCGACCGCGCGCACCCGGCCGTGCTGGCGGGTGAGCAGGGTGATGATGCGGTCCGCCTCGCCCAGTTTCTGGGTCCGGAGCACCACCCCGTCGTCGCGGAACAGACTCATGCCGTCATTGTCGCGCACGCGACCGACAGTCTCAGTCTCTGCCGTGTACGCGACCGACAGCCCGGGCCAGGACCGCTCAGGGGTGCGGCTGCCGGGTCGCCGCCGCCAGGGTCGCGTCGATCTCCGCAGGGGTGAGCTTGAGGCAGCGCCCGGCGGCGCGGAGCACCTCGCGCTCGGTGGGGCGGTACGGGCCGTCGGCGAGCGCGACCAGGGCGCCCTGGGTGAGCAGCCGCTCCCGCCCCGGGCCGATCAGGTGCGGGGCCAGCGGCTCCAGCGCGGTGTGGAGTTCCACCGCCAGCCCGCTGCCGCAGCCGTACAGCTCGACCAGGTCCTCGTCGCCGCCGGTGAGCGCGGCGAGGGCGGCCAGCACCTGGGGCTCGTCCAGTTCGGGGTAGCCGGCGTCGTGGATCACGCCGAGCGCGGTCTCGCGGGTGCCGCGGGCGGTGCCGCCGGCGGCGAGGACGGCGAGGACGACGGTGTACTGGGCGGTGCGGAGCATCGCCAGCAGATTGCTGGAGGTGGGGCGTTCCAGGGCGTCCAGGCCGTAGCGGGTCCGGCAGGCGGTGCACTGGAGCGTGGTCCCGGCGTCGCCGACCGGCAGCAGCGGGAGGCCGAGCAGCCGCAGCCATCTGCGTCCGCCCTGGCGACGGTAGTTGCGGTCGCCGCCGCAGCCCGCGCAGAAGAACTCCCCGAGCGACTCGGTGCGCCAACGCGCCCGGAGCTCGACCAGTTTGGGGGTCACCACCATCGTCACGGCACACTCCCCTGCCTGCAGCACCGACTCCTCTGTCGGTTGCACCGATGCTGCCATGCGCGATGACACCCTGTCAGTACCCCGGGCGGCTACCGGATCAGAAATTTGTGGCCGAGATCACCGGCCCCCGCCAGGTTTGGCGCGGGGGCCGGTGCTCACCAGCACTGATGCGATGCGGGTGTCAGCCGCGGTGCGCCCGGTTGACAGCGCTGACGACGGCCTTGATGGAGGCCCGGACGATGCTGGTGTCGATGCCGACCCCCCACAGCACCTGGCCGTCCACCGCGCACTCCCAGTAGGAGGCGGCCTGGGCGCCCGAGCCCTGGCTCAGGGTGTGCTCGACGTAGTCCAGCAGGCGGGCGTCGACGCCGATGGAGGCCAGCGCGCCGAAGAAGGCGTCGAGCGGGCCGTCGCCGGTACCGGACAGCTCGACCGGCGAACCGTCCACCACGGCCTGGACGGTGATCGCGTCCTTGCCCTCGGCGGTGGTGCCGGTGGCGTAGGCGCCCAGCTGGATCCGGCCCCAGGGGGCGTCCGGGGTGGGCAGGTACTCGTCCTCGAAGGCGGCCCAGATCTCGGCCGGGGTGACCTCGCCGCCCTCGGTGTCGGTCTTGGCCTGGATGATCTTCGAGAACTCGATCTGCATCCGGCGCGGCAGGTCCAGCTTGTGGTCGTTCTTCAGGACGTAGGCGATGCCGCCCTTGCCGGACTGGCTGTTGACCCGGATCACGGCCTCGTAGGAGCGGCCGACGTCCTTGGGGTCGATCGGCAGGTACGGCACACCCCAGGTGTGCTCGCCGACCGGGTGGCCGGCCGCGGCGGCGTCGGCCTCCAGGGCGTCGAAGCCCTTCTTGATGGCGTCCTGGTGGGAGCCGGAGAAGGACGTGTAGACCAGGTCGCCGGCGTAGGGGTGGCGCTCGGGGACGACCATCTGGTTGCAGTACTCGTACGTGCGACGGATCTCGTCGATGTCCGAGAAGTCGATCATCGGGTCCACGCCCTGGGAGAACAGGTTCATCCCGACATTGACCAGGTCCAGGTTGCCGGTGCGCTCGCCCTGCCCGAACAGGCAGCCCTCGACCCGGTCGGCGCCGGCCATCACGGCCAGTTCGGCGGAGGCGACGCCGGTGCCGCGGTCGTTGTGGGGGTGGGTGGACAGCGCGATGAACTCGCGGCGGGACAGGTTCCGCGACATCCACTCGATCTTGTCGGCGTAGACGTTGGGCGTGGAACGCTCCACCGTGGTCGGCAGGTTGAGGATGATCTCGCGGCCCTCGGCGGGCTGCCAGACGTCCATCACCGCCTCGCAGACCTCCAGCGCGAAGTCCAGCTCGGTGTCGATGAAGATCTCCGGCGAGTACTGGTAGCCGAAGACGGTGTCCTCGTCCAGCAGCTTCTCGGCGTACTCCATCACCAGCCGGGTGCCGTCCACGGCGATGTTCCTGATGTCCTCCCTGGACCCCTTGAACACCACCCGGCGGAACAGCGGAGAGGTCGCGTTGTAGAGGTGGACGGTCGCCTTGGGGGCGCCGACCAGGGACTCCACAGTGCGCGCGATCAGGTCCTCGCGGGCCTGGGTCAGCACGCTGATGGTGACGTCCTCGGGGATCGCGCCCTCTTCGACGATGGAGCGCACGAAGTCGAAGTCGGTGGCGCCGGAGGAGGGGAAACCGACCTCGATCTCCTTGTAGCCCATCCGCACCAGCAGGTCGAACATCGCCCGCTTGCGCGCCGGGGACATCGGGTCGATCAGGGCCTGGTTGCCGTCGCGCAGATCCGTGGACAGCCAGCGGGGGGCCTTGGTGATGACCTTGGACGGCCAGGTGCGGTCCGGCAGGTCGACGGTGCCGAAGGGTACGTAGCGCCGGAACGGCATCCCGGACGGCTGCTGGCGCACGGTGGCGGCGGTGACAGGGGTGGGCCGCTCATGGAAGGGCGTGTCGGACATGGGTTCATGCTCCCTGAGAGATTCGGGACGGAAGAAACCGACGACCGACGCTCCATACAAGCGCACAGCACAGCTCCCCGCGGCGAGGGAGTCGGCCTTATATGAACTACAGGCCCTCGCCGCGGCAGCTAAGAAGAAGCAGCCGGGCACGCATGATGTTTTCCACCATAACCCAGCCTCCCGAACCGCCACAGCAGAACCCACAGATGTTCCACCCTTTGAGACGCGCCCCATAGGGGCGCGGGGCTCTGCTTGATCAAAGGCGGGCGCAAACAGCAAGCACCCGCCAGCGTGCACCTCTGGCCGAATGGTAACCCTGTGCCCCACACTGACAACCATGCGTATCCAGGTGACCCGCTCCAGCGGCCCCCTCGGCGCCCCGCAGGGGTCCGTGCTGGAGACCGAGGGGCGCCCGGACGCCCCCCACATCCACGCGCTGGCACGCGAGGCCCTCGGGGCCTGCACCCGGACGCCGGCCTTCGGAGTGCCGGACGGGTGCCACTACACCATCAGCATCGACGGCCGCAGCCCGCGACACTGCGCCGAAACCCAGCTGACGGACAGTCAGTCCGACCTGATCGCCCTGGTGCTGGCCCAGGGCCAGTAGCCCCACCGTATGTCAAACACCTCATAACGCCCCCGCGCCAGGCTTCTGCTCTGGAAGGATGCCGAATGAGATGACTCAGCAATCAGCCGCCCGCACCGGCACACCCACCAGCGCCGACGTCGCCCGCCGCGCAGGCGTCTCCCGCGCCACCGTCTCGTACGTGCTCAACGACACCGCCGGGGGCCGCGTCAGCGAGCAGACCCGGCAGCGGGTCCGCGCCGCGGCCGACGAACTCGGCTACATCCCGCACGCCGCCGCGCGCTCGCTCCGCGCCGGGCACAGCGGAATCGTGCTGCTGACCACCCCGGACATCACCTTCGGCCCGCTGTTCAACGACTTCTACGCGGAACTGCGCTCGGGCCTGCGCGCCCACGGCTACACCGCCGTGCTCTACGGGGACACCGGCAACGACAGCGAGACCGCCGCCCGGCTCTGGGCGGAGCTGCGCCCCTCGGCCGTGATCGCCGGCCTGGGCACCGCGCTCACCCCGCGCTCGGCCGACCTGCTGAAGCGTTCCGGCACCCGCGCGGTGCTGACCCTGGGCGGGCCGCCGGTGCAGGGCGTGCACGCCCTGGTCATGGACCAGCGCGGGGTCGGCGCAGCCGCCGGAGCGCACCTGCTGGAACGCGGCCACCGCTCGATCGGCGTGATCGTCCCCACCGACCACTCCCTGGACCTGTTCAGCCTCCCCCGCCTGGCCGGGGTCCGCGCCGCCGCGGCCGCGGCGGCCAACGGCGGCCTGGTCGAGCGCCTGGACCTGGACTACACCGAGGAGGCCGCCGCAGACCTCGCCGCCCGCTGGCGCGGCCTCGGCCACACCGCGCTGTTCAGCTACAACGACGAGTTCGCGATGCTGCTGATGAGCGCCTTCCAGGACGCCGGGGTCGACATCCCCGGCGAGCTGGCGCTGGTCGGCGCCGACGATCTGCTGCTGGCCCGGCTGCTCCGGCCCAGACTGTCGACAGTGCGTCAGATCCTGCCCGGAGGAAGGCAGTTGGCGGACCTGATCGACCACCTTATCCGCCACCCGGACTCCCCGCCGGAGGTCGTCGACCTGCCGACGGCGACAGTCGTGGTCCGCGACTCGGGCTGACTGCCCGTTTCTGCCGACCTGCCGGCCCCTGCCGACCTGCCGTCAGAACCCCAGCTTGCGCAGCTGCTTGGGGTCGCGCTGCCAGTCCTTGGCGACCTTGACGTGCAGGTCGAGGAAGACCGGGGTGCCGAGCAGCGCCTCGATCTGCTGGCGGGCGACCGTGCCCACATGCTTCAGCCGGGCGCCCTTGGAACCGATCACGATGGCCTTCTGGCTCTGCCGCTCGATGTAGACATTGGCGTGGATGTCCAGCAGCGGCCGGCCCTCCGGACGTCCCTCGCGCGGCAGCATCTCCTCGACCACGACGGCGAGCGAGTGCGGCAGCTCGTCCCGCACGCCCTCCAGCGCGGCCTCGCGGATCAGCTCGGCGACCATGATCTGCTCGGGCTCGTCGGTGAGGTCGCCCTCCGGGTAGAGCAGCGGGCCCTCCGGCAGCAGCGGCACCAGCAGGTCCGCGAGCAGCTCCACCTGCGTGTTCGCGACGGCCGACACCGGAATGATCTCGGCCCACTCGAAGCCCAGTTCAGCGCCCAGCTGGGAGACGGCGATCAGCTGCTCGGCGAGCTGCTTGGAGTCCACCAGGTCGGTCTTGGTGACGATGGCGACCTTGGGGGTCCGCTTGATCGCGGCCAGCTCCTTGGCGATGAACTTGTCACCGGGGCCGAGCTTCTGGTCGGCGGGGAGGCAGAAGCCGATCACGTCGACCTCGGCCCAGGTGGAGCGCACCACGTCGTTGAGCCGCTCGCCCAGCAGGGTGCGCGGCTTGTGCAGCCCGGGGGTGTCCACCAGGATCAGCTGCGCGTCGGGCCGGTGCACGATGCCCCGGACGGTGTGGCGGGTGGTCTGCGGCCGGTCGGAGGTGATCGCGACCTTGGTGCCGACCAGGGCGTTGGTGAGGGTGGACTTCCCCGCGTTGGGGCGCCCGACGAAGCAGGCGAAGCCCGACCGGTGCGGGCGGGCCCCCAGAAGGGCGTCGTCGTCGGCAGCGGTGGCGGGCCTGGCGGACTGCTGGGTGGGGCGAGAGCTCATGGGGACCATTCTCCCCTATGCGGGGGAGCTGGATGGTCAGAGCCAGCGCAGCGGGTCGGCGAGGTCGATGTCCACCGGGAACGGGAGGTCGAGGGCGAGCCGCTTGCGGTGGACCCCCATCGGCGCATACGCGCCGATGGCCGCGTCCAGTTCGAAGACATGGACGGCCGGCTCCCCCTTCTCGTTCTCCACGCGCCAGAAGTGCGCGAAGCCGGCCCCCGCGTACTTGCGCGGCTTGACCTCACGGTCGCGCTCCTCGGACTCGGCAGAGACCACTTCGATCGCCAGCAGCACGTCCGACGGCTTGAAATCGGTCTGCCCGAGCCCGGAGACCGCCGACCGGGGCACCACCATCAGATCCGGCTCCGGGCGGTTCCTCCGGTTGAGGGTGACGGTCATTTCCCTGATGAGGGCCAGATCCGACGGCTTGGCTGCGCGCAGGCCGTACGCCAGCAGCTCAATCACGCAGTAGTGGAAAGTGGACTGCGCGCCCATGAAGGTCAGGCTCCCGTCAAGCAGCTCCGTGTGCGGAGGCAGGTTGGGAAGCCTGTCGAGGTCTTCCGCGACCCAGCCGTCTGCTGGCGGAGTGGGCCAGGTGACCTGAGGTTCGACGGTCATTAGTGCTCCCATGGGCAGGATCCTCGCCGACGGGTCAAGCGTACCCATAGCAGTTTCCTGATCACTCATCCGAACGAGGGAGCGTGCACGTACTACTTGCGCTTGAACAGCGCCCCTATGCCCCCCACCACGGTGAACAGCGCCACGATGATCGAGGCGGCGAGCCAGCCGGGATTCCGGTCCTCCTGCCAGTGCCCCATCCCCATCAGCACGAACAGGACCCCCGCGATGAAACCTATGCCCCCCACGGCACCCCTCCCTGAAAGACATCCGCCCCGACCCTAGCGGGGTCGGGGCGGATGACAAGACGTCCGTTCGAGGATGGCGTCGGCGGACGGCTCAGCTCGCGGGGGTGGTGAGCCGCAGGGTGCCGTCGGGGCCGGCCAGCAGCACCGGGGTACCGGCGCCGCCGAGGTCCCGTACCGCGGCGAGGTCGTCGGCGGCGACCGCCTCGGCCGCGCTGACGACCGCCGCCGCCTCCAGCCCCTTGGCGCCGCTGGCCACGGCCATCGCCACCGCCGTCTGCAGGGCGCTGAGCCTCAGCGACTCCAGCGCCACCGACCCGGCGACGTAGGTCCGCCCGGTCTCGTCGCGCACCGCCGCACCCTCGGGCGCGCCGTTGCGGGCACGGACCGACCGCGCCAGGGTGATGATCTTTTTGTCCTCGGGATCGATGGAATCCGCCGGAGTTTGGGGGGCCGCCTCGTCGCTCATGCGTCCGAGGATAAGGCCCGGCCGGGGTCCCTCACTGCCTGGTCAGCACGACCACCGGGATCGGCCCGGGCGCCGTCGCCTGGAAGTCGTCCAACGACGGCAGCCGCTCCAGCATCACCGCCCACAGCTGCTCCCGCTCCGCGCCCGTGGCGTCCTCCGCCACGGCCTGGAAGCGCTCCGTCCCGACCTCCACCGTCACCACCGGATCGGCCGACAGGTTGTAGTACCACCCCGGCCGCATCGGCCGCCCCCCGTTCGCGGCGAACACCGCCCACCGCCGCCCCGCACCCCCATCAGCCGAAACCGCCGCCAACGGCGACACCCGCAACTCCCCACTCTTCGCCCCGCGCGTGGTGAGCAGGAGCAGGGTGTGCCCCGCGAACGAACCGCCCACCACCCCCTCGTTGGCCCGGAACTCCTCGATGACCTTCTCGTTCCACTCACGTCGCTGCGCCTGGTCCATCCGGGCAATCCCCTTGTCACATCGTTCAGTTCGAGCACGGCGCGCGCGGGTGCGAGCGCCGTGGTGACCATCCTGCCCCTCGCGGGCGGTCGGAAGCTGTAGGTGGCTTGCATCGCGCCACCGATGCCGCCCACCAGCGGAGCCACCCCGCCTCCCCCGACCGCCACCCCACCCCCGTTGATAAATACCCGCCTCCCTGCATAGCGTGCGCGGCATGACGACTCATCGGATCGGCGTGATGTACGACCGTGACTGGGCACCTGAGGGGCTGCTGCCGTTCGCCCGGGACGTGGAGGCGCTGGGGGTCGAAGACCTGTGGGTGGTCGAGGACCTGGGGTGGACCGGTTCGATCGCGTCCGCTGCTGCGGCGCTCGCGGTGACCGAGCGGTTGCGGGTCGGGATCGGGATCACCCCCGCGCCGTTGCGCAGTCCCGCGCTGCTGGCGATGGAGCTGGCCGCGCTGGCGCGGATGTTCCCCGGGCGGTTGACGGCGGGGGTCGGGCACGGGGTGCGCGAGTGGATGGAGAAGGCGGGGGTGGCTCCGCGCAGTCCGCTGGCGCTGCTGGAGGAGACGGTGCAGGCCGTGCGCGGGCTGCTGCGCGGTGAGGAGGTGACGGTCCAGGGGCGGGAGGTGAGCCTGGACGGCGTACGGCTGGTGCATCCGCCCGCCGTGGTGCCGCAGGTGCTGGCCGGGGTGGTACGGCCCCGCTCGCTGGAGCTGGCGGGGCGCGTCGCCGACGGGGCGATCATCGCCGAGGGCCATGGGCCCGACGATCTGTCATCCGCCATGCAGCACATGCTGAAGGGACGCGACGAGAAGGCGGCGCGGCCCAACCTCACCGTGTTCGCCTTCCTCTGCGTCGAGGACGACCCTCAGCGGCTCCGGAGCACCGTCGGCCCCGCCCTGGACGGCCACGCCGCCTGGCTCGGCCGCTCCCCCGAGGACGTGTTCGCTGCGGCGGGCCCGGCCCCCACCGCCGCCACCCGGGTGCGGGAGTTGTGGGCGGCGGGGGCCGACACGGTGGTACTGCGGGCGGTCGGCCCGGAGCCGTTCCGGCAGATCGAGGCGGCCGTCAGGGAGTTGCGCGGCTGATCCGGCGCAGCGCCAGCTCGGCCAGCAGGGCCGCGCCGTCGGCCAGGACGGAGTCGGCGAAGGCCGCCTCCGGCGAGTGGTTGTACGGGGCGGTCTCCGGGTCCAGGCCGTCCACGCAGGCGCCGAGGAAGAAGTAGCCGGAGGGGATCTGCTCGGCGACGTAGGAGAAGTCCTCGGCACCCGCCAGGGGCTGGTCCATCGTCGTCCAGCGGTCCTCGCCGAGCAGGGCCTTCGCCGTCTCCTGCACGAAGGCGGCCTCGCCGCCGTCGTTCACCGTGACCGGGTACATGTCGCTGAAGACGGCGTCGACCTCCAGCCCATGGGCCTCCGCGACGCCCCGCACCACCCGCAGTGCCTCCTCGCGTACCCGTTCCCGCGCCTCCGGGGAGAAGGAGCGGACGGTGGTCTCGAAGAACGCGTCGTCCGGGATGACGTTGTTGATGGTTCCGGCCCGCAGCAGCCCCGTGGTGAGGACGACCGGGTCGAAGACGCTGAAGCGGCGGGTCACCATGGTCTGCAGCGCGAGCACCGCTTCGCAGGCCGCCGGGACCGGATCGAGGGCGGCGAACGGAGCCGACCCGTGACCGCCGCGGCCCCGCATGGTGACGGTGAGGGTGTCTGCGGCGGCCATGATCGTCCCCGGGCGGCCGAGGACCTGCCCCTGCGGCATCGCGGAGGAGACGTGCAGCGCGTAGGCGGCGACCGGGGTGCTGCCGGAGGCGGCCAGCAGCCCCTCGTCCAGCATCACCTTGGCGCCGCCCAGGCCCTCCTCCCCCGGCTGGAACATGAAGACCACGTCACCGGCTATCTGCTCGCGCCGCTCGCAGAGCAGCCGGACCGCGCCCATCAGCACGGCCACGTGCAGGTCGTGGCCGCAGGCGTGCATCACTCCGGGGACGGTCGAGGCGAAGGGCAGCCCGCTGGTCTCCTGCACCGGCAGCGCGTCCATGTCGCCGCGCAGCAGGACGGTCGGGCCGGGGCCGGCGCCGCCGCGCAGTACGGCCGTGACCGAGCCGAGTTTCTCGCCGAGGGTGATCTCCAGCGGCAGCCCGTCCAGCACGGCGAGCACCTTGGCCTGGGTGCGCGGGAGTTCGAGGCCGATCTCGGGGTCCTGGTGCACGGCGTGCCGCAGGGCGACGAGGTCGGGCTGGAGGGCGTGGGCGGATTCGAGCAGGGGCGGGAGGGGCGCGGTGGAGGTCATGGGGTCAGGAGTATCACTGGACGGCGTGTGGTCACCAGGGCGCGGGGACCTGTTCGATTGGTGCTCTACCGCCGTTTCGCGCAGTTCCCCGCGCCCCTATCGGGCTCAGTCGGATTCGGGGCGTTCCTCGTCGTCGTCCGGGGCGTCGCGGAGGACGGGTTCGGCGAGGAGGGTGCCGATGCGGTTGCGGCGGCCGGCGGTGCTCTCGGCGGTCAGGCGGATGGCGCTGATGGGGAGTTCCTCGTCCTCGGGTACCGGGACCTCGACGCCGGAGCCGGGAATCGGCACCCGGCCCAGGGCCTTGGCCAGCAGGCCGCCGACCGTCTCGACGTCCTCGTCCTCCAGCTCGATGCCGAACAGCTCGCCCAGCTCCTCGACCGGCAGCCGCGCGGTGATCCGGAACGCACCGTGGTCGAGCTGCTCCACCGGCGGCGACTCGCGGTCGTACTCGTCGGTGATCTCGCCGACGATCTCCTCCAGGATGTCCTCGATGGTGACCAGGCCGGCCGTGCCGCCGTACTCGTCGATGACGACGGCGACATGGATCCGGTCCCGCTGCATCTCCCGCAGCAGGTCCGCCACCGGCTTGCTGTCGGGGACGTAGGTGGCCTGCCGCATCACCGAGCTGACCGGCTCGTTCTCGGCCTCCCGGTTCACATGGGTGCGCCGGACCAGGTCCTTGAGGTAGACGATGCCGACGACGTCGTCCTCGTTCTCGCCGACCACCGGCATCCGGGAGAAGCCGCTGCGCAGGGCCAGGGTGAGCGCCTGACGCACGGTCTTCTCGCGTTCGATCATCACCAGGTCGGTCCGGGGGACCATCACCTCGCGGACGATGGTGTCGCCGAGTTCGAAGACCGAGTGCACCATCCGGCGCTCCTCGTCCTCGATCAGCGAGTCCTTCTCGGCCAGGTCGACCAGCGCCCGCAGCTCCGCCTCCGAGGCGAAGGGGCCCTCGCGGAAGCCCTTGCCGGGGGTGAGCGCGTTGCCGATCAGGATCAGCAGCTGCGGGATCGGGCCGAGGATCCGGTTCAGCGGCAGCAGCACCACGGAGGCGGCCGTGGACACGTTCATGGGGTGCTGGCGCCCGATGGTGCGCGGCGACACGCCCACCGCCACGTACGAGACCAGCACCATCGCTCCGATGGCGACCAGCAGCGCGGCCCAGGTCTCGTGGAAGGTGCGGACGCAGACCACGGTCACCAGGACAGCCGAGGCCATCTCGCAGGTGACCCGGATCAGCGTCGCCAGGTTGAGGTAGCGGATCGGCTCCGCCGCCACCGTGAGCATGCCCTTGGCCCCGCGCCGGCCATGGCGGACGGCCTCCTCGGCCCGGAACCGGGACACCCGGGAGATGGCCGCCTCGGCGCAGGCCGCCAGCCAGGCGAACACCACCAGCAGGACGGCCAGGACGAGGAAGCCGGTACTGTTGCCGCTCATTTCCGGCGCCCGCTCACCGGGTCGTCGGGGCCGGGGACGGCCCCGTCTCGCCGCGCTCGGCGCGCCAGTCGTCCAGGATCCGCTTCTGCAGCCCGAACATCTCGCGCTCCTCGTCCGGGTCCTCGTGGTCGTATCCGAGGACGTGCAGCACCCCGTGGACGGTGAGCAACTGCAGCTCGGCGTCCATGGAGTGGCCGTTCGCCTTGCCCTGGGCGGTGGCCACCTCCGGGCAGAGCACGATGTCGCCGAGCAGGCCCTGCGGCAGCTCCTCGTCCTCCTTGCCCGGACGCAGCTCGTCCATGGGGAAGGACATCACGTCGGTCGGTCCTGGCTCGTCCATCCACTGGATGTGCAGCGCCTCCATCGCCTCCGCGTCCACCACGATGACGGAGAGCTCGGAGAGCGGGTGGATGCGCATCCGGTCCAGGGCGAAGCGGGCGATGTCCAGGATCGCCTGCTCGTCCACCTCCGTGCCGGACTCGTTGTTGATGTCGATCGACATGGGGAGTTCGGATCTCAGCTTTCGTTGCGTCGGGGCGTTCGGGGCTTGCGCGGGGGTGCGCTCTCCTGAGCGGCGTCGTACTGCCCATAGGCGTCCACGATCTTCCCGACCAGCTTGTGGCGGACCACGTCCTGGCTGGTCAGACGGCTGAAGTGAATGTCCTCCACCTCGCCGAGAATCTCCTGGACGATCTTCAGCCCACTCGTGGTACCGCCCGGCAGGTCGATCTGGGTGACGTCACCGGTCACCACGATCTTGGAGTTGAAACCGAGCCGGGTCAGGAACATCTTCATCTGCTCGGCACTGGTGTTCTGCGCCTCGTCCAGAATGATGAACGCATCATTCAACGTCCTACCCCGCATGTATGCCAGCGGGGCGACCTCGATCGTTCCGGCGGCCATCAGGCGGGGGATGGAGTCGGGGTCGATCATGTCGTGGAGGGCGTCGTAGAGGGGGCGGAGGTAGGGGTCGATCTTCTCGTAGAGGGTGCCGGGGAGGAAGCCCAGGCGTTCGCCCGCCTCGACGGCGGGGCGGGTGAGGATGATCCGGGTGACCTGCTTGGCCTGCAGGGCCTGGACGGCCTTGGCCATGGCGAGGTAGGTCTTACCGGTGCCGGCCGGGCCGATGCCGAAGACGATGGTGTGGCGGTCGATGGCGTCGACGTAGTTCTGCTGGTTGAGCGTCTTGGGGCGGATCGAGCGGCCGCGGTTGGACAGGATGTTGGCGGTGAACACCGACGAGGGGCTCAGGGTGCCCTCGGGGCTGGTCGGGTCCTCTTCGGCCTTGCGCAGCATGGCGATGGAACGCTCCACGGAGTCCTCGGTCAGGGGCTGGCCGGTGCGCAGCACCAGCATCATCTCGTCGAACAGGTGCTGGACCAGGCGGATCCCGGTCCGGTCGCCGGTGGCGGTGATCTCATTGCCGCGGGCGTGGATGTCGAGGTCCGGGAAGGCCTTCTCGATCACCTTCAGGAGCGAGTCACCGGCGCCGAGGACGCTCACCATCGGGTGCTTCTCCGGGATCACGATCTTGGCCTGGGCCTGCGCCGGCACCTGCTGGGCGCGCTGTGCTTGGGGTGTCGTAGAAGTCATGGGTCGGCGCTGAGGCCTGCCTCATCCCATCTCTCTATCGGGTCCGCCAGCCTCTGTGGCATCGCTGAGGCCTGGTGTGACAAGGGTACGACGGCCGGTAGGGCCGGAGAGAACGATGGTCCGCCCGTGGCGCGGGCGACGCCAGTGGTTTTGTTCAGACATCGTGCCGCCGCGGCGGGACCGGGACCCGCAGCAGGTCCTCGGCGAGGACGATCTCGCCGTCGAAGTGCTGCCGGGCCTCGGCGAGGTGGCCGGCGGTGTCGGGGTAGCGCTGGGAGAAGTGGGTGAGCACCAGGGTGCGCACGCCCGCCTCGGCGGCGGCACGGGCCGCCTGGGCGGCGGTGAGGTGGCCGTGGTCGCGGGCCAGGGCGGCCTCCGGCTCCAGGAAGGTGGCCTCGATGACCAGCAGGTCGACTCCCTGGGCCAGTGCGGCGACCCCCTCGCACAGCCTGGTGTCCATCACGAAGGCCGCGCTCTGGCCCTGCCGCACCTCGCTGACCTGGTCGAGGGTCACCGTGGAGCCGTCGTCGAGGGTGAGCGCGCCGTCCCGCTGGAGCCGTCCGACGGCCGGTCCGGCGATGCCGTGGGCGGCCAGCCGGTCCGGCAGCATGCGGCGCCCGTCGGGTTCGGTGAGGCGGTAGCCGAAGGACTCGACCGGATGGGAGAGGGGTTCGGCGGTGAGGATGAACGGTGCCCCTGCGGCCTTGAGCTCACCCGCGGCGGCGATGGGTTCGGGCAGCAGTTCGACGGTCTCGTGGAAGGCGCTGGCGTGGCGCAGCCGGTCGAAGAACTGCTGGCCGGAGGCGGGGTAGTAGGCGCTGACGGCATGCGGTGCCCGGTCCAGGTTGATCCGCTGGATGATGCCGGGCAGGCCGAGGCAGTGGTCGCCGTGGAAGTGGGAGACGCAGATCCGGGTGACGGCGTGCGAGCTGACTCCGGCGTACAGCAGCTGCCGCTGGGTGCCCTCGCCCGGGTCGAACAGCAGTCCCTCGCCGTCCCAGAGCAGCAGGTAGCCGTTGTGGTTGCGGTGCCGGGTGGGGACCTGACTGGCCGTCCCCAGCACCACCAGCTCGCGTTGCGACATCCGGTGGTCAGACCAGCTTCTCGCGCAGCCCGTCCCCGCCGCCGAGGACGTGGACGTGTGCGTGGAACACGGTCTGACCGGCGCCGGCACCGGTGTTGAAGATCAGTCGGTAGCCGGCCCCGCCGGTCGACTCGGCCACCTTCTCCTCCTCGGCGACCCGGCCGGCCTCGGCCAGCAGCGTGCCGGCCAGGACCGGCTCGGCCTCGGCGAGGGCCGCCGCGTGCGGGTAGTGCGCCTTGGGGACGACCAGCACATGGGTGGGGGCCTGCGGGTTGATGTCGCGGAACGCCAGCGTGGTCCCGGTCTCCCGGACCACGGTCGCCGGGATCTCCCTCGCCACGATCCTGCAGAACAGGCAGTCCGCCTGCGGCTCACCCGACACGTCGCGCTCCTCGTGCTCGTTGCGGTCCTCCGCATCGTAGCCCGGTCACTCCATCCGCTCACTCCACCCGCCGCTTCGCCCGCTGGACCAGCACCGCCGCCGTCCGCAGCGCGGTCAACTGGACGGCCACCGCGGCGAACACCATCTCGCCCCAGTACGACGCCAGGGCCGGGACCAGCAGCAGCGCGAAGGCGGCCAGCGAGAAGGCCGCGACGCCGAGCAGGACCAGCAGGACGTAGGCGCTGCCGCGGACGGTGCGCAGCAGCGGACCCCGGAGCTGCGGCGGTACCTGGCGGGCGGCCCAGACCGCCCAGACCGCCCAGCCGGCGAGCAGGACGGCCATCAGCGCGCCCCGCACCACCCAGCCGCCGTGGGGCACGGCGATGACGCCCACCTCGGCGACGACCAGGGCCGCGACCGAGATCCAGCGAGCCTTGGAGATCAGCCGCACCGCGACGACCTTGAGGTTGTGGATGCCCAGCTCCGCGCCCTTGGCGGAGGCGGCGACGGCGGCGAAGCCCTGGGCCGCCGCGTAGTTCTCGCCGCGTCGCATCTGGATCAGGGCGAGCTGGTTCCTGGCGGAGCGCTGCTCGGGGTTGAGCCGCAGCGCCTCCCGGTAGCAGGCCTCGGCCTCGTCCTGGTGTCCGGCGCGCTCGGCCACCCGGCCGGCGTAGAAGTGGGTCTCCGCCTCGTGCGGGGCCAGTTCCCTGGCGCGGTGCGCGGCCTCCCGTGCGCGCCGGTCGTCGCCGCCGCGGCCGGGGTCGGCGAGCAGCCCCCGGGCCATGATCATGTGCCCGGACCAGTTCAGCGGCTCGCGGCTGACCGCCTCCGACGCGGCGCGGTGGGCCTCCTGCCAGCGCTTCAGCTCGGCCAGCGAGAGCGCGCGCCAGCGCCAGGCCGCGGCGAGCGCCGGATTGTGCGCCAGCGCCTGGTCGGCCGCGTGCAGGGCCGCCTCGAAGTCGTCGGTGCGGTAGCAGCAGCGAGCCATCGCGGACCAGGCCTGGGCGTCCCCCGGCACCTCGGCGAGGGCCTCGGCGAGCAGTCCGCGGGCCTGGTCGTGGCGGCCGAGGTCCATCAGCGCACGGGCCCGGGTCACCCGGTCCGCAGTGGTCACAGGCGGCGGGTCCGCTTCAGGAAGGCCAGCAGTTCGTCGTAGGTGCCGCCCTCGTTGGCGAACATGGCGACGTTCCGGGCGGCGGTGAACCAGGACTCGATGGAGGGCCTGACCTCCTTGGCCGCGGCCAGCAGGTCGGGCATCCCGATCATGCGGACCCTGCCGCTGGCGGCGGAGTCCAGCAGGGCGGCCTCCGCGGCCGTCTCGCAGAGGTGGGCCAGGTCGGCGCCGGACCAGCCGTCGGTCTTCTTCGCCAGCTTGGAGAGCTCGACGCCCTCGATCGGACGGTCCCTCAGGTGGTAGCGCAGGATGGACTCGCGGGCCTCCTGGTCCGGCGGGAGCACCAGCAGGGTGCGGTCCAGGCGGCCCGGGCGGCGCAGCGCGGTGTCCACGTCCCAGGGCGAGTTGGTGGCGGCGAGGACGAACACGCCGTCGTTGTCGTACTGTGCGCCGTCGAGCTCCAGCAGCAGCTGGTTGACGGTGCCGCGCATGGCGTTGTGGCGCATGCTGCTGCGCTTGCCGCCGACGGCGTCGATCTCGTCCAGGAAGACCACGCAGGGCGCGTTGGCGCGGGCGGCGGCGAAGACGTCGTGGAGGTTGCGCTCGGACTGGCCGATGTACATGTCGAGGATGTCGCTGAGGCTGACGGAGAGGAACTTCGCGCCCAACTCCCCTGCCACGGCACGGGCGATGAAGGTCTTGCCGCAGCCCGGCGGACCGTAGAGGAGCAGGCCGCCGCGGAGCGACTTGCCGTACAGGCGCCGGAGTTCGGGGTTGCGCATGGGGGCGAGGAAGGCCGCTTCGAGCCGCTTCTTGACCTCGGTCATGCCCCCGACGTCGGCGAGGACGACGTGGCTGCTCTCGATGTCCCAGGCCGGTTCCTCGCCGGGGTCGTCCTCACCGTCGGCCGCGGCGGGCTCGACGAAGCGGGGCTGGACGGTGTCGCTGAGCTGCTGCTCGGCCGAGGCCCAGTCGAAGGAGACGACGGGCGGCGGATCGGTCGGCGACGGCGGGGGCGCGGTGTCGGGCGCGGGGGCGCCCATCGCGCGCAGCATCAACTTCCTTGCCTCGGCGCTCCCGGGCTCGTGCTGGAGCGCCGCGGCGATCTGGGTGACGGCCTGATCGGACTCGCCGTCGTCCAGCAGCAGCGCCGCAAGATGCAGGCGCAGCGGGACATCCGCCGGGGCCGCCTCGACGGCGGAGCGCAGACTGCGTATCAGCGGAGTGTCTTCAGCCATGCCGCTGACCCTAACCGGCCGGTCAACCCCGTTGCGGGGCGGGGGGATCGCCCCGTGGGCGAACGAGTTCTTCGGGTGCGGGCCGTGCATGGCTGGTCGCGCAGTTCCCCGCGCCCCTAGGGGGCTGCAACTTCCCCACTGCGGTTCAGTTGCAGCTACCCAGGGGCGCGGGGAACTGCGCGACAAGCCATGCACAATCCGCAGCCGAAAACGGGCCCTACAGCCCCGGGATCGGCGGCGGCACCGCAGCCGGGTTCCGCTCCAGCGCGGCCAGCGCCGTGCGGATGGCCTCGTCGAGCTGGGGGTCGCGGCGGGCGGCCCAGTCCTGCGGGGTGCAGACCACCTCGATGTCGGGGTCGATGCCGTGGTTCTCCACCCCGAAGCCGTAGCCGTCCAGCCAGAAGGCGTAGCGGGGCTGGGTGACCCCGGTGCCGTCCACCAGGGAGTAGCGGCCGTCGATGCCGATGACTCCGCCCCAGGTGCGCACGCCGACGACCGGGCCCAGCTTGAGGGCCTGGAAGGCGGCGTTGACGATGTCGCCGTCCGATCCGGCGAACTCGTCGGCCACCGACACCAGCGGGCCGCGCGGGGCGTCCATCGGGTAGGCGACCGGCGGGCTGGTGCGGACCAGGTCCCAGCCGACGATCCGGCGGTTGAGCTTCTCGATGATCAGCTGTGAGGTGTGGCCGCCGCGATTCTCCCGGACGTCCACGATCAGGCCCTCCCTGGCCATCTCGGCGCGCAGGTCGCGGTGGATCTGCGCCCAGCCGTTGGCCACCATGTCGGGGACGTGGAGGTAGCCGAGGCGCCCGCCGGACTGCTCGCGGACGTGGGCCCGGCGGCCGGCCACCCAGTCGTGGTAGCGCAGCGGCTCCTCGGTGGCGAGCGGGAGCACCACGACGGTACGGGTCGCCTCGCCCGCGCCGTCGGCCTGACCGATCGTCAGTTCCACCGGCTTGCCGGCCGTGCCGACCAGCAGCGGGCCGGGTCCCGCGGTGCTGTCCACCGGGACGCCGTCCACGGCCAGCACCGACTCACCGGCCCGGACGCTGACACCGGGCGCGCCGAGCGGCGAGCGGGCCGCCGGGTCGGAGGACTCGCCGGGCAGCACCCGGGCGACCCGCCACACCCCGGCCGGGTCGCGGACCAGGTCCGCGCCGAGCAGCCCCTGGCGGCGGTTGCCCGCCACGCCCTGGCCGGCGGGCTGGACGTAGGCGTGCGAGGTGCCCGGCTCGGCCTGCAGCTCCCAGAGCAGGTCGACCAGGTCGCTGTGGCTGCCGACCCGTTCCACCAGCGGGCGGTAACGGGCCTGGATGCCGGTCCAGTCGATGCCGTTCATGTCGACGCGCCAGAAGTTGTCACGCATCAGCCGGGCGGTCTCGTCGAACATCTGCCGCCACTCGGCGGCGGGGTCGACGGTGACCCGGACCCGGGAGAGGTCCACGGTTACGGCGTCGTCCTGCTCGTCCTTGCCGACCCTGCGGTCGGCCGGGACGATCCGCAGCTCGCCGCGGTCGACCACGGCGAGGCGGCTGCCGTCGCCGCTGACGGCGAACCGGTCCAGCTCGTCGACCAGGGTCTCGGCCCGGCGGGTGCCGAAGTCGAACCGCTCCAGGCTGCTGCGCTCGGCCTCGCCCTCCGGGGTGGCCTTGGCATTGCCCAGCTCGCCGGTGAGCGGGTGCTCCAGCCACACCACGCCGCCCTTGACGGCGCGCAGATGGGTGTAGCGGCCGCTGGACACCGGGAACGGGACGATCCGGTCGGAGAGGCCCTCCAGGTCGAGCCGGGTGCGGTCGGGAGCGTCGGTGTCGCCGGTGTCGCCGTCGTCGGCGGAGCTGTCGGCGGTGTCCTCGCCCGCGTCCTTGGCCGAGGCCGAGCCGGCGTCGTCGTCCTTGTCGTCGCCCTTGCCCAGGGCGCGGCCCAGCGGCTGCGGGCCGAACGGGGAGAGCGTGTCCGCCGCCAGAGTCAGCAGGTAGGGGCGGCAGGCGAGCGGGAAGGACAGGTCGAAGACGTGCTCGTCGTAGACCGGGTCGAAGTCGCGCATCGACAGGAAGGCGAGGTGCTTGCCGTCGGTGGTGAAGGTCGGCGCGTAGTCGTTGAAGCGGGGCGGGGTCAGCTCGGTGACGGTGCCCTCGGGGAGCTGGGCCAGCCGCAGCTGGCGCGGCACCTCCTCGGAGTTGGTCGAGTGGGACCAGACCAGCCACTGCGAGTCCGGCGCGAAGGCGAGGCCGCTGGCCTGCGCGGCGCCGCTGCGGTCCAGTTCGCGTACGGCGCCGTCGGCGACGGTGACCAGCAGCACCAGGCCGTCGCGGTTGGCCACGGCGAGGGTGGCGCCGTCCGGGGAGGCGGTGAGCTCCTCGACCCGGCCCAGGGCGCCGACGGCGACCCGGCGGCCGTCGGAGAACTCCAGCCCGTCCTCGCCCTCGGCGTCGGTGACCCAGACCGACCCGCCGTCAGGAAGCGCCTGCGGCAGACGGTTGCGCACGCCCGGCGTGGCCGAGAGCGTACGCGCCGGTCCGTCCCGGTGGGTGACCTGGTGGATGCTGCCGCGGACCTCGATGACGCTGGCCCGGGCCCCGGCGTCCGGGGAGATGCGCCCGAGGTGGCGGGCGGCGTTGATCGGGTACGGCTGGCGGTCGACCCGCGGGCCGCCGAGGCGGATGTCCAGACGGCGGGGCGGGGCGCCATCCGTCAGGTCCTCGACCAGGTGGAGCTCGCCGCCGCTGTGGTAGACCACCCGGGCGCCGTCGGTGGAGGCGTTGCGGGCGTAGAACTCGTGGTCGCTGTGGCGGGTGAGGTCGGAGCCGTCGGGCAGGCTGGACCAGAGCTGGGCGACTCCCTCGTGGTCACTCAGGAAGGCGACACGGTCGCCGACCCACATCGGGGAGTCGATGTTGGCACGGCCGTCGAGGTCGGCGTGCAGGCGGCTGAAGTCGCCCTCGGTGCCGATCCACAGCTTGCCGGCGGTGCCGCCCCGGTAGCGCTTCCAGTGGGCGGGCTCGCGGCCCATTCCGGCGCTGGACAGCAGGACGCGCTCCCCGCCGGGTTCGGCGGCGACGCCGCCGACACGGCCGTACTGCAGTTCCCGGGCCGGGCCGCCGTCCAGGGGGACGGCGTAGGCCCAGGGGTGTGCGCGCGACATCCGGCCGACCGAGCTCAGGGCGAGGACCTCGCCGTCGGCGGTCCAGCCCAGCACTGTGGTCTGCTGGCTGCCCCAGTAGGTCAGCCGCCGCGAGGGGCCGCCGTCGGCTGGTGCGAGGTGCACCTCCGGTGCGCCGTCCCGGGTCGAAGCCCAGGCGATCCACTCGCCGTCCGGCGAGATCCGTGGGCGGGCCACGGGGACCTGGTCGGCGCTCACCCGCCAGGCGCGGCCGCCGGCCACCGGGGCGAGCCAGACGTCGTCCTCGGCCACGAAGGTGACCAGGTCAGCTTGGATGTGGGGGTAACGGAGGTAGCTGTCGGCTTGAGTCACGCGGTCACCCTAGCTGTCACCCCGGACAGTGGAACGGGGTTTTGGCTGACGGCGATACGTGCGGGCTGGAGCGGGGTTCTCGCGCAGTTCCCCGCGCCCCTTGGGTGGGATTGTGGCTGAGGCCGGTGGGTGAGTGCGGGTCAGCGTGGGTTTTTCGCGCAGTTCCCCGCGCCCCTGAGCAAGTGCAACTGGGCCAGTTGCAAACGTGTAGGGGCGCGGGGAACTGCGCGACAAGCCGACTACGGTCCGTCAGGGGTGCTCTAGGCCCAGCGACCGGTGCGGGCGAGGAGGACCGAGCCTGCCGCCACGCCTGCCGTGGAGGTGCGGAGGACTGACGGGCCCAGGCGGTAAGGGGCGGCATTGACGGCTGCGAAGTGGGCGAGCTCCTCGGGGGAGACGCCGCCTTCGGGGCCCACCACCAGGATGATGTCGCCCTTGGTGGGGAGTTCCGCCGTAGCCAGGGGCAGGGAACCCTCCTCGTGGAGGACCGCACCGAGGGCCGCGCCGGAGAGGAGTTCGGCGACCTGACGGGTGGTCATCGGGTCGCGGACCACCGGGAAGCGGAGGCGGCGGGACTGCTTGCCCGCCTCCCGTGCCGTGGCGCGCCACTTGGCCAGGGCCTTGGCCCCGCGCTCGCCCTTCCACTGGGTGATGCAGCGCGAGGCCGCCCAGGGCACCACCTCGTCCACGCCCGCCTCGGTCATCAGCTCGACCGCGAGCTCCCCGCGGTCCCCCTTGGGCAGCGCCTGGACCACCACCACCCGCACCGCGGGCTCGGGTTCGGTGAGCAGCGCGTCGACCCGGACCTCCAGCACGTCCTTGCCGACCACCCCCACCACCGAGCCCGAAACGGCCGCTCCCGCGCCGTCCGCGAGCACCACCGGCTCGCCCACGGTGAGCCTGCGTACGGCGACGGCATGACGGCCCTCGGGGCCGTCCAGCCGCACCACCGCCCCGACCGGGGCCAGCTGCGCGCTGTCGACGACGAACACCGGGGCTGTCATGCCGTACCTACTCCAGAACTGTGCTGACGGGCGCTCAGGCGCGACCGTTGAAGGCGTCCTTCAGGCGGGAGAACAGGCCCTGCTGCCCGGGCGCGAAGGTCCCCTTGGGGCGCTCCTCGCCGCGCAGCTTGGCCAGCCGCCGCAGCAGCTCCTCCTGCTCGGGGTCGAGCTTGCTGGGCGTCTGCACCTCGACGTGCACTATGAGGTCGCCGCGTCCGCCGCCGCGCAGGTGGGTGATGCCGCGTCCGTGCAGCGGGATGGACTGGCCGGACTGGGTGCCGGGCCGGACGTCGATCTCGACGGTGCCGTCCAGGGTCTCCAGCGGGACCTTGGTGCCGAGCGCCGCCGCCGTCATCGGCAAAGTGACCGTGCAGTGCAGGTCGTCGCCGCGGCGCTGGAAGGTGGAGTGGGCGTTCTCGCTGATCTCGACGTAGAGGTCGCCGGCCGGGCCGCCGCCGGGGCCGACCTCGCCCTCGCCCGCGAGCTGGATCCGGGTGCCGTTGTCGACACCGGCCGGGATCTTGACGGTCAGCGTGCGCCGCGCGCGGACCCGGCCGTCCCCGGCGCACTCCGGGCAGGGGGTGGGCACGACCGTGCCGAAGCCCTGGCACTGCGGGCAGGGGCGGGAGGTCATGACCTGGCCCAGGAAGGACCGGGTGACCTGGGACACCTCGCCGCGGCCGCGACACATGTCACAGGTCTGCGCGGAGGTGCCCGGGGCCGCGCCCTCGCCGTTGCAGGTGGTGCAGACGACGGCGGTGTCGACCTGGATGTCCTTGGTGGTGCCGAACGCGGCCTCTTCGAGGTCGATGTCGATCCGGATCATCGCGTCCTGGCCGCGCCGGGTGCGCGAGCGCGGCCCGCGCTGGCCCCCGGACGCGCCGAAGAAGGCGTCCATGATGTCGCTGAAGCCGAAGCCCGCGCCGGCGCCGAAGCCGCCGGGGCCCGCGCCGCCGCCGCTCGCGGAGAGCGGATCGCCGCCGAGGTCGTAGACCTGCCGCTTGTTGGGGTCGGAGAGGACCTCGTAGGCGGCGTTGATCTCCTTGAACCGCTCCTGGGTCTTCGGGTCGGGGTTGACGTCCGGATGGAGCTCGCGCGCCAGTCGGCGGAACGCCTTCTTGATCTCGTCCTGACCCGCGTCACGCCGGACGCCGAGTACCGCGTAGTAGTCCGTGGCCACCAAAATGCTCCGCTTGTCTTCGTTTCCAGGGCTTGGGACTGCTTAGGACGCAGCCAGGATCTGACCGACGTATCGTGCCACCGCCCGGACGGCGCCCATGGTGCCCGGGTAGTCCATCCGCGTCGGCCCGACCACGCCCAGTTTGGCGACGGTCTCGTCGCCCGAACCGTAGCCCACCGACACGACCGACGTGGAATTCAGCCCTTCGTAGGCGTTCTCATGACCGATCCGAACCATCATGCCCGCGTCGGCGGTCTCCCCGAGCAGCTTCAGCAGGACCACCTGTTCCTCCAGCGCCTCCAGTACGGGGGCGATGGTGAGCGGGAAGTCGTGCGGGAAGCGGGTCAGGTTGGCCGAGCCGCCGATCACGACCCGCTCCTCGGTCTGCTCGGCCAGCGCCTCGAACAGGGTGCTGAGGACGGCCGTGACCGTGCCCCGGTCCTCCCGCTCGAAGCTGTCGGGCAGGTCCTGGAGCAGGATCGGCACCTCGACGAAGCGCTGCCCGCCGGCCCTGGTGTTCAGCCGGGAGCGGAGATCCGCGAGAACGGTCTCGCCGACGGCCGTGGGGCAGTCGATGAGCCGCTGCTCGACCCGACCGGTGTCGGTGATCAGCACCAGCATCAGCCGGGTCGGCGTCAGCGCGACCAGTTCGACGTGGCGGACCGTGGAGCGGGACAGCGAGGGGTACTGCACCACCGCGACCTGCCGGGTCAGCTGCGCCAGCAGCCGTACCGTGCGGGCCACCACGTCGTCCAGGTCGACGGCGTGGTCCAGGAAGCTGCCGATCGCCCGGCGCTCGGCCCCGGACATCGGCTTCACCTCGGTGAGCCGGTCGACGAAGAGTCGGTAGCCCTTGTCGGTCGGCACCCGGCCCGCACTGGTGTGCGGCTGGTGAATGTAGCCCTCGTCCTCCAGCGTCGCCATGTCGTTACGCACCGTGGCCGGCGACACGCCGAGATTGTGCCGTTCCACCAACGCTTTGGAACCGACCGGCTCCTCGGTGCCGACATAGTCCTGGACGATGGCACGCAGAACCGCCAGCTTGCGGTCGTCGAGCTTGCGCTCCTCAAGCACGGGGCACGCACCTCCTACCTACCGGTCCTGCCGGGCGCCGGGCGGAACTCTCTGGCCAGAACTGGCACTCTGGATGAAGGAGTGCCAGGAGCTGTCCGGCCAGTGTAAGGCGCGAGGGTACGCGACCGGAACGCCTGGGCCGTCCCGTACGTACCTGTTGGTAGGCCCGAACAGGGCAGAATTGGATAGCACGCACATTTTCGAGGAGGGGCCATGGCCAGGACACGCTTCGCACCGGACCGCGGGCTGACGAGCCGGATGCTGGCGACGATGTTCTTCATCGGCCTGCTGTACGTCGTGTTCGTGGGCGCACTGATCGTGCTGTTGAAGGGCGCCTGGCCGTTTGTGGTGATCATCGCCGGCGGCCTGTTCATCGCCCAGTTCTGGTTCAGCGACAAGATCGCGGCCTTCAGCATGGGGGCCCGCGAGGTCTCCGCGGAGGACTACCCCGAGCTGCACGGCACCGTGGACCGGCTCTGCACGCTCGCGGACATGCAGAAGCCCAAGGTCGCCGTCGCCCAGAGTGACATCCCCAATGCCTTCGCCACCGGACGCAACGAGAAGAACGCCGTGGTGTGCGTCACCACCGGTCTGCTGCGCCGGCTGGAGCCGGAGGAGCTGGAGGGCGTGCTGGCGCACGAGATGTCCCACGTCGCACACAAGGACGTGGCCGTGATGACCATCGCCGGCTTCCTCGGTGTGCTGGCCGGGATCATCACCCGGGTCGGGCTCCAGTTCGGCCTGTTCGGCGGCTTCAGCAGCCGGGACGACCGCGACGGCGACAACACCGCTGTGGCGGCCCTGATCGTCATCGGCGTCAGCGCCGTGGTCTACACCCTCAGCTTCCTGCTGACCCGGCTGCTCTCCCGCTACCGCGAGCTCTCCGCCGACCGCTCGGCCGCGCTGCTGACCGGCCGCCCCTCGGCGCTGGCCTCCGCGCTCACCAAGGTCAGCGGCCAGATGGCGGCGATCCCCACCCAGGACCTGCGCCGGGCCCAGCCGTTCAACGCCTTCTACTTCGCCCCGGCGGTCTCCGCCCGCCAGGCCGCCAGCCAGGCCTTCTCCACCCACCCCTCGCTGGAGAAGCGCCTGGAGCAGCTCGGCCGGATCAGCGCCGAGCTGGGCCGTCAGTAACCCCTCCCAGTCCCCCAGCACGCCTGCCCTCTGAGGAGCGAACCCATGGGCTTCCTGGACGCCCTGCTCGGCCGCACCAAGCCCGTGAAGCCCGACCTCGACCAGCTGTTCGGGCTGCCCTCGGCGGCGATCACCCTGGAGGCGGCGGCCGGGTTCAAGCCCACCGGCGTCGGCTCGGTGTGCTTCGCCTCCGTGGAAGGCGGCGCCTTCGCCCAGGTCCAGCAGGACGTGCAGGCGCTGCTCGACGCCGATGTCGCACGCGGCGGCATCGCCATCGAGTCGAGCCGGGACAGTTACGGCTACTCCTGGATGACCGTCCGTCAGCCCCCCGAGGACATCGTCTCGCTGGTCAACGACGTCCATGCGATCAACTCGGCGCTGGAGAGCACCGGTTTCGGCCCGCAGCTGCTCTGCTCGCTGGTGAACTTCACCGACGCCCAGAACCGTCCGCTCGCGCTGGTCTACATCTACAAGCGCGGCAGCTTCTACCCCTTCGCCCCCAGGCCCGGCGGCGGGGAGCGGCGCGACAACGCGCTGGAGCTGGAGATCAAGGCGATGCTCGGCAACGACCTGCGGGTCGAGCAGGACCTGACCCGCTGGTTCCCGGTCTGGGGAGCGCCCGGCCTGTGACCCGCACCTACGATCTGACCCCGCCCTGGAAGCGCTCCACCCCCGCCCGCGAGCTGCCCGCCGAGCGGGACCTGGTGGTGGAGGAGGTGGTGACCGGGTTCTGCGGCGCCGTGGTGCGCTGCGAGAAGACGGCCGAGGGCTTCACCGTCACCCTGGAGGACCGGCACCGCAGGCTGCGGGTCTTCCCGATGACGCCGAGCGGCTTCCTGGTGGACGGCAGGCCGGTCACCCTGGTGCGCCCCGGATCGGTCGCCCCGCCGGCGCCGGTCGCCCCGTCCCGGACGGCCTCGGGCTCGGTGGCGGTCCAGGGCGTGCGGGCGCGGGTGGCGCTGCCCAGCCGGATCTACGTCGAGGGTCGCCACGACGCCGAGCTGGTCGAGCGGGTCTGGGGCGACGACCTGCGGATCGAGGGCGTGGTGGTGGAGTACCTGGAGGGCATCGACGACCTGCCGGCCATCGTCGCCGGGTTCGCGCCGGAACCGGGGCGGCGGCTGGGCGTACTGGTGGACCACCTGGTGCCGGGCAGCAAGGAGTCACGGATCGCCGACCGGGTCAGCGGCGCCGACGTGCTGGTCGTCGGCCACCCCTACATCGACGTCTGGGCGGCGGTGAAGCCCGCCTCGGTGGGCATCGCGGCCTGGCCGGACGTGCCCCGCGGCGAGGAGTGGAAGGAGGGCGTCTGCCGCCGCCTCGGCTGGCCGGTGGACACCCCGGCGGCCTGGAAGCGCATCCTCGCCTCGGTGAACTCCTTCAAGGACCTCGACCCGGCCCTGCTGGGCCGGGTCGAGGAGCTCATCGATTTTGTGACTTCGTGACGGTCAGTCAGTAGGAGTGATCAGGCCAGCAGTTCCACACAGTCGTAGGCGAAGCCGGGGCTCAGGTAGCCGGTCCCGGTGGAGCCGCTGACCACGTCGATCCGCAGGGTGTTGGCGCCGGTCTTCAGCGCGCTCGCCGGGACGGTCCAGCTGTAGCTGTGGTTGTTGCCCCGGTAGGAGCCCACCGTCAGCGAGCGGGTGGCGGGCTCGCTGACGGCAGCCGGAATCGCCGAGGTCCAGCCGTTCACCGTGGCCCTGGGGCGGCCGTTCAGGAACGCCGTGCTGATCCCGATGGTGAGCGTGTGCGCGGTCGCGGCCTGGGCGGCAGTCAGGGTGAAGTCGACCAGCAGGCCGTCGTTGACGTCCCGCCACTGGTACGCCGGGAAGGCGCTGGTGGCGGAGGTGCCCACGGTGTAACTCCCGGTCCAGGCGGCCGCCCTGACATCCGAGGGGTGGGCACAGGTCATCAGCGCGGCGTTCTTGAACCCGGTCGGCGCACCGTTCCAGTCGCCGATCCGCCAGATCGCGGCCGAGTCGCTGGGGTCGGCCGTGACCGCGATCGTGTGGAGCATCGTCGTGCCACCCGCGGTGACCGTCACCGATCCGGTGTGGACCGCCAGTTCACCCTTGTAGACGGTGTAGGCGTAGGTCCCCGGCAGCATTCCGGTGCAGGAGAAGTAGCCGCTGCCCGCACTCGCCGAAGCCCAGTACTGGGCCTCGCTGTTGGCGAAGCCGACGGTGTACGGGACCGCGGTGTCCCGCCCGGTGATGCCCACCCCGGTCACCCGGCCGCGTCCGGCACGGCCGGTCCAGCCGACCAGGCCCAGGCCGTCCACCCAGGAGGTGTCCAGCCGGTCGTGGTACAGCGAGGCGGCCGGCGCACCGCCGTCGGTGAAGGCCAGGACGTAGGGTCCCTGCAGGCCGAAGCGCTCCGCCTCGGTCTGGTTCTCCCCGTAGTGCAGGATCTCGTAGAGCCCGGCCCCGTCGGTGTAGTGATGGCGCATCAGCGACCGGTAGAAAGGGCCGCCGGAGGCCTTCTCGTGGTTGCTGCGCACCATCCACATGCCGACCGAGCCGGTGCACCAGCCGACGTAGTCGTAGTCGATCACCCGCTGGTTGGAGTAGTGCTTGGAGCGGGTGGTCCCGTCCGGCTTCACCCGGATGTCCTGGGCCTCGATGAGGGTGTCGGTGGCGCTGTCCCAGCTGTCGGGGTTGTTGTTGGGGAACAGGCCCGGCCGCACCCGGACGATGTAGCGGGTGGCGGTGATCGAGGCGTCCGCCTTGTTGGTCCACATGTAGACGTTGTTCTCGCCGCTGCGGGCCGCGTAGTAGTGGTGCATGGTTCCGTGCACCACGGTGATCAGGATGGTGCCCGCGCTCTGCGCGATGCTGACGGCCGAACTCCCCAAGCCCGACTCCACCTGGGAGTTCTGTCCGCCGTAGCCCTGGTACTGGGTGCCGTCGTAGACCAGCGACGTCAGGTCGCCGTTGGTCCGGTGCACCTTGAAGACCAGTCCGCCACCGGTGGTGACGGTGTAGTAGCTGCCGTCGTCGGTGTAGCCGAAGGCGGCGGGGGCGGCCTGGGCCGAGGCGAGATAGGAGCCGACGCCGGCTCCTGCCGCGCCCAGCGCCAGACTCGCCCCGCCCGCGCGGACCAGGAGCTCCCGACGGCCGAGCCGGTGCTTGGGGTTGCTCATGACCAGATCCTCACAGGGTCGGGTAGCTGGGGAAGGTGCAGCTGGGAACGGAGCCGGCGGCGGCCATCGGGCTGGTGCTGGTGCTGGCGCCGACCCCGGTGCCGCTGGGCCTGAGGTTGCTGTTGTAGAGCCCGACGGTCGCGTAGGACGAAGTGGCGGCGGTGGTGTCCAGGCTGACGTTGGCCAGGGTCAGGCCCAGCGGGTAGCCGGCGTTCAGGCCCACCAGGGTGGACTTGGCGCCGCTCACCGAACTGGTGGACCTCAGCCCGTTGATGACGATCCCGGTGAAGTACGGGGTGTAGGAGCCGCTGCCCGAGGAGTAGTGGGTGTCGAAGACCAGCGGGGCCTTGACCGCCGTCAGGCAGTTGTTGAGGTAGCCGACCTGGGAGACCTTGCCGCCGCTGGCCGCCGAGGACTTGATCCGCAGTCCGGTGCTGCTGCCGCTGGCCGTTCCCGAACTGTCGGTCCCGGTCACGGTGTTGTTCTCGATCAGGACGTTGGTGACGCCGCTGTAGGTCTCCGAGCCGATGGAGATGCCATGGGTGCCGTAGAAGTGGCTGTCCTTGACGGTGATGTTGCTGCTGGCCTTCGAGCCGCCCTTGATGGCGATGCCGTCGTCGCCGTCCTGGATGTAGGAGTCCGCGATGGTGACGTTGGTGGCGCCGGCCGGGTCGATCCCGTCGGTGTTGCGGGCCGTGGCCGGGGTGTGGATCCGGACGCCCCAGGCGGTGAAGCCGTTGCCGCCGTTGTAGACCACGTGGAAGTTGGTGGAGTTGACCAGGTCGATGTCGTAGAGGGTGAAGTTGTCGGAGCTGTTGGCCTGGATCAGCCGCGGGTTGTTCTGGTTCTTGCCGGCCGACTGCGCGGCCGTGGCCAGACCCCACCAGGTGGTGCTGCTGCCCAGCATGGTCTGGTCACCGCGGCCGTCGATCCGGCCCTGGCTGCCGTTGCTCGAACGGACCGCCTCGACACCGGCGTTGGCGCCGGACACGGTGATCAGCGGGTAGCAGCCGTTGTTGGAGCTGGACAGGGTGCCGCAGGTGGACTTGCCGCTGATCTGGTAACTCGCGGGATTGCGCGAGCCGTAGAGGGTGACTCCGCTGTCCAGCAGCAGCACCTCCCCCTTGTGGACGGTCAACGGGCCGCTGAGGAAGGCGTTGTGGCTGCTGTCGGGGGCGGTGAGTTTGACCGCGACCGTGGCCGAGCCGGTCTGCGCGCAGGAGTTCAGCGCCGACTGGATCCGGGCGGTGTCCGGCGGGGTGGTCTCGTTGGCGGTGGTGGACAGGCGGCCGCTCATGGCCAGCGTGGAGCTGACCGTGGCGCAGACGGTGCCGGGGACGGTCGGCTGGGTGACGGTACGGGTGTCACCGGTGGCGCCGACGGAGACGCCCGAGCCGCCGGCCGTGGCACTGGCTGACGCCGTCGCGGTGGGAGCCGTCGTGGGCGTGGCGGTGGCGGTCGCAACCGCGGTCGCGGTCGCTGATGCGCTGCCGCCGGCGGTCACGGTCGGGTTCCAGCCGTCGGTGCCGGCCAGGTACTTCCGCACGGTGTAGTCGGCTGCCTGAGCCGCCGTCAGCTGCGGGGTGCTGGCATTGGTGGCCGCACCCGCACCGGTGTTGAGGTAGGAGTGGAGCCTCGCCGAGGTCCAGGAGAATCCGCTCATGTCGGTCCAGGGCGTGGCCTTCTTGACCGCGGCCGGCAGCACGGTGTTGCGGAAGACCACCTGGGCCACCGCCGTGCTGGTCGGGTGCCAGGGGCGGCCCAGGTAGTAGGTGTTGGCGGCGGCGCTGCTGGAGACCGTGCTGTTGCTGATCAGGAAGCCGTAGGTCTTGGACGACTCGGTGTTGGCCGCCGTGATGAAGCCGTTGAGGCCGCCGGCCGCCGCACCCTCGTCGATGGCCTGGATGTTGGCGTGGTCGAAGACCGCGGTGGCGTTGCCGAAGATGAAGTCGGTGTCGCCCTTGATGAAGACCGAGCTGAAGTACTGCCGGGTCTGCGCGGTGGCGCTCGGCGACCAGGCCAGCAGGGTGTCCTGGTGGCCGATGAACCGGTCGTTCCGGTAGACCTGCTTGTCGCCCTCCGCCGCCAGGGCCACGGCCTGGCCGTTGGCGACGGTCGGATGGGCGGCCTTCGAGAAGGAGTTGGTGATGGTGACGTTCGCCACGGTCATCCCGGCGGCGGCGAAGGTCGCGGTGGCGCTGCCGAGGGTGCCGTAGCTGGAGCCGTCGGACTTGGTCGTGCCCGCGGCGTTGCCGTAGCTGATCACGACGTCCTCGGCGTTGCCGGTGGCGCCGATGATGCTCAGCCCGGTCTTGCCGGAGGGGACGTTCACCGTCTCCTTGTAGGTGCCCTTGGCGATGCTGATGGTGTCGCCGGCCTTGGCCGCGTTCACCGCGGCCTGCACGGTGGTGTACTTCGCGCTGCCGTCCTTGGCCACGGTGAGGGTGGAGGCGGTGGACGTGCTCGCCGCGTCCGCGAACAGCGGCACGGCCGCCGCGCCGCCGAGCGCGACCAGCACGCTGCCCGCCGCGAGAAGGCGTCGGGTGGTGCGGGAACGGCGGTGCTGCTGCTGGGGAGTTCGGCTGTGGGATGGCACCGGAGCGGCCCTTCGTACGGGGGTCGGGGCGGCACCACCGGCGCATCGGTGGTGCCTTTACCGCTCAGTGGTTCGACTCCCGCAAAAGGTTGCCCGGTTCGCCGAACCTTTTCTTCAGCCGTTCGGGTGGGTCGCCGCGAAGTTCCCGTAGACCTCGACGGAGGAGCCATGGCCGGTGGCGGTGGCCCGGTAGCTGTCCCCGCCGGCGTCGCGGCCGACGGCGGCGTGGTTGTACTGGCCGGCGAACACATAGGTGCCCGGGGCCAGGGTCGCTCCCGGCTTCAGGCTGAACTCGTAGACCAGGGTGCCGCCCTGCTTGGTGACCGTGGTGACCAGGTCGGCGGCCGGGACGGTGGACCAGGAGCCGGTGCTGGCGAGACCGGGGGTGAACGCCAGGGTGACCTTCACGTCCAGCGCGGTGACGGTGTAGTGGTTCTTGAGCGTGATGTCGCTCTGCGACCAACCGGTCGTGCTGTACGGGTCGATGGAGCCGTCCGACCAGAGGAATCCCTGCTGGACCCGGGTAGCCCCAGCAGAAACCGACGGCGTGGACGGGGAGCCGGACGTCGTGGGCATGGGCGGCGTCGGCGTTGGCGCGGCACTCTCCGAGGGACTCGGCGAGACCACGGTGACCACCGGTTCCGTCGGCGCGGGAGCGCTGAACACCCCGACCGCCGCCCAGGTGCCGGCGACGCTCAGACCGAAGCCGACCGCGCTGGCCATGACGATCCCGGCGAGCCGCAGACCGCTCCGCCGCGAAGTCCGCCTGCGCCGACCGCGTGCCGGCGCGGGCGCGCTGAACTGCCCGCGTTCGATCCTGGCCAGCATCGCCGCACGGTCCGGCTGGTGGCCGTCCGCCTCGGCGCGCAGCACGGCGCCGAGGCGTTCCAGGTTCAGCTGCTCGTTCTGCCGGGACATCAGCCCTCCTCCCCTGCCGCGACGAGCCATTGTGCCTCAGGGCGTCCGGCCAGCAGCTCGGCGAGCTGCGCGGCGCCCCGGGACGTCTGGCTCTTCACCGTGCCCACCGATATACCCAGCGCCGCCGCGGTCTCACGCTCGGACAGGTCGAAGGCGTAGCGCAGCACCACGCAGGCCCGCCGCCGGTGCGGCAGCCGGCGCAGCGCGCCGCGGACGTCGACGACGGCCGGGACGTCCGCGGCGTCGACCGACTCCCGGTCCCGCCACAGCGCGCCCCAGCCGCGCAGCCCGGCCCGCTCGCGGGTGAGCCTGCGGATGCGGTTGCGGCAGAGGTTGGCGAGCACACCGCGTGCGTACGCCGCCGGGCTGTCGGCCGCGTTGACCCGGTCCCAGTGCCGCCAGACCTCCAGCAGCGCTTCGGCCGCGAGGTCGTCGGCGGCGTCGGCCTCACCGGTGAGCAGGTAGGCGAGGCGGGACAGCTCGCGGTGGCGTTGCTCGAAGAACGCGTGGAACGCCGCGTCGGTGGTGGCATTGCGCGGTGTCGTCGTACCGAAAGCCACCCCAGCCCCTCCCGGCTCTTGTCGCACCATAGGACAACAAGTGAGAAACAGTAGCGGATCCCGTCACGCGCTCAGTCCACCGGTCTCAGTCCGTAAGATCCCGAACCACCGCGTCGGCCAGCAGCCGTCCACGGAGCGTCAGCACCGCCCGCCCGGCGGCGAACGGCCCTGCCGCGAGCAGCCCGTCGGCCAGGGCCAGGTCGGCGGCCTTGCGTCCGGCTTCGAGCAGCAGGTCGAGCGGGCAGCCCTCGGACAGCCGCAGCTCCAGCAGGATGCGCTCCACCCGACGGTCCTCGTCCGTCAGCCGCTCGCGTCCCTGCGCCGGGGTGCGCGCCTCGGCGAGCGCCTGCGCGTACGCCGCAGGGTGTTTGACGTTCCACCAGCGCACGCCGCCGACATGGCTGTGCGCGCCGGGGCCGGCGCCCCACCAGTCCGCGCCGGTCCAGTAGAGCTCGTTGTGGCGGCAGCGGGCCTCGGGAGTGCTGGCCCAGTTGGAGACCTCGTACCAGTCGAGACCGGCGGCGCTGAGCAGTTCCTCCGCGATGAGGTAACGGTCGGCGTGCACGTCGTCGTCGGTCATCGGGATCTCGCCGCGGCGGATCCGGGCCGCCAGCCTGGTGCCCTCCTCGACGATCAGCGCATAAGCCGACACATGGTCCGGCTCCGCGCCCAGCGCCGCCTCCAGCGAGGCGCGCCAGTCGTCATCGCTCTCCCCCGGGGTGCCGTAGATCAAATCCAGGTTGACGTGCTCGAACCCGGCCGCCCTGGCCTCGGCGACGCAGGCCTCGGGACGGCCCGGGGTGTGCCGGCGGTCCAGCAGCTCCAGGACGTGCGGGCGGGCGCTCTGCATGCCGAAGCTCAGCCGATTGAAGCCGCCCTCGCGCAGCTCCGCCAGATAGGCCGGGTCGACCGACTCCGGATTGGCCTCGGTGGTGACCTCGGCCCCGTCGGCGAGCCCGAACTCCGCCCTGATCGCGGCCAGCATCCGGACCAGGTCGGCGGCCGGCAGCAGGGTGGGCGTCCCGCCGCCCAGGAACACCGTTTCGACCGGCAGCTCGGCGTCGCCGAGGACCCGGCGGGCGTGCCGGATCTCGGCGACCAGATTGTCCGCGTAGGTGTCCTGCGAGGCGACGGCCCCGGAAGAGCGCAGCTCGGTGGCGGTGTAGGTGTTGAAGTCGCAGTACCCGCAGCGGGTGGCGCAGTACGGGACATGGACGTAGAAGCCGAAGGGCCGCCGTCCGAGCTCGCTCAGCGCGTGCTCGGGCAGGGCCCCGTCGGCGGGGACGGCTTCGCCGTCGGGAAGTGCGGAGGGCATGCGCCCATTGTCCGGCATCGCGGACCACCCCTGCGGCGCCGTCCGGTGCGGCCGGGAACTCCCGCTCGTTGGGGTGATGGGTGTGGCGGGTATCGGAGGGGGCGTGGCGATGGGCCAGCAGGTTGCGGGCGGGGTGTCGGCGGAGCGGGGGACGGCCGGACCGGCGGGGCGTCCGCGCCGGCCGCTGTGGAAGGAGCTGCCGCTGCTCATCCTGGTCGCGCTGGTGCTGTCCGTGGTGATCAAGACTTTCTTCGTGCAGGCCTTCTCCATCCCCTCCGACTCGATGAACAACGCGCTGGTGCGGAACGACCGGGTACTGGTGGACAAGTTCAGCCCCTGGCTCGGGGTGACCCCGCAGCGCGGCCAGGTGATCGTCTTCCACGACCCCGGGAACTGGCTGAACCCGTCCGAGCTGCCGAAGCCCAGCAGCAGCGCGACGGTGCGCGGCCTGCAGTCGGCGCTCAGCTGGATCGGGCTGATGCCGTCGGCCGACGAGGCGGACCTGATCAAGCGGGTGATCGCGGTCGGCGGCGACACCGTGGTGTGCAACGCGGGCGCACCGGTCTCGGTCGACGGGGTGGCCCTCAGCGAGCCCTACCTCTACCCCGGGGCCACGCCCTGCGACAACGACCCGGTCGGCACGGTGACGATCCCCTCCGGCTACCTCTGGGTGATGGGCGACCACCGCAACGACTCCGAGGACTCCCGCTACCAGCGGCTGCACAACACCGGCGGCGGCCTGGTCCCGCTGAAGGACGTGGTGGGCCGGGCGTTCGTGGTGGCCTGGCCGGTCAGTCACTGGGCCACCCTGTCGGTGCCGTCGACCTTCAACCAGCGGGCCCTGCCGGCCGAGCACGGCAGCGCCGCCCCCTACGCCCTCACCGGCCTGACGGCCCTGGCCGGCGCGATCCCGCTGACGCTGTGGCTGCGCCGCCGCCGGGACGGATCGTCCTCCCCGGCGGCGACCGACTGACCGTGCTGAACCGACGAGCCGTCAGGCCTCGTTGGCGCCCTCGTACATCTTCGCGATGGCGTCGGCGTTCTCCCGCTCCACCACCGGGCGCTTGACCTTGAGGCTGGGCGTGAGCTCGCCGTGCTCGATGTCGAGGTCCCGCGGCAGCACGGTGAACTTCTTGACGGTCTGCCAGCGCTGCAGGTCGCCGTTGAGGCGCTGGACGAAGCCGTCGATCAGCTCGTGCACCTGCGGCGAGGAGCAGACCTCGGCGTAGGACTTCCCGGTCATGCCGTGGGCCCCGGCCCACGGCATGATGACCGGCTCGTCCAGGGTGATCAGCGCCGTGCAGAAGTTGCGGCCGTTGCCGATGACCAGGATGTTGCTGACGAACGGGCAGACCGCCTTGAACTTGCCCTCGACCTCGCTGGGGGCCACGTACTTGCCGCCGGAGGTCTTGAACATGTCCTTCTTGCGGTCGGTGATCTTGACGAAGCCGTCCTTGTCGATCTCGCCGATGTCACCGGTGTGGAACCAGCCGTCGCTCTCCAGCACCTCGGCGGTCTTCTCGGGCTGGTTGTGGTAGCCGCGCATCACGCCCGGTCCGCGCAGCAGCACCTCGCCGTCCTCGGCGATCCGCACCTCGGTGCCCGGGAGCGGGGTGCCCACGGTGCCGATGCGGTAGTCCTCGCCGGGGTTGACGGTCGATCCGGCGCTGGACTCGGTGAGGCCGTAGCCCTCCAGGATGTGCACGCCGGCGCCGGAGAAGAAGTAGCCGATCTCGGGGGCCAGCGCGGCGCTGCCGGAGACGCAGGCCCGCATCCGTCCGCCGAAGGCCTGGCGGATCTTGGCGTACACCAGCTTGTCGGCGACGGCGTGCTGGAGCCTGAGCCCGAGCGGGACCGAGCGGGTGCCGGTCGCGGTCAGCGACTCCTGGCCGGTGCGGGCGTAGTCGCGGGCGACCTTGGCGGCCCAGAGGAAGATCTTGTACTTGGCGCCGCCCTCGGCCCGGGCCTTGCCGGCGATGCCGTTGTAGACCTTCTCGAACACCCGCGGCGCCGAGGCCATGTAGGTCGGCTGGACCACCGGCAGGTTGTGGATGATCCGGTCCACCCGGCCGTCCACCGCGGTGACCGATCCCAGCTGGATGTGCCCGGAGGTGAGCGTCTTGCCGAAGACGTGCGACAGCGGCAGCCACAGGTACTGGACGTCGTCGGCGGTGAGCAGCCCGGTGCTGGACTGGGCCGCCGCCTGGTAGGACCAGCAGTCGTGGACCAGCCGCACGCCCTTGGGGCGGCCGGTGGTGCCCGAGGTGTAGATCAGGGTGGCCAGCTGTTCGCGGTCGATGGCCGCGACGGTGGAGGTGACCGCATCGGGGTGCTCCTTGAGGTGGGCGGCGCCGCGCTCCTCCAGCTCGGCCAAGGTCAGCACCCCGATGCCCTCCGGCGCCGGCTGCGACTCGTCCGGCCTGCTGCCGTCGACGGTGACGATGTACCTGAGCTCGGGCAGCTGCCCGCTCACCCCGAGGATCTTGGCGAGCTGGACGCCGTCCTCGGCGATGACCGCCCGGCTGCCGGAGTCCGCCAGTATGTAGGCGGTCTCGTCCGCGTTGGTGCTGGGGTAGACCGCGGTGACGGCCGCTCCGGCGCACATCACGCCGAGGTCGGCGAGGATCCACTCGATCCTGGTCGAACAGGAGATCGCGACCCGCTCCTCGGGACGGATCCCCAGCGCCATCAGGCCGCCCGCGATGGTCGTGACCTGCTCCGCGGCCTGGCCCCAGGTCATCGTGCGCCACTGCTCCGCACCGGGCGCGCCGTCGGCCGCGTGCTCGTCCACCGGCACCGGGTAGCGGTAGGCGACCCGGTCGGGGGTCTCCGCCACCCGGGACAGGAACAGCTGGGCCACCGAGTCGGGGCGGTTGTCGATCAGCGACGTCGCTTGCGGGGTCACTGCGGTGGGGGCGGGAGTGGGGGTGGGGCTCACGGCTACCTCCGAGGGCCCTGCGGCCGGGCCGAAACAGTAGTTAACTCACGAGTAACTAGCGGGCAACGATCAGAGTAGGACGTTCCGGACCTGTGCGTAAGGGGGGAGCCCTCATAACGGTCCGACCTGCGGTTCAGCCAGGGGCAAAGTTGCTTGCCGGTCGACAAGTAAGGAACCTAGGATGGCGGTCCTGAAGCGATGCCCTGCCTGCGCCCGAAAAAACCGGGTACGGCGTACGCAGATTGTGTCTATGCTCTGCCTGTAAGCGCTCTCCCTGTAACGCCGTCACCCCTTCGGGCGATGGCCCACCGCCACCCCTCCCGCCCTCGTCCTGAGAGACTCGCGTGCTGATCCGACTCCTGCGGACCCATCTGGGCCCCTACACCAGGCCCATGGGCGTGCTGGTGCTGCTGCAGCTGATCCAGACCATCGCCACCCTCTACCTGCCGACCCTGAACGCCGACATCATCGACCAAGGCGTGATCAAGGGCGACACCACCTACATCCTGCAGACCGGCGGGATCATGCTGGGCGTGACGGTGGCCCAGGTCGTCTGCGCCATCGGCGCGGTGTACTTCGGGGCCCGCACCGCCATGGCGCTCGGCCGGGACATCCGGGCCTCGATCTTCGACCGGGTGCAGTCCTTCTCCGCCCGCGAGGTCGGCGGCTTCGGGGCGCCCTCGCTGATCACCCGCAGCACCAACGACGTGCAGCAGGTGCAGATGCTGGTGCTGATGACCTTCACGCTGATGGTCTCCGCGCCCATCATGTGCATCGGCGGCATCATCCTGGCGCTCAACCAGGACGTCCCGCTGTCCTCGCTGCTGGTCGCCATCGTGCCGATCCTCGGGGTGATCATCGCGCTGATCGTCACGCGGCTGCGCCCGCTGTTCCGTGCCATGCAGGTCAAGATCGACTCGGTGAACCGGATCCTGCGCGAGCAGATCACCGGCCTCCGGGTGATCCGCGCCTTCGTCAAGGACGATCACGAGCGCGAACGCTTCGAGGAGGCCAACGCCGACCTCACCGAGACCGCGGTGCATGTCGGCAAGCTGATGGCGCTGATGTTCCCCATGGTCATGATGGTGGTCAACATCTCCAGCGTCGCCGTGATGTGGTTCGGCGCGCACCGTATCGACAGCGGCGGGATGCAGATCGGCGCCCTCACCGCCTTCCTCAGCTATCTGATGCAGATCCTGATGTCGGTGATGATGGCGACCTTCATGTTCATGATGGTCCCGCGCGCCGAGGTCTGCGCCGAGCGCATCGAGGAGGTCCTGGACACCGAGACCACCGTGCTGCCCCCGCTCGCCCCGGTCCGCGAACTGCGCCGGGCCGGCTTCCTGGAGCTGCGGGACGCCGAGTTCCGCTACCCCGGCGCCGAGTCGGCGGTGCTGCGCCATGTCAGCCTCAGCGCGCGGCCCGGCGAGATCACCGCCGTGATCGGCAGCACCGGCAGCGGCAAGACCACCCTGCTCACCCTGATCCCCCGGCTCTCCGACGCCACCGACGGCAGCGTGCTGGTGGACGGCGTGGACGTCCGCGACCTGGACCCGGCGCTGCTGGCGAAGACCGTCGGCCTGGTCCCGCAGAAGCCCTACCTCTTCACCGGCACCGTCGCCACCAACCTCCGCTACGGCAACCCCGACGCCACCGACGAGGACCTCTGGGCCGCGTTGGAGACCGCGCAGGCCAAGGACTTCGTCGAGGCGCTCGCCGAGGGCCTGGACGCGCCGATCGCGCAGGGCGGCACCAATGTCTCCGGCGGACAGCGCCAGCGCCTGGCCATCGCCCGGGTGCTGGTCCGCCGCCCGGAGATCTACCTCTTCGACGACTCCTTCTCCGCCCTGGACTACGCCACCGACGCCCGGCTGCGCGCCGCTCTCGCCCACGAGACCGCCGACGCCACCGTCGTCATCGTCGCCCAGCGCGTCTCCACCATCCGTGACGCCGACCGCATCATCGTCCTCGACGAGGGCCAGGTCGTCGGCACCGGCACCCACCGCGAGCTGATGTACAGCAACGAGACCTACCGCGAGATCGTCCTCTCCCAGCTCACCGAGGAGGAGGCGGCATGAGCGACTCCGAACAGGCTTCCGAGGAAGCAGCGGCGGCCAAGCGCCGAGGCCCCGCCCCCCTGCCGGGCCCGGGACGTTTCATGGGCGGCGCGCCCGTCGAGAAGTCCATGCACTTCAAGGCCTCCGGCAAGCGCGTGCTCTCGCTGCTGCGCCCCGAGCGGCATCTGATCGCCGCGGTGCTGGCCCTGGCCGCCGTCAGCGTCACCCTGTCGGTGATCGGCCCCAAGATCCTCGGACATGCCACCGACCTGGTCCTGGCGGGGGTCTTCGGCAAGCAGATCCCGGCGACCACCACCCAGGCGCAGGTCATCGCGGGCCTGCGCGCCAAGGGCGAGACCAAGCAGGCCGACCTGCTGGCCTCGATGAACATCCACCCCGGCCACGGCATCGACTTCAACGCCGTCGGTACGGTGCTGCTGTGGGTGCTCGCCATCTACGTCGTCGCCGGCATCTGCGGCATCATCCAGGCCCGGCTGGCCAACCGGGCCCTGCAGCGCGCCGTGAAGCGGCTGCGCCGCGACGTCGAGGAGAAGATCGGCCGACTGCCGCTCAGCTACTTCGACCAGCAGCCGCGCGGCGAGGTGCTGAGCCGGGTCACCAACGACATCGACAACATCAGCCAGACCCTGCAGCAGACGCTCAGTCAGATCGTCACCTCGCTGCTGACCATCGTCGGCGTGCTGACGATGATGTTCTACATCTCCTGGCTGCTCGCCCTGATCGCCCTGATCAGCGTCCCGGCCTCGGTCGTCGTCGCCGCCAGGGTCGGCAAGAAGGCCCAACCGCAGTTCGTGGCCCAGTGGAAGACCACCGGCAAGCTCAACGCCCACATCGAGGAGATGTACAGCGGGCACGCGCTGGTCAAGGTCTTCGGCCGGCAGGAGGAGTCCGCGGAGATCTTCAGGGAGCAGAACGAGAAGCTCTACGCCTCCAGCTTCAAGGCGCAGTTCATCTCCGGCCTGATCCAGCCCTGCATGATGTTCATCGGCAACATCAACTACGTCCTGGTCGCCGTCGTCGGCGGCCTGCGGGTCGCCTCCGGCGCCTTGTCCATCGGCGACGTCCAGGCGTTCATCCAGTACTCGCGGCAGTTCAGCCAGCCGCTGACCCAGGTGGCGAGCATGTCCAACCTGGTCCAGTCCGGTGTCGCCTCCGCCGAACGCGTTTTCGAACTCCTGGACGCCAAGGAGCAGGCCCCCGAGCCGGTCGAGCCACTGCGCCCGACCGAGCTCCGCGGCGAGGTCGCCTTCGAGAACGTGGCCTTCCGCTACCAGGCGGACAAGCCGCTGATCGAGGACCTCTCGCTGACCGCCGAACCCGGCCACACCGTCGCCATCGTCGGCCCCACCGGCGCCGGCAAGACCACCCTGGTGAACCTGCTGATGCGGTTCTACGAGGTGACCGGCGGCCGGATCACCCTGGACGGGGTGGACGTGGCCCGGATGGACCGGGAGGAGCTGCGCGCCAACATCGGCATGGTGCTCCAGGACACCTGGCTCTTCGGCGGCACGATCGCCGAGAACATCGCCTACGGCCGGGCCGGGGCCACCCGCGAGGAGGTCGTCAACGCAGCGAAGGCGGCCCACGTGGACCGCTTCGTCCGCACCCTCCCCGACGGCTACGACACCGTCATCGACGACGAGGGGACGGGCGTCAGCGCGGGCGAGAAGCAACTGATCACCATCGCCCGGGCGTTCCTGGCGGAGCCGTCCATCCTGGTCCTGGACGAGGCCACCAGCTCGGTCGACACCCGCACCGAGGTCCTGATCCAGCGCGCCATGGCCACCCTCCGCAGCGGCCGCACGGCCTTCGTCATCGCCCACCGCCTCTCCACCATCCGTGACGCGGACACCATCCTGGTGATGGAGAACGGCGCGATCGTCGAACAGGGCAGCCACAGCGAACTGCTCGCCGCAGAGGGCGCGTACGCGCGGCTGTACGCGGCACAGTTCTCGCAGGCTGTGGCGGAGGTGGACTGACCCGGCGTCAGCAATGCTGTTTCGACGGCCCGGTGGCGCATGAGCGCCGCCGGGCCGTCGGCTTCAGAGCCCCGCTGCTGCGTCGGCGAGCCAGGCCGCGAGGTACGGGGCGTACGAGGAGCGGACGAGCAGGCGTACCGCTGGGGCGGAGGCGTCGTGGACCTGCAGGATCACGCCGGTCTGTGCCAGCAGGGTCTGGACGCAGGTGCCCGTCGGGCTGGCGCTCGGGTGCAGGTCGATGGCGCAGCCCTGGGCGAGGACGTCGCGGACGTGCGGGCCGGTGAGGTCGAAGGCGGTGCGCTGGGCGGAGACGTCGGTGAGGGTGGCGAGTTCGGCGCTACCGGCGCCTACCGCCTCCCGGAGCAGGGGTTCCAGCTCGCCCGCGGCCTCCGCCGGTGCGACCAGCAGCCATTCGTCGGGGCCCAGCCAGAGCACGTCGGCTGCCCCCGCCGTACGAAAGGTGCACGGGGTCGTCGGGAGCTCGCCGTCGAGGGCCTTGGCCACGATGGCAGCGGCCGGGCCGGTCGGGTCGAGGCGTAGGGAGAGCTGGGTGAGGCGCGGAACTTCCACCACTGCTACGTCGCTTGCTGTGTCAGCCGTCACGGCGGGCTCCTTCCTTGTCGTAGAGCACCGGGTCGGTGATCAGTACCGCATGGACGCCGTCCTCCAGCGGGACGTAGATCGTGTCGCCGATGCGCTCGCGGCCCGCCTTGACCAGGGCGAGGGCGAAGGTGCGCCCGAGCGCCGCACTTCGGTAACTGGAGGTGACATGGCCGTGCATGGGGACGGGTGGCGCCGGAACCGTCTCGCCGCTGATGAGTTGGGCGCCCTCGGGCAGCAGCAGGTCCGGGTCCTCCGGGAGCAGGCCGACCAACTGCTTGCGGTCAGCGCGCAGGTTCTCCGCCCGTGCGAAGGAGCGCTTGCCCAGGAAGTCGGGCTTCTTCTTGGAGACCGCCCAGCCCAGCCCGAGGTCCTGCGGGGTGACCGTGCCGTCGGTGTCCTGGCCGATGATGGGGTAGCCCTTCTCGGCGCGCAGGACGTGCATGGTCTCGGTGCCGTAGGGGGTGATGCCGTACGGCTCCCCGGCGGCGATCAATACCTCCCAGACCCGCAGCCCCTCCCAGCCCCGGACGTTGACCTCGTACGCCAGCTCGCCGGAGAAGCTGATCCGGCACACCCGGGCCGGAACCCCGGCGACCGTCGCATCGCGCCAGGTCATGAAGGGGAAGGCGGCGTTGGAGACGTCCAGGTCCGGCGCGACGGCGGCGAGCACCGCTCGGGAGCGCGGGCCCACCAGCGGGATGGTCACCCAGTGGTCGGTGACCGAGGTGAGGGTGACCTTGAGCTCCGGCCATTCGGTCTGGAGCCACTCCTCCATCCAGTCCAGCACCTTGGCGGCGTTGCCGGTGGTCGTGGTGAGCAGGAACTCCTCCTCGGCCACCCGGATGACGGTGCCGTCGTCCAGCACCATGCCGTCCACGCCGCACATCACGCCGTAGCGGGCCGCTCCCGGCTTCAGCGTGCTCATCAGATTGGTGTAGACGCGGTCGAGCAGTTCGCCCGCGTCCGGTCCCTGGACATTGATCTTGCCGAGGGTGGAGCCGTCCATCAACGCCACGGACTCCCGCGCCACTCGGCACTCGCGCAGCACCGCCGCGTCCATGGACTCGCCCGGCCGCGGGAAGTACCAGGGGCGCTTCCACTGGCCGACGTTCTCGAACTCCGCCCCGTGGGCGGTGTGCCAGGAGTGCAGCGGGGTCACCCGCACCGGGTCGAAGAGCGCGCCCCGGTCCCGTCCGGCCAGCGCGGCGAAGGACACCGGCGTGTAGGGCGGACGGAAAGTGGTGGTGCCCAGCGACGCGACATCGACCCCGAGCGCCTCGGCGACGATGCCCGAGGCAATGACGCCGGAGGTACGGCCCTGGTCGTGGGCGGTGCCGATGGTGGTGTAGCGCTTGACGTGCTCCACCGAGCGCAGCCCGGCTCCGGTGGCCCGGAGCACGTCGGCGACGGTGGCGTCGCGCTGGAGGTCGACGAAGCGGGGGCGGGGCTCGCCGCCGTCCTGTTCGGCCGGGTCGGGGACCGACCAGAGGACCAGCCCTGGGGTGCGATCCGGCGTCGGCTCGACTGCCGGGACCGGGAACGGGATCGAACGACCGACCGCCCCTGCCCCGTCCGCCAGGCACTCGGCGAGCGTGGCGCACCCCCGGGCTGATCCGGCAACCCGGATGCCCGGCAGTTCGCCGGCGGGGAGGAACGCGCCGCGCGCCGGGTCGTACCGGAGGGTGCCCCGCGCATGGCTGTACAGGTGCGCCACCGGGTTCCAGCCGCCGGAGACCAGCAGCAGGTCGCAGTCGACGCCCCGGCGCAGGCCGTTGAGCCGCCCGCCCGCGTACGGCGCGGTGTGCGCGCGGGTGATCCGCTCCGATCCGCTGGTCCCGGTCACCACCTCCCCCGCGCGGACCTCGATGCCGCGCCGGGCGCACTCCTCCGCCCACGCCTCGGGCACCCGGGCGCGGGCGTCGACCACGGCCGTGACGGTCGCACCCGCGTCGGCGAGGTCGACCGCCGCCCGGTAGGCGCTGTCGTCGGTGGTGCACACCGCCACCTGACGCCCCGCCAGCACGCCGTAGCGGTGCAGATAGGTGCGCGCCGCGCCGGCCAGCATGATCCCCGGCCGGTCGTTGTCCGCGAACACCAGCGGACGCTCGTGCGCCCCGGTGGCGACGACGATCCGCCGGGCCCGCAGCCGCCAGATCCGCTGCCGGGACATCCCCGGCGGGGCCGCGAACCCCAGATGGTCGGTGCGGCGCTCCAGCGCCAGGACGAAGCCGTCGTCGTAGTAGCCGAAGGCCGTGGTCCGGCTGAGTACCCGCACATCGGGGAGCCCGGCCAGCTCGGCCGCGACCCCCGCGGCCCATTCCGGGCCCGGTCGGCCGTCCAGCGTCTCCGCGCTGCCGAGCAGCGATCCGCCCGGCTGCGCCTGGTCGTCGACCAGGACCACCCGCTGCCCGTCCCGTGCTCCGGCCAGTGCGGCCATCAGCCCGGCCGGGCCGGCGCCGACCACCAGCAGATCGCAGTGGGCGTGCACAGCGTCGTAGCGCGCCGGGTCGGGGCCGGGGGCGAGCCGCCCGCGTCCGGCCAGACCGCGCGCGACCAGTCCGGCGTACAGCTCCACCGTCGTGGCCTGGAGCATCGGCTCGGGGAACGGCGCCTCGATCTGCACCAGCGCCGAGGGCTCCTCGACACCGGCCGAGACGATGCCGCGCGGACGCCCGGTGCGGATGCCGGTCGCCACCCGGTGCACGCCGTTGGCGAGCAGCGCGGAGGCCAGGCTGTCGCCGGGATGGCCGGAGTACGTCCGGCCGTCGAAGCTGAACTCCAGGTCGGTGCCCTGGTCCACCAGGCCGCGGCCGGGCAGGCGGAAGGATGCTGCGGTCACGGGGCTCATGGGGTGGGCACCTCCGGGCGGGGCTCGCCGCTCCGGTACACGGCCAGCAGTCGGTGGGTGGCGGTGTCGCGGACGGCGTTGAACCAGCGGCGGCAGCCGGCGCTGTGCATCCAGCGCTCGGCGAAGGGGCCCTTGGGGTTGTCACGGAAGAAGACGTACTGCGCCCACTCCTCGTCGGTCAGGCCCTGCGGGTTCTCGGGGTAGGCGACATGGGCCTGGCCGCCGTAGTGGTACTCGGCCTCCTCGCGCGGGCCGCACCAGGGGCAGGGGATGAGCTGCATGCGCGTTCCCTCCTCTCAATGGGCTCAGTGGGCTCAGTGGGCCACGGCGGCGGCGCCGTGCTCGTCCACCAGCGCTCCGGTGGTGAAGCGGTCCAGGGTGAACGGGGCGTTGTAGGGGTGCGGTTCGTCATGGGCGATGGTGTGCGCGAAGCACCAGCCGACCCCCGGAGTGGCCTTGAATCCCCCGGTCCCCCAGCCGCAGTTGAGGTAGAGGCCGTCGACCGGGGTGAGCCCGATGATGGGCGAGGCGTCCGGGGTGGTGTCCACGATCCCGGCCCAGCTGCGCAGCAGGTGCGCCCGGGCGAAGACCGGGAAGAGCTCCAGCGCCGCCGCCATCTGACGCTCGATGATGTGGAACGATCCGCGCTGGCCGTAGCCGTTCTGGCTGTCGATGCCGGCACCCATGACCAGTTCGCCCTTGTGCGCCTGGGAGACGTACACATGCACGGCGTTGGACATCACCACGGTTGGGTGGACCGGTTCCAGCAGTTCGGAGACCAGGGCCTGCAGCGGATGGCTCTGCAGCGGCAGCCGCAGCCCCGCCATCCCGGCCAGGACCGAGGTGTGGCCCGCCGCCGCCAGCGCGACCTTCCCCGCCGCGATCCGGCCCCGGGTGGTGTTCACCCCGACGACGCGCCCCGCGCGGATGTCCAGGCCGGTGACCTCGCAGTCCTGGATCAGGTCGATCCCGTACTCGTTGGCCCGGCGGGCGAAGCCCCAGGCCACGTAGTCGTGCTTGGCGATGCCGGCGCGCGGCTGGTAGGTCGCACCGAGCACCGGATGGCGCACGTCCGGCGAGATGTTCACGATCGGGCAGACCTCGGCGACCTGCTCGGGCTCCAGCCATTCGGCGTCGACCCCGTTGAGCTGGTTGGCATACACCCGCCGCCGGCTCTCGCGGACGTCCTGCAGGGTGTGGGCCAGGTTGAGCACCCCGCGCTGGCTGAACAGCAGCGGGTAGTCGAGGTCCTCCTCCAGCCCCTCCCAGAGCTTGAGCGCGTGCTCGTAGATCGCGGCGCTCTCGTCCCAGAGGTAGTTGGAGCGGATGATCGTGGTGTTGCGGGCCATGTTGCCGCCGGCCAGCCAGCCCTTCTCCAGCACCGCGACCCGCCGGATGCCGTGGTTGCGCGCCAGGTAGTAGGCCGTCGCCAGCCCGTGGCCGCCACCGCCGACGATCACCACGTCGTAGCCGGACGCGGGGTCGGGGTTGCGCCAGAGGAAGTCCGGATGATCGACATCGGGATCGTCGGCGTCGTGTTGGTGAGAGCTCGCCTGCGGCATGCGACTCCTTGGAATCCCCGTGTGCGACGACTGATATATCAGTTGTTGCGCTACGGTAGGTCCATCGGCGGAGCAGCGTCAAGAAGTCCCAGGGAGGTCCCCCGACCATGCCGGTCAGCAGCGGTACGGTCGCCCCTTCACTGGCCGAACAGGCCTACCGGACCCTCACCGACCAGCTGGTGACCCTGCAGATAGCCCCGGGGTCCCCGCTCAACGACGAACAGCTGGCGCGGGAGCTGGGCGTCGGGCGGACGCCCGTCCGGGAGGCGCTGAAGCGGCTGGAGGCGGAGCGCCTGGTCGTGGCGTACCCCCGCCGGGGCACTTTCGCCACCGAGGTGCACCTCACCGACCTCGGTCATGTCTCGGAGGTGCGGCGACAGCTGGAGCCGCTGGCGGCCGCCGCCGCGGCCCGCCGGGCCACCGCCGCGGACCGGGAGCTGCTCGCCGGACTGGCCGACCTGGTGGCCGAGCGGAGCGGCCGACCGTCCACCACCCCGCTCGAGCTGATGCGCCTCGATCTGCGGCTGCACCGCGCCGTCTACGCCGCGACCGGCAATCCGTACCTGGAGTCCACCCTCGTCAGCTACGACAATCTGGCGACCCGGATCTGGTGCCTGTTCCTGGACCGGCTCCCCGGCCTGGCCGGACATGTCGGCGAGCACAGCGGTCTGCTGCGCGCGATCATCGACGGCGACGCGGAGCGTGCTGCGGCGTGTGCGACCGACCATGTGACGGGCTTCGAAGCCGCGATCCGCGCCGTGCTCTGACCGAGAAACCCACGCGAAACCGCTCAGCAAAAAGCCTTGTCATCAAAACCTCTAACCTTATACCTTAACGCACCGACGAACCGCAGCACGCCTGTGCGCCAGCGCCCCACCGCGCCCACCCGCCGGTTGATCCACCGTCACGCCCCGACTCCGCAGCGAGGACCAACCATGGCCACTTCCAGCCACGAATCCATCACCCAGGACGACGACAGACAGCTCGCCGAACTCGGCTACAAGCCGGAGCTGAACCGCTCCTGGTCCGGCTTCTCCAACTTCGCCATCTCCTTCTCCGTCATCTCCATCCTCAGTGGCTGCTTCACCAGCTTCTTCGTCGGCTGGAACAGCGGCGGCCCGGTGGCCATCGCCTGGGGCTGGCCGCTGGTCTCGGCATTCATCCTGGTCATCGGGGTGTGCATGTCCGAGCTGGTCTCGGCCTATCCGACCTCGGGCGGCATGTACTTCTGGTCGGCGAAGCTCGGCAGCATCAAGGCCAGCTACAACACCGGCTGGCTGGACTTCATCGGCCTGCTGGCCATCACCGCCTCGGTGGCCTACGGGTGCGCGACCTTCCTCGACGCCACCATCGGTACCTTCAGCAGCAGTTGGGCCTCGCACTACTCGCTGGACCGGGTCTTCCTGATCTTCCTCGGGGTGCTCGCCGCGGTCGCGCTGATCAGCATCTTCTCCAGCCACCTGCTGGCGCTGCTGAACAACATCTCGGTGTGGTGGCATGTGGCCGGCGTCGCCGTGATCATCATCATCCTGGTCGCCCTGCCGCACCACCACCAGAGCGTCGCCGCGGTGTTCACCCACACCGTCAACAACACCGGCTTCTTCGGCGGCAGCACCAGCGGCCTCGGCTTCCTCTTCTACGTCCTGCCGCTGGCCGCGATCCTGCCGCAGTACACCATCACCGGCTACGACGCCTCCTGCCACCTCTCCGAGGAGACCGTCGGCGCGGCCGACTCCGCCGCCAAGGGCATCTGGAAGTCGATCCTCTACTCCGCCATCGGCGGCTGGGTGCTGATGCTCAGCTTCCTCTTCGCGGTGCAGGACCCGGCCAAGGTCACCGCGGCCGGCGGCGGCGTCGCCACCGTGCTCACCCAGGCGCTCAGCCCCAACTGGGCCGGGTTCGTGCTGCTGGTCTCCTCGGTCGGCCAGTTCTTCTGCGCGGTCGCCTGCATGACCAGCATCACCCGGATGCTGTACGCGTTCAGCCGGGACGGCGCGGTGCCCGGCGCCCGCTACTGGACCAGGCTGACCAGCAAGCAGGTCCCCGTCTACGGCATGCTGGCGATCGCGGTCCTCGCCGTGCTGCTGACCCTCCCGGCGCTGGTCACCGTGGACATCAACGGCGCTCCGGTACCGGTCGCCTTCAACGCCATCATCTCCATCGGCGTGGTGGGCCTCTACCTCTCCTTCGCCATCCCGATCTTCCTCCGCTGGCGGGCCGGCGACGCCTTCAAGCCGGGCGGCTGGACGCTCGGGGCGAAGTACAAGTGGCTGTGCGTACTGGCGCTCGCCGAGATCGCCGTCACCACCGTGATCGCGGTGCTGCCCACCTCCCCCGGCGGGATGCCCGGCAACTCCGGATTCAGCTGGAAGTACGTCAACTACACCCCGCTGGTCGTGGGCGGCGCCCTGATCCTGCTCTGGGCGGCCTGGCACCTGTCGGTGAAGAAGACCTTCACCGGGCCGCGGCAGACCATCGACTCCCCCTCCGACCTGGACACCGTCACCGGGTGATCCACTGGTTACCATCGGAGCCTGAGCTCCACCCCTCCGACCGGGCCGGATGCGGTCCGGTCGGAGGGGCACACCAGGGAAAGGGTGCGGTGTCCGACCTCTCGGCGTTCCTCAGACTCCCCGGGTCGGAGACGGCGGCCCGTGCCGAGCTCGTCGTCCAGCAGCTGGAGACGGCCGTCTCCATCGGCCTGCTGGTGCACGGCCAGCGGCTGCCGCCCGAGGGCGAACTGGCGTCCCAGCTCGGCGTCTCCACCGGCAGCCTGCGCCAGGCACTGACGATCCTGCGGCAGCGCGGGGTGATCCGGACCCGGGCCGGACGCAACGGCGGCAGCGTCATCGACAGCTCCGCCGCCGTCTCGGCGGAGTCACTGGCCGACCAGCTGCGCGCCCGTACCGCCGAGGACCTGCGCGATCTCGGCGACCAGTGCGCGGCCGTGCTGGGCGCGGCGGCGCGGCTGGCCGCCGTCCGGGCCTGCCAGCAGGACCTGGACGAGCTGCGCAGCCACGCGGCCCGGTTCCGCACCGCCGTGGTGACCAATGACCTCGGCGCCTGCCGCCGCAGCTACAGCCGCTTCCGCATCCATCTCGGCGTCGCGGCCCGGTCCCCTCGACTGACCGTCCAACTGGCGCAGTTGCAGGGCGAGTTCGCCCCGCTGCGCTGGTCCGCCGCGGAGACGGTCACGGCCCGTAAGCGTGTCGACGAACGGCAGGTGGCGATCCTGGACGCGGTCGAGGCGAAGGACGGCGCCGGCGCGCAGGCCCTGGTGGTCGCCCACCAGGAGGAGGAGACCCAGGGCCTGATCGACCGTCACCTGTTGTTGCTGGCCACCGAGTAGGGATCTCAGCCCCGCTGTGCGTACCGCGTCGGCGGCAGTCCGACCACGGCGGTGAAGTCGCGGGTGAGGTGGGACTGGTCGGCGTAGCCGAGGTCGGCGGCCAGTGCGGACCAGTCGACGGGGCCGGCGCCCGCGCGCTGGGCGGCCTCGTGCAGCCGGGCGCGGCGCAGCACCCACTTCGGGCTCGCCCCCACGTACTCGGCGAACAGTCGCTGCAGAGTACGGACGGAAACGCCGCAGCGGTCGGCGAGTTGCTCGACCCGGACCAGGTCGTGGTCGCTGCCGGCGGTCTCCACCATGGCGGCGACCTCGACCGCCTGCGGATCGGGTTCGGGCAGGCGGGCCAGCAGCAGCGCGTCCGCCAGCGCGGCCATCGCGGCCGGCTCCGCCAGCGCCAGGATCCGGCGGTTGGTCTCCTCCACCGCCGCGCCGAAGACCTGCTCCGCAGGCACGACCCGGTCGGACAGCTCCTGGACCGGGCACCCCCAGAACGGCCGGAAGCCACCAGGCCGGAACTTCACCCCGAGCACCTGGCCCGCACCCTCCAGCCGCCGGACGAACAGCCCGCGGTCCACCCCGTACAGCGCCGCGCCGGTCTCCTCGAACACCAGATGGACGTTGGGGTGGGAGAGCACCTTCTGGTCGTACGGGGCCTGCCCGCGCAGATCCCAGCGGACATGCCAGTGGAACTCCACGAACGGGGCCAGGGCCGGCGCCGGCGGGATCGTCGTCAGGGTGGAGTGGGCCGCCGCGCGCCTGGGGCTCAGCACCCCGCGCGCCTCTTCGATGGCGGGCTGGGTCCGGTCCGGCGTGCTGTCCGCATCCGTGCTGGTCATGGGTTCCCAGCGTAGGGTGTCGCGTTTCTTCAAGACAGCGGAATCAGGCACGCCTAGCGTGGACCGTATGACGAATCTTCTTCCCCAGATCACCGCCGCCGCCGACGAGGCCGCACGAATCGTCCGCGGCGTCACCGCCGACCAGCTCTCCGACCGCACCCCGGACACCGAATGGGATGTCAGGACCCTTACCAATCACCTGGTGCTCTGGACCGCCTACAACTTCGAGCTCCGCGCCCGCGGCGAGTCCGTTCCCGACGACTGGCAGCAGCGCGACTTCACCGCCGAGCCCGGCTGGGCCGACGCCTACGCCGATCAGCTGGACCGGGCCGTCACCGCCTGGTCGGATCCGGCGGTGTGGGAGGGCGAGGTCAAGATGGGCGACTCCTCGATGCCGGCCGCCGCCGTCGCGGGCATGATGCTGCTCGAAATGGTGCTCCACGGCTGGGAGCTGGCCGTCGCCACCGGCCAGGAGTTCCGGGTCCCGGGAACGGTGGACGCCGCCGTCCTCGGCCTGGTCGAGGAGTACGCCGAGATGTACCGGCAGTACGAGGGCTTCGCGGAGGCCAGGCCGACCGAGCCCGACATGACCATGTTCGACCGCGCGCTCGCCCTCTCCGGCCGCGACCCGCACTGGACCGCCGCCGGGTGAAGCCGACAGGCGCCCCCGAAGATTCCGGTGGGCGCCTGTCGTCAGGCTTCTGGGCTCTGCCCGCTACTTCTTCTTCTCGGAGGGGGCGTCCGCGTCCGTCGACAGCGCCGCGATGAAGGCCTCCTGCGGGACCTCGACCCGGCCGACCATCTTCATCCGCTTCTTGCCCTCCTTCTGCTTCTCCAGCAGCTTCCGCTTCCGGGAGATGTCACCGCCGTAGCACTTGGCGAGGACGTCCTTGCGGATGGCGCGGACCGTCTCACGGGCGATGACCCGCGAACCGATGGCGGCCTGGATCGGCACCTCGAACTGCTGGCGCGGGATCAGCTTCTGCAGCTTCCCGGCCATCATCACGCCGTAGTTGTAGGCCTTGTCCTTGTGCACCACCGCGGAGAAGGCGTCCACCGCGTCACCGTGCAGCAGAATGTCGACCTTCACCAGGTCGGCGGCCTGCTCACCGATCGGCTCGTAGTCGAAGGAGCCGTAGCCGCGGGTCTTGGACTTCAGCTGGTCGAAGAAGTCGAACACGATCTCCGCGAGCGGGAGGGTGTAGCGCAGCTCCACCCGGTCCTCGGAGAGGTAGTCCATGCCCTGCAGACTGCCGCGCCGGGCCTGGCACAGCTCCATGATCGCGCCGACGAACTCATTGGGCGCCAGGATGGTGCCGCGCACCACCGGCTCGTTGACCTCGGTGATCTTGCCGCCGGGGAACTCGCTGGGGTTGGTGACGGTGATCTCGCTGCCGTCCTCCAGCACCACCCGGTAGACCACGTTGGGCGCGGTGGAGATCAGGTCCAGGTTGAACTCGCGCTCCAGGCGCTCCCGGATGATCTCCAGGTGCAGCAGCCCAAGGAAGCCGCAGCGGTAGCCGAAGCCCAGCGCCACCGAGGTCTCCGGCTCGTAGACCAGCGCGGCGTCGTTGAGCCGCAGCTTGTCCAGCGCGTCGCGGAGCAGCGGGTAGTCGGAGCCGTCCAGCGGGTAGAGGCCGGAGAACACCATCGGACGCGGGTCCTTGTAGCCGCCCAGCGCCTCGGTCGCGCCCTTGTGCATCGAGGTGATGGTGTCACCCACCTTGGACTGCCGGACGTCCTTCACCCCGGTGATGATGTAGCCGACCTCGCCGACACCCAGGCCGTCCGCGACCTTGGGCTCCGGGGAGATCACCCCGATCTCCAGCAGTTCGTGGGTGGCGCCGGTCGACATCATCGCGATGCGCTCGCGCTTGGTGAGCTCGCCGTCGACGACCCTGACGTAGGTGACCACGCCGCGGTAGGTGTCGTAGACCGAGTCGAAGATCATCGCTCGGGCCGGGGCGTCCTTGACGCCGACCGGAGCGGGGACCTTCTTGACGACCTCGTCCAGGATGGCCTCGACGCCCAGGCCGCTCTTGGCGCTGGCCAGCAGCACGTCCTCGGGGTCACAGCCGATGATCCGGGCGAGCTCCTCGGAGTACTTCTCCGGCTGCGCGGCCGGCAGGTCGATCTTGTTGAGCACCGGAATGATGGTGAGGTCGTTCTCCAGCGCCAGGTAGAGGTTGGCGAGGGTCTGCGCCTCGATGCCCTGGGCCGCGTCCACCACCAGCAGGGTGCCCTCGCAGGCCGCCAGCGACCGGGAGACCTCGTAGGTGAAGTCGACGTGGCCCGGGGTGTCGATCATGTTGAGGATGTGCGTGGTGCCCTGCTGCTCACCGCTGAGCGGTGCCCAGGGAAGGCGCACCGCCTGCGACTTGATGGTGATCCCGCGCTCGCGCTCGATGTCCATCCGGTCGAGGTACTGGGCACGCATCTGCCGCGGGTCGACGACGCCGGTGATCTGCAGCATCCGGTCGGCGAGCGTGGACTTGCCGTGGTCGATGTGGGCGATGATGCAGAAGTTGCGGATCAGCGCCGGGTCGGTGCGACTGGGCTCCGGGACGCTGACGGGGATGGCGGGCACTCAGGATCCAATGGTGTCGGTGGCGAGAGGCTAGCGATTGCCCCCATCGTCCCATGACCGGGGGCCTCGCCGCTCATACGCTCCCCCGTGCTCCTACTGGGCCCCGCCCGCTCTGCCCGGTCCACCCGGTCCGTTTGGTCCGCCGCTGCGGACGGCGAGGGCCCAGCCGATCAGCGGCGCCTGCAGCGGCAGCCGGCCGAACGCGACGTACCGCTTGAGCTTCGAGGCGTTCCGCCAGTCGTAGGCCATCTGCACATTGGCCGGGTAGACGGCGGTGAACAGCCCTGCCGCGGCGAGGCCGCCCAGACGGCGGGTCCGCGGGACGGCGACCGCGGCGGCGACGGCCAACTCGGCCGCCCCGCTGGCCCTGGTCCAGAGCCTGGGACTCCCCGGCAGCCCCTTGGGGACGATCGCGTCGAAGGGCTTGGGCGCCGCGAAGTGCAGTGCGCCCATCCCGGCGAGCAGCCCGGAGAGCACCAGCGCGGAACGGGTACCGGTTGTCGCGCTGCAGAGGCGGCCGATGGCGGGGGTCATGCCGTCCACACTGGCATACCGGGCAGTAGGCCGGTGAGGGAATGGGGCATGATCCGGAGCAATGATCCTGGAATCCGCACAGCTCGACGTCATCCCCGGCAAGGAGGAGGCGTTCCTCGCCGACTTCCGGCGGGCCCGCCCGCTGATCGCCGCCCAGCCGGGTTTCCTGGCCCTGCGTCTGCTGCCCTGCCTGGACGAGGGGCGCGGCTCGCGCTTCCTGCTCCAGGTGGAGTGGGAGCGCCTGGAGGACCACACCGAGGGGTTCCGCCGCTCCGCCGAGTACCCCGAGTGGGGCCGGCTGCTGCACCCCTACTACGACCCCTTCCCGCTGGTCGAGCACTACGGGGAGCCGCTCCCGGGCCTGGACTGACCGGTTTGGGCCGAGACCCGGACGGCTGATAGCCTGGGCCACCGTGTCTGCGATACCCCATGCCCTCCGGGCGGGGGCGAGCGGGCACAGAATCACAACCAACCAATCAGACTGAGGCTATTTCGTGGCGAACATCAAGTCCCAGATCAAGCGCATCAAGACCAACGAGAAGGCTCGTCAGCGCAACAAGGCTGTCAAGTCCTCGCTGAAGACCGCGATCCGCAAGGCCCGTGAGGCCGTGGAGGCCGGCGACTTCGAGAAGGCCACCGCGCTGACCCGCGAGGCCAACAAGAAGCTCGACAAGGCCGCCAGCAAGGGCGTCATCCACAAGAACCAGGCCGCCAACAAGAAGTCGGCGCTCAGCTCCAAGGTCTCGGCTCTGCAGGGCTGACAGCTCCTTGCATTGATCTGTACCCGTTGAACGGAAACCGTCCGGCCCTCTACCCGGACTCCGTACGACACCCCTGCACCGCACGCGGCCTGCGTTCGCCACGCGGGTGCGGTGCTGTTTGAAGGCTTCAGACGACACCAGGGCCCCGCCTCGTTCTTCGAGGCGGGGCCCTGGTGTGTCAGCGCTGGGAGCGGGCGGCGTGGGAGACGGCTACGACGCACTGTTCCAGGGCGTAGGCCGGGTCGCCGGAGCCGCCCTTGACGGCGGCGTCGGCGTCGGCGATGGCGCGCAGGGCGGCGGCCACGCCGTCGCCGCTCCAGCCGCGGAGCTGCTGGCGGACCCGGTCGATCTTCCAGGGCGGCATGCCCAGCTCGCGGGCCAGGTCGCCGGGGCGCATCCCGCGGTCCGCGGTGGCGACCCTGCCGATCGCGCGGACGCCCGAGGCCAGGGCGAAGACGATGCCGGTGGGCTTCTCCCCCACGGCCAGGGCCCAGCGGAGCTGGCCCAGGGCCTCGGCGGTGCGGCCGGTGACGGCCAGGTCGGCGACCTGGAAACCGGAGGACTCGGCGCGGCCGGTGTAGTAGCGGGCGACGACGGTCTCGTCGATGGTGCCCTCGGTGTCGGCGGCCAGCTGGCTGCAGGCCGACGCCAGCTCGCGGAGGTCGCTGCCGACCGCGTCGAGCAGGGCCTTGCAGGCGTCCTCGGTGGCCGAACGGCCGGTCACCCGGAACTCGGCGCGGACGAAGGCCAGCTTCTCGGCCGGTTTCCCGAGCTTGGGGCAGGCGACCTCACGGGCCCCGGCCTTCTTGGCCGCGTCCAGCAGACCCTTGCCCTTCGCGCCGCCGGCGTGCACCAGGACCAGCATCACCTCGGGCGCCGGGTCGTCGAGGTAGGCCTTGATCTCCTTGACCGTGTCGGCGGCGAGGTCCTGCGCGGCCCGGACGACGATCACCTTGCGTTCGGAGAAGAGCGACGGGCTGGTGAGCTCGCTGAGCATGCCGGGCTGCAGCGCGCCCGGCTGCAGGTCCCGGATGTCCGTGTCCGGGTCGGCCTGGCGGGCGGCGGTCGTGGTCTGCGCGACGGCGCGGTCGAGCAGCAGCTCCTCCTGGCCGACGACCACCGTCAGCGGAGCGAGCAGGTCTTCAGTCGATTGCTTGGCCATCGGAGTCAGCCTAGCGGCAGGTACCGACAACGCAGGGCACTCACTCCGGGTGGTACCCCTCCAGCCAGCCGTCCTCGGCGGCGGCCAGGGCGTCGAGGTCTGCTGCGGTCAGGCCTGCGGGCAGCGGTGGGTGCAGCACGACCAGCCACTGGGCGTCCTCGGCGTCGTCCTCTCCTGCCAGTGCCTCCCGGTGCAGCTCGGGCTCCGGCAGCGCGGGGTGCTCCTCCGTCAACCGCTCGGCGACGGCCTCGGCGGCATCGCGGTCGGGGAGCACCAGGACGAGGGGATCGTGATCGTTGTGCACCCCGGGATTATCGCTTACGGGCCATGGGTCGCCACGGACAGCCGACCGCCGGTGTCCAGGACGGCGAGGTCGCCCTGGACGTCGGTGCGCAGGACGGTGGCGCCGAGGGAGCGGAGCAGCGAGACGGTGGCGGGTGCGGGGTGTCCGTATGAGTTGCCTATGCCGCAGGAGATCAGGGCCAGCCGGGGAGCCAGGGCGCTGATCAGGTCGGGGTCCTGCTTCGCGGATCCATGGTGGGCGACCTTGAGCACGTCCAGCCGGCGCAGGCCGGGATAGGCGTCCAGGTGTTCCAGGAGGCGCGCCTGGGCCGGGGGTTCCAGGTCGCCCAAGAAGGCCATCCGCAGACCCGGGGCGGTGACCAGCAGGGCGACGCTGGCGTTGTTGGGGCCGCGGACGGCGGCGTCCAACGGGCCGTCAGGCCACAGCACCTGCCAGCGCAGCGCGCCGAGGCTGCGGCTCTCGCCTGCGGCGGCGGTGAGCAGCGGGACCCGGGCCTCCCCGGCCCAGCGGCGGATCCTGGCCCACTCGCCGGGCGGGTCCTGGCTGGGCGTGGTCTCGATCGCGCCCACCTGACGGTCGTGGAGCACCCCGGGCAGGCCCTCGACATGGTCCGCGTGGTCGTGCGTCAGCAGGAGCAGCGGGATCCGGACGATGCCCAGGCCGCGGAGGCACCGGTCCACGGCGTGCGGGTCCGGGCCCGCGTCGATCACCAGCGCCGAGCCGTCCCCGGCCGAGACCACCTCCGCGTCGCCCTGCCCCACCGAGCACATGACGACCCGCCAGTGGTCCGGCGGCCAGCCGGTCACCAGCCGGGTCAGTGGCGCCGGCCGCAGCAGTACCGCCAGCAGCGACAGCGCCAGCCCCACGGCGACCGTACGGTGCCGCAGCACCGGCAGGCAGGCCACTGCCGCGCAGGTGACTGCGGCCAGCAGGGCCGCGCCGCCCCAGCCGCCGGGCCAGGCGACCTCGGCGCCGGGCAGAGCGGCGGCGAAGCGGGCCAGCGCGATGATCCACTCAGTGGGGAAGGAGGCCAGCCAGGCGAGGAACTCCGCCGCGCCCATCGACACCGGCGCGGTGGCCAGCGCCGCGAAGCCCAGCAGCGTGGCCGGGGCGACCGCCGCCTCGGCCAGCAGATTGCACGGGATGGCCACCAGGCTCACCCGCGCCGCTTTCGCCACCAGCACCGGACCGCACATCGCCTGCGCGGCCGCCGCGCAGGCCAGCGCCTCGGCCGCCCACGTCGGCCAGCCCCGGCGGGTCAGGGCCTCGGCCCAGCGCGGGCCCAGTGTCAACAGCCCGGCGGTGGCCACGGCCGAGAGGGCGAAGCCGTAGGACAGGGCGAGCCAGGGATCCACCAGCATCAGCAACAGGGTCGCCCCGGCCAGGGCGGCCAGCGGAGCCGTCCGACGGCCGGTGGCCAGCGCCAGCAGCATGATCAAGCCGGTGGCCGCGGCCCGCAGCACGCTGGGGTCCGGACGGCAGAGGATCACGAACCCCACCGTCAGCGCCGCCCCGCAGCCGGCCGTGACCCGCAGCGGAAGCCCCACTCGGGCCGCCAGACCACCGCGCTCCACCGTCCGGGCCCGCGCCGCCGCCCCGACCAGCAGCACCAGCACGATCGAGAGGTTCGCACCGGATACAGCAGTAATGTGCGCAAGATCGGTCGCCTTGAATGCCTCCTCCAGATCCGGCGGCACCGCACTGGTGTCGCCCACGACCAAGCCCGGCAGCAGCGCCCTGGGGTCGGCGTCCAGCGGCAGCACCGCCGACCGCAGCCCGGCCCGCAGTGACCCGGCGGCCCGCTGCACCGGGTCAGGACCGGCCACCACCTCCGGCGGCCCACGGACGACCAGCAGCGCGGCGACGTCCCCACCCTCCACCGCGTGCAGCCGTCCTGACACCACCAGCCGGGTCGACGGCAGCAGCGCCAGCCAGCGCCCGGCCTCGGAGCCCTCAGCGAGCACGGTGACCGGCGTCCGCACCGACATGCCCTCGACGCGGTCGACGGTCGCCCGGACCACGACATACGGCGTCGAGCCGCCGCCCGCGCCCTCCCGGGGGTCCCTGGTGACCGTCAGCCCGACCTCCACCACGGCCTGACGCCGCGCCAGACCCGGCAGCGGCCCCCGGTGCAGATCGGCCGTCGCCATCGTCGCGGCCACCACCGCGGCGCCGACGCTCAGCAGCAGCGCGGCGAGCTGACGGCCTCGGGATCCCTGCCCCGACCAGAGCAGCAGCACGGCCCCGCCCACGGTGACGGCCACTCCGGCGACGCCCCACAGCACCGCGCCGGGACCGGCCCCCAGCACCACGGCCGTCGTCGCCCACACCACCAGCGCGGGACCGACCAGCCGCAGGTCCGGAGGCGCCTTCGCCTGATCCGGCGGACCCGCTCCCGTGCCGCTCATGGCTGGAGCTTGGCCCGCAGGTCGGCGAGCCTGCGCTCACCAAAACCGCTGACCTTGCGCAGCTGGTCGACCGAGGTGAATCCACCGTGCTGGTCCCGGTACTGGATGATCCGCTGCGCCAGCACCGGACCGATGCCGGGCATCGCGTCCAACTGCTCGACCGTCGCCGAGTTCAGGCTGAGCGGACCGGCCGGGCGGCCTGGGGAGCCTGCGGCGGCCGCCGCCGGAGCGGCGCCCACGATGATCTCCTCGCCGTCATTCAGGCGGCGCGCCAGATTCAGTCCGGTCAGATCCGTCCCCGGCGCCGCTCCCCCGGCGGCCTTCAGCGCGTCCTGCACCCGCGCTCCGGCCGGCAGCGTACGCACGCCCGGCTCCCGGACCCGTCCGGCGACGTCAACGACCACCCTGCCGCCCGCCGCCGAGGGCGCCAGGGCCGACGACCGGCCGGACGGCAACGGTGATGCCGACGGCGAAGGAGCGGCACCGGCCTCGGCCGTCGGCACGGCGACCGGCTCCGGCCGCCCGGCCCAGAACTGCTGCGCCCCATAGCCGACGCCGAGCACCAGCAGCACCGACAGGCCGACCACGGCCCGCCGGTCCAGGTCCAGGCGCTCCTGCAGGGCCAGCGGCAGCCGCCGCCGTACCGACAGGGACGCCGGCCGCGGTGACGGCGCGGGCGCCAGAGGTGACGGCACCGGCGGCGGCGCTGCCTCCGCCACCGGTGCTCGCGCTGCAGCCTCCTCCCCCCGTCCACGCCCCATGGGCACGGGGTCGAACAGCGCGTCCATGCGCTGCCGTACCAGCTCTGTCGTGGTGTCGCGGTCCCGCGTCAAGGTCCTCATGGGGCCGACGTTAGCCCGGCAAAAGCCGCCCACGGCACGCCAGCTGACGCCCTGTGGACAAACCCGGGGGTGTGCAGAACCTGCTCACCCGCAGGGGTGAACCTCAGCGCGGGGAGACGACGACTGCCAGCAGTCCGGGGCCCACATGCGCCCCGATCACCGCGCCGACCTCGCCGACATACAGCTCCCGCAGCCCGGGAACCCGCTCCCGCAGCCGCTCGGCGAGCTGCCGCGCTCCGGCCTCCGCCGCCAGGTGGTGCACCGCCAGGTCGACCTCGCCTGTGCCGGCCTGGTGTATCGCTATCTCCTCCAGCCGCGCGATGGCCCGGCTTGACGTACGCACCTTCTCCAACGGTTCGATCCGGCCACCGGAGAGGTGCAGCAGCGGCTTGACCGCGAGCGCCGACCCCAGCATCGCCCGGGCCGCGCCGATCCGTCCGCCGCGCCGCAGGTACTCCAGGGTGTCCACGTAGAAGAACCCAGTGGTGGCCCCGGCCCGCTTCTCCGCCGCGGTGGCGACCTCGTCCACTCCGCCGCCGTTCCCGGCCACCTCGGCGGCGGTCAGCACGCAGTAGCCGAGCGCCATCGCGACCATCCGGGTGTCCACCACCCGCACCGGGATCTCGGCGGCCTCGGCGGCCAGCACGGCCGCCTCGTAGGTGCCGGACAGCTCGGCCGACAGATGCAGCGAGACCACGCCCTCGGCGCCCCGCTCGGCGGCAGCACGGTACGCCGCCGCGAAGGCCTCCGGATTCGGCCGCGACGTTGTGACCTGCACTTTTCTCCGCAGGGCGTCAGCCACGTCCCCCGGGGTGACCTCTATGCCCTCCGCCAGCACCCGGTCGCCCACCACCACGCTCAGCGGCACCACGTCGATGCCGTACCGCGCTACCGCCTCGTCCGGGAGGTAGGCGGTGGAATCGGTGACCAGAGCGACGGGCATATCGGGGAGATTACCTGCCAGGACCTACCAGGGACAGGGCCGAAACCCCTGTTGACATCAGCTGGGCAGGCGTTTCGCGGTCCTGTCCGCGACCGGCATGGCCAGGTCCTCGACCGGCGTCCAGTGCCGCAGCGCACCGGCCTCCGCCTCGCACTCCTCGCCCAGCCGCACCAGGTCGTCGTCCGCGAAGCGGTGCAGCCGGTCCTGGGCGGCCCAGCGCAGCGAGGACGCGAGATGCACGATCCGCTCGCCGCGCTCCTTCGCCACCGCGAACCGTGCCTCGACCCTGCTGAGCTCCGGTTCCCGCTCCAGCAGCCGCAGTTCGCCGTCGAGCACCGCCGCGTGTCCCTCCAAGCGGCCGAGCAGTGCCATCGCGTCGTCCAGCTGGGTGTCCTCCACCGAGCCGGCCTCCAGCACCCGGCGCGAGGCCGCCAGCGCCGCCCTGACCTCGGCCCGCAGTGCGGACACCTTGCCCTGCACCCCGCCCCGGGTCAGCGACCTGGCCCTGATCCCGACGTCCTCGACCGCCCGCCGCGCCTGCGGGGCGGCCTTGGCCACTGCCCGCTTCGTCTTGACGACGGCCAGCGCCGCCACGCCGACGACCGTGCCCGCCAGCAGGACGAGCAGTCCGATCAGCACGACCAACAGTTCCACTGAGGATCTCCTCCCAGGCTTCTCCCCCACGGTAAGCCGTGCGCACGCGCCCGCCTATCCGTTCCGGCCCGGAACCGCGAAAGCCAGGGAAAGGTCAGGGGGACCCCGAGCGGGATCCCCCTGAGCCTCAGCCCGTCGGGTGTGTCAGCCGGTGACGATGTTCACCAGCTTGGGCGCCCGGACGATGACCTTGCGCACCTCGGCGCCGCCCAACGCCGCGACCACGGCGGGGTCGGCCAGCGCCAGCGCCTCCAGGTCCGCGTCCGAGATCGTCGGCGGGATCTCCAGCCGGGCCTTGACCTTGCCCTTGACCTGCACCACGCAGGTCACCGTCTCGTCCACCAGGTACTCCGGGTCGGCGACCGGCAGCGGGTGGTGCGCCAGCGAGGTCGGGTGGCCCAGCCGGCTCCACAGCTCCTCGGCAATGTGCGGGGCCAGCGGCGCGACCAGCAGCACCACCTGCTCGGCCACGACCCGCGGCGTCGAGCCGCGCTTGACCAGGAAGTTGTTCAGCTCGGTGGCCTTGGCGACCGCCGTGTTGAACTTCAGCCCGGCCAGGTCGGCGCGGATGCCGTCGATGGCCTTGTTCAGCGCCCGCAGGGTGGCCTCGTCCGGCACCTCCTCGGTGACGACCAGCGCGCCGGACTCCTCGTCCACGACGGTGCGCCACAGCCGCTGCAGGAAGCGGAACGAGCCGACCACGGCCCGGGTGTCCCACGGGCGGGAGACGTCCAGCGGGCCCATCGCCATCTCGTACAGCCGCAGCGTGTCCACGCTGTACTCGCCGGTGACCTCCTCCGGCGCGACCACGTTCTTCAGCGACTTGCCGATCTTGCCGATCTCCCGGCTGACCTGCTCGCCCTGGTAGTACCAGGCGCCGTCGCGCTCCTCCACCTCGGCGGCCGGGACCGGGAACCCACGGGAGTCGCGGTAGACCTGACCCTGGATCATGCCCTGGTTGAACAGCTTGTGGAACGGCTCCCTGGAGCTGACATGCCCCAGGTCGAACAGCACCTTGTGCCAGAACCGGGAGTACAGCAGGTGCAGCACCGCGTGCTCGGCGCCGCCGACGTACAGGTCGACGCCGCCGGCCGGCTTGTCCGCGTCCGGGCCCATCCAGTACTGCTCGTTGACCGGGTCGACGACCAGTTCGCTGTTGTCCGGGTCGACGTAGCGCAGCTCGTACCAGCAGGAGCCGGCCCAGTTGGGCATGGTGTTGGTCTCGCGCCGGTAGGTCCGCACCCCCTCGCCCTGGCCCAGGTCCAGCTCCACCGTGACCCAGTCCTCGCGGCGCGACAGCGGCGTCTCCGGGGAGGTGTCGGCGTCGTCCGGGTCGAAGGTGCGCGGCGAGTAGTCGTCGATCTCGGGCAGCTCGACCGGCAGCATGGAGTCGGGCAGCGGGTGGGCCACGCCGTCCTCGTCGTAGACGATCGGGAAGGGCTCGCCCCAGTAGCGCTGGCGGCTGAACAGCCAGTCGCGCAGCTTGAAGTTGACGGTGCCCTCGCCGATTCCCCGGGCCGCCAGCCACTCGGTGATGGTGCGCTTGGCGTCGACGACGCCCAGGCCGTCCAGCGAGACCTCAGCGTTCGCTGAGTTCACGATCGCCGCGTCGTAGGAGACGAAGGCGTCGTCCCAGGTCGAGGCGTCGGTGCCGCGGCCGTCGCTGGGCTGCACCACGCAGCGGACCGGCAGCTTGAAGGCGCGGGCGAAGGCGAAGTCGCGGCCGTCGTGCGCCGGGACGGCCATGATCGCGCCGGTGCCGTAGCCCATCAGCACATAGTCGGCGATGAACACCGGGATCTGCTCGCCGTTGACCGGGTTGACCGCGTAGGCGCCGGTGAACACGCCGGTCTTGGCCTTGGCGTCGGCCTGGCGCTCCACGTCGGACTTGCTGGCGGCCAGCTTGCGGTAGGCGGTGACGGCCTCGGTCGGGGTCGCATGACCGCCGGTCCACTCCTCCGGCAGGTCGGCGCTCGGCCAGGCGGCCGGGACCATGCTGTCGACCAGCTCGTGCTCAGGGGCCAGCACCATGTAGGTGGCGCCGAACAGGGTGTCCTGACGGGTCGTGAAGACGCTGATCGCGGCATCCTGGCGGCCGGCGACGGCGAAGGCGACCTTGGCGCCCTCGCTGCGGCCGATCCAGTTGCGCTGCTGCAGCTTGATGGCGTCGGGCCAGTCCAGCAGGTCCAGGTCGTCGATCAGCCGGTCGCCGTAGGCGGTGATCCGCATCATCCACTGGCGCAGATTGGACTTGAACACCGGGAAGTTGCCGCGCTCGGAGCGGCCGTCCGCGGTGACCTCCTCGTTGGACAGCACCGTGCCCAGCCCGGGACACCAGTTGACCGGGGCCTGCTTGATGTAGGCCAGCCGGTAGTCGCTCAGCACCTCGCCGCGCTCGACCGAGCTCAGCGCGGCCCAGGGGCGGCCGTCCGGGGTGGCCTGCTCGCCGCGCTCGAAGCGGGCGACCAGCTCGGTGATCGGGCGGGCCGCGCCGGTCGGGCCCGACTCGCCCACCGGGCCGGCCTCGGGGTCGTACCAGGAGTTGAAGATCTGCAGGAAGATCCACTGCGTCCAGCGATAGTACGTGGGGTCGATGGTGGCGATCGAGCGGCGCTTGTCGTGGCCCAGGCCCAGGCTGCGCAGCTGTCGGCGGTACATCTCCATCGCAGCCTCGGTGGACACCCGGGGGTGGGTGCCGGTCGCCACGGCGTGCTGCTCGGCCGGCAGCCCGAAGGCGTCGAAGCCCATGGTGTGCAGCACGTTGTGGCCGGTCATCCGCAGGTAGCGGGCGTAGACGTCGGTGGCGATGTAGCCCAGCGGGTGGCCGACGTGCAGGCCCGAGCCGGAGGGGTACGGGAACATGTCCATGATGAAGGCATGCGGACGGGACTCGACGTCCGCGGCGCCGGTGTCACCGGCCAGGTCTCCCACCGGGTTGGGCGCCTCGAAGGTGCGCTCGCGCTCCCAGCGGTCCTGCCAGTCGCTCTCGATCCTCGCTGCCAGTGCGGGGGTGTAGCGGTACGCCTCGGGCGCCTCGGGTGTGGTCTCGCTCATCGTCCTCAGACTCCATCAGGGGTTGCTCGCTGCCGACTGCTCCGACTGTGCAAACAGTTCAAAAACGCAGAAAGACCCCTCTACATGAGGGGTCGCCACGCTGACTCCGGCCTGAAGCCGGTCCTCGTCAGCGCGGCCGGCTAAGAAGCAGGCGCACGGATCGCATGGGCACAGGGTACCGCAGTGCCGGATCCGCTCGCCCGCCCCTCAGCCGCGCTGCATGACCTCTGCCGCCGGGCGGTTCTGCCGGACTAGCGCTGTGGTGCCCCGGTGACGCCGTGCGACCTGCCGGCGACGGGGGCGGCGACAGGGCCGACGGCAGGAGAGCTCGGCAGGTAGGAGGCCAGGTACTGCGCCGTGGGTGTGCCGAGACCGGTCACGTCGTCGAAGCCGGTGACGGCGTGCAGTGAGGAGTCGTGGCCCATGGTCCGCAGCGTGGTGTCGATTCCGTCGTCCGCGTTGGCGCCGTTGTGGAAGTCCTTGCGGACCATCGCCAGCGTGGTGCCGGCGCCGAGCGGGGTGTCGGTGACGTCGTGGAAGGCCGGCGTGCCGTAGCGGGCGTAGAGCGCGGGGTTGGCGAAGCCCAGCGGCCTGCCGCCCCGGGCCTGCTGGGCGAGGGCCTGGATGGCGGCGATCACGGGGGTGGCCAGGCTGGTGCCGCCGATCCGGTACTCGCCGTAGTGGACGGTGTTGTCCGGCCAGGTCTCGGTCTGGCCGACCAGGAAGCCGGTCGCGGGGTCGGCCAAGGCCGCGATGTCCGGCACGACCCGGTGGAGCGTGGCCCCGGACCTGGCGAGTTCCGAGGGGACCACACGGTTCTGGTAGGACGGCTCCTTGACCCGGGCGCTGGTGCCGCCGCCCGCGCCGCCGGTGAACGTCCCCGGGAGCTTCAGCCAGCTCCGGCCGTCCTTGGCCAGCCGCGCGGTGTCGTTGCCCCAGCCGGTCTCGAAGCGGTAGTCGCCGCTCTTGTCGGTGGCCAGCGAGGTGCCGCCGACCGCGGTCACCCAGGGCAGCGCGGCCGGCATGCCGACCTCCCGGACCCCGGTCTTGGCCTTGTAGTCGCCGTCGTCGCCGGTGGCGGCGTAGAAGCCGATACCCAGGGCCGCGCCGCGCATGAAGATGTCGTCGTAGACCGGGTCGGAGGCGGGGTCGCTGCCGCTCTCCGGCTCGCCCCAGGAGTTGCTGACGATGTCGGCGAGCCGGCCGTCGACGATCCGGTTCAGCGCGTCGCTGAGGTCGGAGTCCTGACAGGAGGCGGCCGCCGAGTAGAGGATGTCGGCGCCGGGGGCGACGCCGTGCACCGCCTCCACGTCCAGCGACTGCTCGCCGTACCAGCCGGAGGCGCCGCAGCCGTTGGGGAAGGCTGCGCTCGGGTCCTCGGTGTCGGTCCAGTTCTCCGGGCCGGTCCGGCTCAACTGGCCGGGACGGTACGCGGGGTCGCCGTGGGCGGCCGCGTAGGCGGCGGCGTCCGCGCCGATGGTCGGCGAGTCGTAGGCGTCCACGATGGCGACGGTGACGCCCGCGCCGGTCGCCCGGGCGCCGTCGACGCCGTAGGCGTGGCGCAGCTGCCCGCCGGTGTAGCCGCGCAGCGCGTACGGCTGGATCAGGCCGTACGCGGTCGGGGTGCCGGTCGCGGGGTTGGCGCCGAAGTAGTCGGAGAACGGGCCGGAGTTGGCGAAGGCCGCTGCGGGCGGGGGCAGCAGGTCGCGACGGCTGTGGTCGGTCCGCGGCGCGGCGAGGGCGCCGGCGTCGGCGCCGGCGTCGAGCCCGGCGTTCGCCGGGCGGGCGATGTGCGGGGCGTCGTCGAGGCCGGTCACCGCGAGCACCGCCGAGGCGACGGCGGTGGGGACGGTGGCCGCGGCGGCGGGCGCGCGGTAGGTCCTGCCGTCCTTGCGGAAGGAGTGCAGCCGGGTGCCGAAGGCCTGCCGGACCGCCTTGGCGTCGCCCTGCACGGAGAGGAAGTGCGGGGTGGTGGCCAGGACCCGGAACCCTGCCGAGGTGAGCCAGCCGCGGACGGCCTGCTCCTGCTCCCGTGTCGCCCCGAAGCGCTCCTTGAGCTGGTGCGGCGTCAGATAGTGGCCGTAGGAACGCGAGTGGGGGTCGGACACGGCCCCGGCCAGCGCTTCAAGACCGCCCCGGTTCCGCCCGGCGAGGTAGACCCGCACCGTGACCTGCGCCTCCTCCGCCACCGCGCCCCGGTCCGCCGAGGGCGCGGCCCAGGCCGGGAGGGTGGCCGGAAGTACCACCCGGTCCTGGCGCCCCTGGGCCGCCGCGGACGGCGCGGCGACGCCCGCCATGACCAGCGGCAGGGCGAGCAGGGCGGCGGCGCGGGAGCGCGAAGACTGGGCAAAACCGGGCAACCGGGACAAGCGGGTCGACGGCGATGGTTCTCTGGTGGAACGCATGGGGGCCTCTCGGGCGGGAGCATGTCCTGATATGTCCTCAAGACGATGTGCTCCGGAGGTCGGCTCTAACGGTTTCCCGCGTCCGATTGGCGGATCATCAGCTGAATAATCATCAGTTCGGGCCAACATCGGCCCTGCTACCGGCCGCGCCGTCGCACGCCGACGGGCCTGCGGAGCGCCGAACAGCCCGTATTGCGGTGACCCGGGTGCGCAAACAGTAGGTCACGACACTCACCTCCGTATGGGTTTCAGCCGAGCCTTCGGTTCGGCCCGAACATCTCGGTAGCATCACGGCCACGCAAGCGATTCGGGGGAAGCGCGATCCAGGGCCGCATGTCGGCATCACTTGGACGAGTCGGAGGCATCACGATGACCGCCCGTAACAAGCGCAGCGCATCCGCGCGCTCCATCCCCTTCCCGGTGTTCCTGCTCGTGGTCACCGCTGCGGTGACCATCGGGGCCACCTCGTTGCGGGCACTCGGCGGTGGAGCGGGCGCCCCCAGCATGGGCAGCGCGCTCGCCGGAACGGCCGGCCGGCTGATGGCCTTCCTGGACTACTTCGCCGGAGTCTTCACCCTGCTCTCACTCACCGCCGCCGTGGTCTGCGGACTCGCCGCCACCGACCGTCTGGTGCTGAGCATCAAGCAGCGGGTGGCGATGCAGTCCATACACCGGGCGACGGCGGTGGCGGCGCTGGGCTTCCTGGTCACCCATATCGCCGTCAAGGTGGCCGAGCAGGAGGCTTCGCCGCTGGTGGTGATCCTCCCGTTCAGCGGCGGGGCCACCTTCGCGGTGAGCCTCGGCGTGATCGCCGCCGATCTGCTGGTGCTCGCGGCAGTGACCGGCGCGGTCCGCGGCCGCTTCGCCGGCAGCCGCTGGCCCTGGCTCTGGCGGCTGCTGCACGGCAGCGCCTACGCCTGCTGGCCGATCGCGCTGGCGCACGGCCTGACCGCGGGCCGGGCAGCGGCCACGTACGTGCTGTGGAGCTACGGGATCTGCGTGGCGATGGTGGGGCTGGCCCTGGTGGTCCGGGTGCTGGGCTCGGCCGAACGGAGCAAGGCCCGGCGGCGCACGGACCGGACGCTGCTGGCGCGCGAGGCGTCCCCGGCCACCAGCTATGGCAGCGTGGCCGAGGAGGAGCTGACGCTCGCGGTCCACGCCCAGCTGCCGTCTCCTGCGGAGGCCCCGGCGGAACCCGTGTCCGCGCCCGAGCCCGAGTACGTCCCGGAGCCGGTCACCGCGGTCATGCCGGTCGCGGCCCCCGAACCGCAGTACGTGCCCCAGCCGCAGTACGTCCCCGAGCCGCAGTACCTGGCACAGCCGCAGTACGTGCCCCAGCCCGAACCCCAGCTTCAGCCCCAGTACGTCCCGTACGCCGAGCAGGTCCCGTACGCCGTGCCGATGGCGTACGCCGAACCTGTCTCCTATGCCGAGCCGGTCACTTACGCCGAGCCGGTCACTTACGCCGAGCCGGTCCAGTACGCCGGGAACGTTCAGTACGCCTATCAGCCCGACTACTCCTACGCCGAGACCGGCGGTTACGGCTACCCCGCGGCGCCTTCCCCCTGGGCCGGCGACGGCAACGCCCGGCCGCACCCGACCCTGGCCGAGACCCCGCCGCACGGCTTCGCCGTTCCCACCGGCCTCTTCGGCACCCCCTACCCCCCCGACCAGGTGCAGGCCGACTCCTGGACCCCCGACTGGATGGACGACAGCGGCGCCTGGTCCGCCCTGACCTGGGACACCCCGCCCTACGGAATCCCGGTCCAGGCCGCGACCGCCCGCGAGCACGGAGGCGGTTGGTGACGGCCCCCGAGGTCATGCGGCTGGGACCGGCCCGGCTCACCGCGGGCCTGGACCAGCACGTACGGCTCGGCCTCGAGGACCACCGGACCGCGCACGGACCGCTGCCGCGCTACGACCGGGAGGAGCTGCTCGCCCTCGTCGAGCGCCTTGACATGCGCGGACGCGGCGGGGCCGCCTTCCCCTTCGCGCGCAAGGCGCGCGCCGTGCTGGCCACCGCCGACCGCACCGGGCAGCGTCCCGTCATCGTCGTCAACGCCACCGAGGGCGAGCCGGCCTGCGCCAAGGACCGGATGCTGCTCGCCCGCACCCCGCATCTGATCCTGGACGGCGCCTGCCTCGCCGCGGAGGCCTTCGGGGCCGAGGAGATCATCGTCGGCGTGAGCGTCGGCGGCCCCGGCGAGGTCGCCGTGCCGCGCGCCGTGGACGAGCGCCTCCGTAAGGGCGCGAAATCGATGCTCCCCTGCCCGATCCGGACCGTCTGCCTCCCCGAGCGCTTCGTCGCCGGGGAGTCGAGCGCACTGATCCGGGGCGTCACCGGGCTGCCCGCGGTCCCGTCGGTCCGCAAGGCGCGCGCCAGCGACGGCGGAACGGCCGGGGTACGCGGACGCCCCACCCTGCTCTCCAACGCCGAGACCTTCGCCCAGCTCGCCATCGCCGGCCGGCTCGGTCCCGACGCCTACGCCGTCGTGGGAACCCCGGCCGAGCCCGGGACGCTGCTGCTCACCCTCACCCGCACCGGGCTGCCGCCGCTGGTCGTCGAGGTCCCGGCCGGCGCCCCGATGGGCGTGGTCCTGGACACCTGTGGCATCCCGCCCGGCCAGGGGCTGCTGGTCGGCGGCTACCACGGCGCCTGGCTGCGCCCTGCGGACGCGGCGCACACGCCGCTGTCCCGCGCCGGTCTGGCCGCCGTCGGCGGCACTCTCGGCGCCGGAGCGATCGCCTCCCTGCCCGACGACACCTGCCCGATCGGCGAGGTGGCCCGGATCGCCGGCTGGCTGGCGGCACAGTCCGCCGGGCAGTGCGGACCCTGCCGGCTCGGCCTGCCGAACACCGCAGACGCCCTGTCCCAGCTCGCCATCGGCGGGGGCGGCTCGTCCGCGCTGGACGAGGCCCGCCGGACCATCTCGTCGACCCGGGGGCGGGGCGCCTGCGCCCACCCCGACGGCACCGCACGCTTCGTCCTGTCCGCGCTGACCGTCTTCGCCGAGGACCTGGCCCTCCACGAGACGGGGCGCGGCTGCGGCCGTCCGGTCAAGGGTCTGCTGCCGCTGCCCGGGGAGACCGCCTCGGCGGTGCCCGCAGGCGAGGCGGAGGCGACGCTGGAGGTGGACTGGTCCCGGTGCGACGGCCACGGCCTGTGCGCGGCGGTGGCCCCCGAACTGGTGGCCCTGGGACCGCACGGCTACCCGGTGATCGGCACCACCCCGATCGCCCCCTGGCTGGAGCACAGCGCCCGCCGAGCGGTGAGCCAGTGCCCCGCCCTGGCACTCCGACTGAAGCACCGTCAGTGACGTCACCTGCCGGAGGATAAACGGGTTCACAGCGGGCCGGTGGCTCGGCGACCATCGACCCCATGATGCGAAGCTTCGAAGAGTTGGTGACGGAAGCCGGGTCCGTGTCCGTCGACGGCTGGGACTTCTCCTGGCTGGACGGCAGGGCCACCGAGCAGCGCCCCTCCTGGGGCTACCAGCGTGCCATGGGCGAGCGCTGGGCCTGCGCGAGCGCGGCGCTGGACATCCAGACCGGGGGCGGCGAGGTCCTCGCCGCGGCGCCGGTCGTACCGCCGGTGGCGGTGGCCACCGAGTCCTGGCCCCCGAACCTCGCCAAGGCGACGCGACTGCTGCACCCGCGCGGCATCGTGCTCGTCGCCGACCAGGACGACCCGCCGCTGCCCTTCGCCGATGCCGCCTTCGATCTGGTGACCAGCCGGCACCCTGTGCAGACCTGGTGGGACGAGATCGCCCGGGTGCTGGCGCCCGGCGGCACCTACTTCTCCCAGCAGGTGGGCCCTGCCAGTGTGTTCGAGGTGGTGGAGTACTTCCTCGGCCCGCAGTCCGAGGAGTCCCGCCGCGGGCGTCACCCCGACGACGCCCGGAAGGCGGCCGAGGCCGCCGGCCTGGAGGTGGTGGACCTGCGCGCGGAGACCCTGCGCACCGAGTTCTTCGACATCGGCGCGGTCGTCTACTTCCTGCGCAAGGTGATCTGGATGGTCCCCGGATTCACTGTCGAGCAGTACCGCGACCGGCTGAGCGAACTGGACCGGCAGATCCGACGCGACGGCCCGTTCGTGGCGCACACCTCACGCTTTCTGATCGAGGCCCGCAAGCCGGTCTGAAGACGGGTCGATCGCGCGCAGGGGGCAGCGGGTCGCTGGTGCCGCTGTCCCCTGCGCGCATATGCCATGATCACAATGATCACCGGATCCGTTTCGAACAAGTGATTTGCGCATGCCTGAATCGGAAACTGCGGAAACCAGAACACCCCACCAGGTTCATCCGATCGAACCCGCACAGGGCTTGTGGCTAGGATCGGCAGCGCTCTTGCGCTCCTGGGGAAGGCAGCAGACAGATCCGATCGGGGAGAACGTCGGTGGAGACTGGTACATCGGGGCTGAGCAAGCAGGCCGAGCTGCTCTACGCCGAGTTGGTCCGCAACGGGGTGTCAGCGCAGGAAGCCGCCCCGTCGCAGGAGCTCGGCGAACTGCTGGACCTGGGACTCGTCAGTCGGCACGGCCACGGCGGGCTCATCCTCAACGACCCGGGCTCCGTCGGCCTGCAGTGGAGCCGCCGGCTGGCCACCGAGGTCAGCGGGCTGCTGCAGGAGGCGGCGGCGGTGCAGGAGCGCCTGGCCGGCATTGCCGAGGCCTTCGACGAGGCGCAGCGGGACTCCAGCGGGCCGGTGGCGTATCTGCGGGGCCTTGTAGAGATCAACAAGTCCATCGCACACGCGGTTGAGAACGTCGAGTTCGAATTGCTGTGCGCCCAGCCGCACGGTGCACGCCTCCAGGTGGAGCTCGACAGGTCCTATCAGCAGGACACGCTGGCACTGGAACGGGGGGTGACGATCCGCACGCTCTACCAGACCAACCAACGTCAGAGGCCGATGTTGCGCGACCACGTCCAGCGCATGACCCGGGCCGGCGAACTCGTCCGCACCGTGCCTTGGCCGTTCACCCGGGCCATCATCATTGATCGCAAGCTCGCCTTCATGCCCACCACCGGGCTCAGCGAGGTCTTCCACGCGATGGGGGTCGGGGGCAGAGTCTCCTACGCCACCGCTCTCTGCACCAGGCATCCCTCGCTCGTCGCACACTTCGTCGACCACTTCGAGTTCTCCTGGGCGCTCGGTCAGCAGTGGGACGGAACCGCAGCTGGGGCGCAAGCCGCCCCACCACTGGATCAGCTGGAGAGGCTGATCCTGGAGTACCTGGACCAGGACCTCTCCCTGGAGGCGATCGCAGCGCGCCTCTCGATCTCCGAACGCACACTGGGAAAGCGGCTCACCGCCCTCCGAACCAAGATGGAGGTGAACTCGCTGTACGGCCTCGGCCGCAAGTGGCAGGGGCTGAAGGGACAGCCTTTCCCTGCACAAGTGCCCGATGCTTCCGAGCCGTTGAGGAGCGTGCAGGATGGTTGACGAACGGCCCGAATCGGTCCTCAGCTCCAGCGCCGAGCAGTTGTTCCTGGGAATACTGGTGTCCAACTGGGCGTCGTCCCCCACCGCCGAACTCGCCGGCAGAGCTTCGGACGTGGCGGAACTCCTCGCCCTGGGACTCGTGCGCGAGTCGGATACGGCACCATCCGGGCTGGCGCCGGTTGACCCGAGTGTCGTGGCGGACGAGTGGAGCGAGCGCAATACCTCGGTCGCGGCCGGCCTGATTCATGATTCTGTGCCGCTCCTGGCCTCTCTGCAGCGTCTTGCCCGTGAGCATCGTGACAGCGCACGGGAGCGCGGGGAGGTTCTCGTCCTGCAGGGCGCACCCGCGATAGAGCAGGCGATGGCCGAGGCCCTCCACGGGGTCGGGCACGAGATCCTGGCTTGCCTCCCCCAGGGGCCGCCGGGCGTGGCCGCCGCCCAGGTGGCCTCGGGTGTGCGCGCCGCCCTGGCCATCGGTCTCCCGGTCCGGGTGATCTTCCACAACGCGGCTCGGCAGCAGGAGCAGCTGCGCAGCCATATCGAAGCGGTGACCCGCAGCGGGGCGCAGGTCCGCACCGTTCCCTGGCTGGTCGCCCAGATGCTGGCCGTCGACCGCCGTATCGCCTTCCTGCCGGAGGCGGTGGCTTCCAAGGTCACCGACAAGTCCGCGCCGCCCGACGCGGGAGTGCGCCATCTGCAGGTCTCGAACGCCAGTGTGGTGGCTCACTTCGTCGACCACTTCGAGATGTTGTGGGCCATGGGACAGCACTGGGACGGCGCAGCGGCAACCGGGGACCCCACGCCGATCTCACTGGACGACGAGGAGCTGGCGATCCTGCGCTTCCTCGACCAGGGCCTGACCATGGACGCCATCGCCAACCGCCTGGGCATCTCGGAGCGCACGCTGAGCAATCGCCTGGCCCATTTGAAGGGGAAATTCAACGTGTCCGGCCTGTATGCGTTGGGCAGCCGCTGGCAGGCCCTGCAGGACAGTCAGTCGATCCCGGGGCCACGAGCTGCCCAGAGCGAGTGAAAGCGAGGCGCCGCGACCGGGGGTGACGCGGCGCCTCGTACCTGGACCGCCGAGGAGGGTCGGCCCGGGGTGTGTCCCCATATTTGCGCGTGCCAACTTGGCGCGTCCATGCCCTTCGTGCGGCTAGTATGTGCCATGCCAGCGTTTGCCAGTCACCGCAGCCGAAGCCGGCCCTGACTCATCGGGCGCCCCGTCCTACGAGGGGGCCAGCGGCCGAATGTGGCCATCGCTTGCCATGCCATCGGTGGCCGACGGGAACACCTGGACACACGTACGAGCACCGGGCGAGGATCTGGTCATCCCCCCGAAGGGCCGCCGGCGCCGGCCGCTCTACCCCAGTCCCACCGACACTCCGACCTGGTTCTTCCTACCTGGTCGGGGCTGTCGGCTGTCTCGACGGAGCTGAGCATGAGTGAGTACCTGGTCGAGGACGGCACAGCCGACAGGATCGCAGCTGTGGAGCCACAGCTCCTGCGGGTATTTCTGGCCACTCCCTCCCTGCGCCTGACCGGTCCCGCCGACGGCGTGTTCCCCCTGGCCCTGCGGGCCCGGGTGACCGCTCTGCGTGAGGCCTTGCTGAACAGTGGCGTTCGCGTCTTCTCCTCGCATCACGACCAGTCCTGGGTTGCTCGTGGTGCCGCCGAGAGCCCCCGCGTCCCCTCCACCCACCGCGCGGTGATGACCGCCGACGTGGTGGTCGCCTGCGTCGGCTCGCCGCTGTCGTCGGGCGTCGCCCTGGAACTCGGCTGGGCCTCGGCGATGCGCAAGCCGATCATCCTGCTGGTCGACCGTGCGGTCGAGCACAACCCCCTCGTGGAGTCCCTCGAAGAGGTCTGCCCGGTCTTCCCGCTCGCCTACGACAATTCGTGGTCGGCCACAGCGCTCCAGCAGATCCTGGTCACCGCGCTCGACTGGGCGGACCACACCATCTGGCCGAGCGCCGACGAGATGGGTGCGGCTTCCACCGTCACCAGCTAAGGTCAGCCTGACGCGGCCCTGTGGCGGGCCGACAGACCTTTGTGGGGAGCGGGCGGGTGGAACGGCGCGATCTGACGCCCCGAGAAGAGGCGCTGTACCGCCTTGTGCTCGAGCAGGGGCAGATGCCTGTGGCCGACGCCACCCAATTGGTCGGCGACAAGGATGCCCTGGCCTATCTGTTGGAGTTCGGGCTGTTGGCCGTCGACCCGGAGTTTCCGGATGTGGTGGCCGCCGGAGATCCCGAGCTTGCCGCAGCACGCCAGTCATCACGCGTGCTGAAGGAAGTGGTTCGCGATCTGCTGTGGGTGTCGCGGCTGCCTCAGTCCACCGCCTCCCTGACCAAGCAGTACATACGCGCCCAGGAGTCCCAGAGCGGTGCCATCGAGGTGGTCACGGGGACGCCCGCCATCGACCAGCGTCTGTCCATGCTGCTGGAGAGTTGCCAGGAGCGGATGCTGACCATCCATCCGGAGGCCACCAGGCCGTCAGCGACGCTGCAGTCCGTCATCGGGCGGGATCTTGATGCCGTCCGGCGCGGTGCCGATGTCCGCATGCTCTACCTGACTCCAGTACGGCGCCAATCAGCTGCGCAGGCATATGTGGAAGCAGTCACGGCAGCAGGTGCCGGTGTTCGGACACTGGCGCACCTGCCTCAGCGTCAGTTCGTGATCGACGATACCGTGATCATTCCCTACAACGGCGACATCAGTGGAGCGGTCTTCATTCAGGACCCCTCGACCGTTACTGCCCTCGCACGCATTTTCGAAGTGCTCTGGCAATTGGGCGAGGACTTCATGCCTCGTCCAGGACAAGAAGCGCCGATCGACAAGACGCTGCTGACGGTGATGCGCATGCTGGTCGATGGAATGAGCACCCGGCAGATAGCCAGGAATCTTCAGCTGAGCGAGCGGATGGTCACGCGAATTCGTGCGGAGATCAACGAAGAGTACGGCACGGATTCGGCCATTCGCCTCGGCTGGCTGCTGCACGAACGCTTTCCGAACGGAATCAATTAGGGCGACGCCGGCACGTCGCCCTAATCAACCATGCTATTTAAGCAAGGACGCGTTCTGGTTCCAGCCTGAGTCAGCCTCAATAACATGGCTCTGGCCATGCGTGACATGCGACCCCAGGCTGGAGGCGGCTGGAGCAACCACACCCAGGGACACGCCGACAACCGCAGCTCCGGCTGCAAGCAGCGTTCCGACCGCGATCCGAATCCGCTTCACTTTGGTTGACTCCTCTCGGTGGGGCCGAGGGTGCCCCGTCGCGCCCATATGGGCATGGCAACACATTATAAGTACCGACCAATCTTAGCCCACGATCTTCACCAGCCCCAGAGGGGAAGCGGCAAAATGCGGCATCGAACGAGAATGCCCCTTTTAGGCCGATCCATCCCATAAGCTATCTGAGAACCACTGCTGCTACTTTGCCCGTCTTATTCACCATTTGTCGGGCGGGGTGCATGAACGACGATGCACTGCCACCCCCCACCAGGGTGAATCTGAGACAAGCACTCGCACCCACTTCCCCCTCAACCGCCGAGCAGAGAAGATGGGGACATGCCAATCGAGACCGTCGAAGCCATCCCCCTACTGGCGCAGATCCACCTGCGCACCCGCGAGCACAAGGAGGAGCTGTGGGAGCTGGCGGTCCGCGCATTCCAAGCAGGGGCGACACCGGCGAGCATCGCCAGAGTGATGGGGCTGAGCGAGACCGAGATCGGCCAACTCTCGCAGGCGCTCAGTGCCGCGACCGCAGATAGCGTCAACATACCTGCCTCGCAGGCATCTTGAGGACGAAAAGATCCCGCCCGGTCTCTCGACCGGACGGGATCCACTGTGGAGCTACGGGGAATTGAACCCCGGACCTCTTGCATGCCATGCAAGCGCTCTACCAACTGAGCTACAGCCCCGGACCGCCGCCGAGCGGGTTCCGTCTCCGGTCCCGCTCGCGACATGTCTCACTGTACACGGTCGGGAAGGCGCCCCACCACTTACTTGTCACGCCTCCGACCTGCGAGGATCGCTCCGATGAGCATCAGGATGCCGACCCCTGCGGCGGTGGTCGCCAGGGCGTGCCCGGAGGTCGAGGCTGCCGCCGGGTAGCTCACCTGGCTCAGGAACAGGGTGCCCAGGGTGGCGACGCCGACCACGCTGCCGAGCTGGATCATCGTGACGAGCACGCCGCTGGCGTCCGCCGCGTCGGTAGGGGCGACCCGGCCCAGCGCACGGCCCATCAGCGGGCCGTACGCGCATCCGCCGATCAGGCCGAGCGGCAGCAGCACGATCTCGACGGCGGCGCCGACCCGCTGTCCGTCCCTCAGCAGCAGGCCGACCGCCGCGTAGCCGACGGCGCACAGCGCCAGGGCGATGACCGGGAGCTGCCGGTGCATCCGCTGCGGGAGCCGCTGCCAGTACATCCCGGAGATCCCGAAGCCGAACGACATCGGCAGGAAGACCAGCCCGGCGTCGAGCGGGCTCAGACCGAGCCCGGCCTGGACGTGCATCGCCATGGCGAACATGAAGCTGCCGACGCAGCACATGATCAGGAAGAGCGCGGAGCCGGCCGTGAGCAGTCCGGGCGAACGCAGCACCCGGCCGCGGATCAGCGGGCTGCCGCCGCGCGCCGCCACCCGGCTCTCGACCAGCCCGAACAGGGCGAACAGCAGCACGCTCGCGCCGAGCATCAGCCAGCCCCACACCGGCCAGTGCTCCTCGTGGCCCATGACCAGCGGCACCACCAGCAGACCCAGGGCCGCCGCGAGGGTGACCAGGCCGGCCAGGTCCAGCTTGCGCTCGCGGTTCCCCGGGATCGCCGGAAGCAGCTTGCGCCCCGCCACCAGTAGCAGCACCCCGATAGGGACGTTCACCAGGAACACCGGCCGCCACCCCGAGCCGAACAGGTCGGCGTTGACCAGGACCCCGCCGAGCACCTGGCCGACGGCCCCCGCGCCGCCGATCACCGCGCTGTAGCCGCCCAGGGCGCGCAACCGGGCCGGGCCCTCGAAGATGCGCTGGATCAGGCTCATCACCTGCGGCACCATCAGCGCCGCGCCGACGCCCTGCAGGATCCGGAAACCGATCAGCGAGTCGGCCCCGGGCGCCAGGCCGCAGGCCAGCGAGGCCAGGGTGAAGGAGGCGACCCCGAACCGGAAGACCCGGCTGAAGCCGTGCCGCTCCCCCAGCCTCGCGCCGGTGATCAGCAGGACCGCGTAGGCGATCGTGTAGCCGGCGATGACCAGTTGCAGAGCGGCCCCGGAGGCGTGCAGATCGGTGCGGATGACCGGGGTGGCGACATTGACGATGAAGACGTCCAGGACGGCCATGAACTGGCCGACCAGGATCAGTGCCAGCAGCAGGCCGGGCCGGGTCGGCGCGGGTGGCGAAGCACCGGGGGTGCTGGGCCCAACTGGCTTGGTGGGGGTAGATGTTGTGCTGTCAGGAGTGATCTGCGTATCGGCCATGCGACTATCGTGGCGGTCATCCGGTACAGGTAGTTAGAGCCTGCTGATACGGGTACTGGGAGTACCTGTCAGCGGTTCCGCCGATGCGGCACCATGAAACGCATGAGCGTGATGGACGACGCAGTTGTCAGCAACCGTTTGGCCGCCGCCCCGCGACGCACCGAGCTCGCCGCCTTCCTCAAGGCCCGCCGGGCCCGGGTCACCCCCGAGGACGTGGGCATGGCCCCGGGCCTGCGACGCCGCACCCCCGGACTGCGGCGCGAGGAGGTGGCGCAGCTCGCCGGTGTCGGTGTCACCTGGTACACCTGGCTGGAGCAGGGACGTCCGATCAACGCCAGCGAGCAGGTCCTGAGCGCGATCGCCCGCACCCTGAAGCTGGACGGCGCGGAGACCCGCCATCTCTTCACCCTGGCCGGGCTGCAGCCGGCCCTCCCCGTGATGGACTCCTGCCCGCTGAACCCGGAGATGCAGACCATCCTGGACGCGCTGTCCCCGCTCCCCGCGTCGATCACCAGCGCCCGTTACGACATCCTGCGCTGGAACGCCGCCTACGAGGCGCTGTTCCCCGGCGTCACCCGCGCCGAGACCGGGCGGCACAACACCATGTGGTCCACCGCGACCATCCCGGAATGCTGCAACGCCTTCGTCAACCGCGCCGAGGAACTGCCGCGGATGGTCGCGGTGCTGCGCTCCGGCTACGGGCAGCATGTCGGCGAACCCTACTGGGAGGACTTCATCCGCGACCTGATCGGCGCCAGCGCGGAGTTCGCCCGGCTCTGGGCGCAGCAGGACGTGGCCGCGCACTCCACTCGGCACAAGATCTTCCGGCACGCGGCGGTCGGCGAGGTGCGGATGTCGGCGACCAACCTGACCTCGATGGGCATGCCCGAGGGGCGGCTGGTGGTGTACACCCCGGAGGACGAGGAGAGCCGGCAGCGGATCGCGTGGCTGATGGCCAACCCGGGCCTGCCGGTGGTAGACCACACGCACTGATCGAGCGCAACGCCTCCCCCGCGGGTCGCTGGTACGGACCAGGGGATGGTGTCCCGGGTCGCGCGAGGCTGTCAAGGGGACCCCTATCAAGCCACTGACCTGGACTTTTGGCCTGAAACCGCGCAGGTCGCCGGAGCACCTGCACTGACCTGCGCCTGCGCCTGGTCTTTGCATATCCATGACATTCTGCACACACAATCTCCTTGAGCCAGCTGTTGACGTGACCACTTGGTCTAGTCCAATTTGGTGGGGCGGGAGTTCACCGAGTGAAGAACGCGACGGCACTGGACCAGAGGAAGACAAGCAGCGTGCCGCTCCCGCGAAGATCCCCGACTTCTCCAGGTTGACCAGCGCGCAGCCGGCCTGCGCGACATCCGAGTCCCTCCGAGCCTCTGTCGGCCTCCCCCCTGTTCGTCCTCCCTGCTCGTCCTCTCGTGCTGCCCGCGCATGACCCGCCGCAGCGTCAGCCCGTCGTGGGCTGCCCGGCGCCTCGCACCCATGCCGATTCCGTGTCGATTCCGTGGAGCGACCCATGCCGATGCCTGATGACCCCTACCTGTACCGAGCCGCCTCCGACCTGCCGTACTTCAGCTCGGACGGCGAGAAGTACCTGGCCCTGACCCCCCTGCGGGACCTCGAAAGCCCGCGCCCGCTGCGGGTCCTCTCCCCGGAGGACTTCGCCTTCTGGCAGACCTACGGCTACGTCATCGTGAGGCAGGCGATCCCGGCCGCCGCTGCCGCACGCCTGCTGGACTTCGCCTGGGACTTCCAGGGGCTGGACCCCGACCGGCCGGACACCTGGTACGAGGACCGCCCGTACCGCACCGACCTGGACCGTGAACTGCACATCTACGGCTTCGTCGAGGCCTACCAGCACCAGCTCATCTGGGACAGCCGGCAGACCCGGCGCGTCTACGAGGCGTTCGCGGACGTGTGGGGCTGCGAGGAGCTGTGGGTCAGCCTGGACCGGCTGAACCTCAACCCGCCCAACGTCAGAAACCGTGACCGGGCCCTGATCGCGCCCACCGACCGGGGCTTCGACATCGAGCTGCACTGGGACGTCGACACCTCGCTCGGGGTGCTGCCGCAGCGGGTGCAGGGGCTCATCGCCCTCAACAACACCACCCTTGACGAGGGCGGGTTCCAGTGCAACCCCGAGCTGTTCCGCCAGTTCGACCGCTGGAAGACGGCGCAGCCCGCGGACCGCGACCCGATCCGGCCCCGGGTCGACCGCGCCCTGATGCCGGTGGTGCGCCCGGAACTGCGCGCCGGGGACCTGCTGATCTGGAACGGCCTGCTGGCCCACGGGGTCGCCCGCAACACCTCGGCGAACGGGGTGCGGGCGGTGCAGTACCTGTCGATGATGCCCGCCCTGGAGTCGCACCAGCAGTTGCGGCGCTCCCGGATCGACTCCTGGCGCCACCTCAGCACGCCGGACTGGAACGGGACCCTGGTCGGCGACGCGGTCAAGCACGAGGCGCTGCGCTACGGGCCGGCCGAACTGAACGAGCTGGGCCGCAAGTTGCTGGGCCTCGACTCCTGGGGCAACCGCAAGCCCGCAGACAGCGGGTCCGAAGCCAGCGAGTCCGAACTCACGAACGGAGACCACGCATGCGCCGTGTCTGTCTGACTCTGCCCACCGACCGGGCCTGCGCCGGAACGATCGCGGCCGTGCACCAGGAGGCGGCCTACGCGGCCGGGCACTTCGAGGTCGAGGTGCACCTGCTGGTCCTGGACTCCTCCGACGAGGAGACCGTCGCAGAGCATGCCGCCGCCGTCCGCGCCTTAGCCCCCGTCCCGAACGTGGTGACGCACCACCTCGACGAGGCGTCCCAGCGGGTGTTCCTGCGCGGGGTGATCGAGCAGGCGCGGGTGGCCCAGCCGGAGCTGGTGCTGTCGCTGATGCTGCCGGACCGGTCGTCCTACGGGGCCTGCACCAACCGGGCGTTCCTGATCGCCCGGGCGCTCGGCTGCGAGTCCGTCCTGCGCCGCGACTCCGACATCCACTACCAGTCGCTGGACGGCGTCCCCGTCTATCCCGTCCACCACGAACTGGCGTCCCTGGGCCGGCCTGCGAGCGAGGCCACGGCGTATGTCACCGAGACCGCGCTGGACCCGGGGCGCGCGCACCGGCCGGTGGCGATGGTCGGCTCCTCCTTCATCGGCGAACTCTCGGTGGACATCAGCGAGATCGAGAAGCTGGACCCGGAGGTCTACCACGACATGGTCAGCCTGTGGGCGCCGACGGACTGGTCGGCGCAGCAGAAGCGGGAGTTGGTCGCCGAGTCGTTCCGCGGTGCGGGTACCGAGGCGTTCAGCGGTGACCGGTCGACGCTGACCGTGGTGGACCCGATGCGGGTGGACATGTCCAACATCGGTTTCCACCAGGTGCAGGAGCTGGTGCCGCTGCCACCGGGGACCGAGACCATCGGCAGCGACTACTTCCTGATCCACCTGGTGCACGACGCCGGACTGCCCGGGGTGCTGCACAACCGACACATCGTCAACTACTACACCCCCGAGCGCCGTACCGACGCGGGCTTCGCCGCCTACCACGTGCGGCTGGTGAAGTTCTTCCTGTCGATGCTCTACTTCAACGCCGTCTACGCCCGGATGGCGGCGGCCGGCGAGTCGATGCTCGACGACCGGGACCAGGTGCGGCCCGCGGTGATCGCCGGGTTCCTGCGGGAGAGCGCCGAACTGGACCGGGCCGAGAACGTCCGGCGGCTGCGGACCCTGGACGGTTGCTACCGCAGGCTGGGCGGCCGGTACGCGGCCTTCGCCGACCTGCTGGCCGTGCGCGGTCCGCGGCTGCTGGACGAGGCCCGGCGCGACATCGAGGACTTCGCCCTGCTGACCGAGGTCTGGGGTCCGCTGATACGGGCCGCCGGCACCGCCACCTCCCTCGAACCGCGACGACAGCTGGAGCACAGCAGCACATGACACATGAGAACGGGTTAGTAAGCGCCGCCCTGTCGGACGCCCTGTCCGACGCTCTGTCCGACGCCGACGGGGACCGGATCATCTTCGATCTGGACGGGATCGAGGACCGCTGCACCGCCCTGCAGCGGGAGCTGCCGCAGGTCGCCGTCCGCTTCGCGGTCAAGGCAAGCCCGGTGGACGAGGTGCTGGCCGCCCTGGCGGGGCGGGGCGCCGGGTTCGACGCGGCGTCCCCGCAGGAGATCGCGCAGGCGCTGCGGACCGGGGTGCCGGCCGGCTCGATCCACTACGGCAACACCGTCAAGTCCGACCGGAGCATCGCGGAGGCCTACCGGCTGGGGGTGTGCGACTTCGCCACCGACAGTCTGGCGGACGTCGCCGCGATCGCGCTGCACGCCCCCGGAGCGCGGGTGTTCTGCAGGCTGGCGACCAGCGGTGAGGGGGCGCTGTGGGGGCTGAACAGGAAGTACGGCTGCTCCGCCCAGGACGCGCCGGCGGTGCTGGCGGCGGCCCGGGCGGCGGGCCTGGTCCCGGCGGGCTTGTCGGTGCACGTGGGCTCCCAGCAGATGACCGCCGGGGCCTGGCGGGAGGCGTTCGACTCGCTGGCCGGCGTGCTCACGGCACTGGACCTGCGCGGCATCCACCCGGACCACGTCAACCTCGGCGGCGGCCTGCCCGCGCTCGGCTACCTGGACCGGCGCGGTGAGCCGCTGGACCCTCCGCTGGACAAGATCCTGGCCGTGATCCGTGAAGGCACCGCGCGGCTTCAGGAGGTGGCGGCCAGGCCCCTGGACTTCGTCATGGAGCCGGGCCGCCACCTGGTCGCCGACCACGGCGCGATCCGCGCCCATGTCGCCAGGCTGACGATGCGTCAGCAGCCGGGCGGGGAACGGGAGCACTGGCTCTACCTCAGCTGCGGCAAGTTCAACGGCCTGTACGAGATGGACGCGATGCAGTACCGGCTGGTGTTCCCCACCCACCGCCCGGACGCACCGCGGGTTCCCGCCGTGATCGCGGGGCCCACCTGCGACAGCGACGACGCCTACTCCCGCGGACACAGCCTGGTCCCGGTGCCCGAGGCGCTGGCCTCGGGCGATCCGGTGTGGGTGCTCTCGGCCGGCGCCTATGCCACCAGTTACCTCACCCAGGGCTTCAACGGCTTCCCGCCGCTCGGGTACACCTGCGTCCGGGGCTCCCATGGGTGAGGATCCGATCATCCGCGGGATCCGCTCGCCCGACTGGGAGGCCATCGTCGCGCTGGAGTCCGCCGCCTACACGACGCTCGGCCTGTCGGAGCAGCAGGCCGCGCTGGAGTCCCGGGTGCGCGCCTCGCCGACCACCTGCTTCGTGCTGGAGCACGGATCGCGCGGACGGCGGATCGCCGGCTACGCACTGGCGCTGCCCTACCCGAGGTTCCGCTATCCGGGGCTGGGCGAGTCGGAGCGGAGCGCGTTCCGTTCGCGCAATCTGCACCTGCACGACCTGGTCGTCGCCGAGGAACTGCGCCGTCGCGGGCTGGCCGGGCGACTGCTGGGCCATCTCGAAACGGTGGCGCGGGCCCTGAAGCACCAGCACGTCTCCCTGGTCGCGGTCGCGGGCACCGACGCCTTCTGGTCACGGCACGGATTCGTGCCCCACCAGGAGGTGGCCGCACCGGTGCACTACGGCGCGCACGCCGTCTACATGTCCAAACCGCTCGGCGGCCCGCCGTACGGCCCACCCCCGCACCACGAAGGAGACTGACGCCCATGTTCCGTGTTCAGGACGAGTTTCGCCGGACCCAGCTGGCGGTGGTGGCGCTGTTCTGTTCGCTCGGGTTCCAGTACGCCACCTGGGCCTCGCGGATACCGGCGATCAAGGCGCACCTGGACCTGAGCTCCGCGCAGGTGGGCCTGCTGCTGATGGCCACCGGCGTGGGAGCGGTCGCGTCGTTCCCGCTGGTGGCGCTGCTGATGAAGCGGCTGGGCTCGCGCCGGCTGTCGCTGCTGTCGGCGCTCGGTCTGGCGCTGCTGCTGCTGGCCATGGCGCAGCTGCCGAACTATCCGACCGCGCTGGTGGTGATGTGCGCCGACGGTGTGCTGGTGGGCGCGCTGAACGTGGCGATGAACGCGCAGGGCGCGGCCCTGGAGGTACGGTTCCGGCGCAACACCATGGCCACGCTGCACGCCACCTTCAGCGGCGGATCGCTGGTCGCCGCGCTGCTGGCCTCCGGTATGAACCTGCTGACCTCCTCGCTGGCGGTGCACTTCGCCGTCGCCATGGGCCTGTTGCTGCTGGCGGTCGGCTACGCCCGCCCGGGTCTGCTGACCCAGGACAAGCCCGCCGAACCGGCCACTGCCGCACCGCAGCAGAAGAAGCGCGGCAGGATCACCCTCCCCGGCCAGCTGACGCTGTGGCTGGGCCTGGCCATGGCCTTCGGCACCATCACCGAAGGGGCCATGAACGACTGGTCCTCGCTCTACCTCAAGGACGTCGCCAGGGCGTCGGCGGGGCTGGCGCCGATGGGCATCGCGGTCGTCTCGGTGACCATGGTGCTGGCCCGCCTGCTGACCGACGGCTGGCGCGGCCGCTGGGGCGACGGGCTGATCGTGCGCACCGGCAGCACCCTGGCGGCGCTGGGACTGGCCCTGGCCCTGCTGGCCGGCGGCGTGCTGCCGGCGCTGATCGGCTTCGCCTGCGTGGGCCTGGGCGTGGCCGCGGTGACCCCCTGCGTCTACGTCGCGGCGGCGGCCCAGGGGTCGGACGCGCTGACCCTGGTCGCCACCATGGGGACGGTCGGCCTGCTGGCCGGGCCCCCGGTGATCGGCTTCATCGCCAACGCCAGCGGCCTGACCTGGGGAATGGGCGCGGTCGCGGCCTCCGCGCTGATCGTGGCCCTGTGCGCGACCCGGATCCGGTGGGCGCCTGCCTCCGCAGCCGCGCACGACGACGCCGCCCCGCTCACCGCCCAGATCGAGGCCGAGGCCGTGTAGCCCCCACAACCACGAGATCCCGCCCGATCGCACTGATCGGGCGGGATCTCGTCAACTCTTCTTCTGTGGAGCTACGGGGAATTGAACCCCGGACCTCTTGCATGCCATGCAAGCGCTCTACCAACTGAGCTACAGCCCCGTATTGCGTTGTTCCCTGCTATTTACTGCGTGGAGCTACGGGGAATTGAACCCCGGACCTCTTGCATGCCATGCAAGCGCTCTACCAACTGAGCTACAGCCCCGCTGTTCCCCCAGCCGTTTCCGGCTGTGCGAACGAAGGAAACTTTAGCGGCAGGAGGGCCGAACTGCGAAATCCGACCCCGCGCCCACCCCTCAGGTGTCGTCCCCGATCACCGGTTCCGGCAGGGTCCCCGCATTGTGCTCCAGCAGCCGCCAGCCGCGGGCGCCCTCGCCCAGGACCGACCAGCAGCAGTTGCTGAGGCCGCCGAGCGCCTCCCAGTTCGAGGAGTCCAGCCCCAGCAGACGGCCGATGGCCATCCTGATGGTCCCGCCATGGCTGACCACGACCACGGTGCCGCGGTCCGGGAGCAGCTTCACCGCGTCCATGACCACCGGCACGGCGCGGTCGGCGACCTCGGTGCCGAGCTCGCCGCCGCCCCGGCGGACCGGCTCGCCGAGCTTCCAGGCGCGGTACTCCTCGCCGTACTGCTTCTGGATCTCCTCGTTGGTCAGGCCCTGCCAGCTGCCCGCGTAGGTCTCGCGCAGCCCGGGGTCGTGGGTGACCTCAAGCCCGGTGACCGCCGACAGCTCGGCGGCGGTGTGCGCCGCGCGCTGGAGGTCGGAGGAGACGATGGCATCCGGGCTGAGGGCCGCGAGCAGCCGGGCGGCGCGCTGCGCCTGCGACCGGCCGGTGTCCGTCAGCGGGATGTCGGTACTGCCCTGGAAGCGGCCTTCGAGGTTCCAGGAGGTCTGGCCGTGCCGCCAGAAGACGACACGCCTGCCGCGACCGCGGGTGCTCCCGTTCAGCGCATGCTCCGATCAGCCTCGGCCTGCAGTACGGCTTCGACGTGGTCGAACTCGTTGGGCTCGCGGACGTACTCCTCGTCACCGGGGCGGTTCCGGCTGGCGATGGCGTCCTCGGGCAACGCGATCTCCGGGCAGTCCTTCCAGAGCCGCTCCAGGCCGTAGTAGGAGCGCTCCTCGGAGTGCTGGACATGGACCACGATGTCCAGGAAGTCGAGCAGGATCCAGCGGCCCTCGCGCTCGCCCTCGCGGCGCACCGGCTTGGTCGCGTGCTCCTTGGCGAGCTGCTCCTCGATGGCGTCCGCGATGGCCTTGACCTGGCGGTCGTTGGGCGCGGACGCGATCACGAAGGCGTCGGTGATGGCCAGGACGTCACTGACGTCGAAGGCGATGATGTTCTGGGCCAGCTTGTCGGCTGCCGCCTGGGCGGCGGTGGTGACAAGTGCTACGGCCCGGTCTGTCGCGGTCACAGGATGCTCTCGGTTCGGGGACACGGATGCCTTCCAGGATCTCATGGACGGCAGACGGCCCGCTCCGGCGTTTTCGGCGTCGTCAGCCCTGGTAGTCCTTTCCGAGTACCACCACCAGGTCCGCGGACTGTGCGCTGGTGACCTTGGTCACCACTGTGGTCGGCAGGCCGAGGTCCTGGGCGAGCTGCTTGGCCTCGGCGGCGCGGGTGTCGTCGCTGTAGCTGATGCTGCTGGTGCTCCGGGTGGACGGGGCCTTGGAGTTGCCGGGGACGAGGGTGAAGCCGCCGTTGACCACGGCGGCCTCGGCGAGGTTGGCCTTGTTGCCGTCGCCGGTGGCGTCGGTGATCGCCACCCGGGCCGCCGTGGCACCGCTGCTGGTGGTGACCGTGCCGCCGAGCAGCTGCTTCACCAGGTCGCCCGCGCTGCTCGCCGGCGTCCCGTTGGCGTTCACCGGGAGCGTCCGGGTGGAGTACTTGCCGCCCTGGGCGTCCTTGGACAGGGCCGCCATCAGCGCGCCGAGGGTGGCGTCCGGCAGCGAGGGGTCGGCGACGGCGCCCATCTTGGTGATGTCGCTCGCGGCCGAGGTCGCGTCCTGGGGCATCGCCTGGACCAGCCCGGCCAGCACCTGCCCGTAGCGGGACAGCTGCGCTCCGGCGCTCTCGCCGTTGGCCTGGTAGTCGGCGTAGGCGATCGCCGCGGCGCCGGTGAGGATGGCCTTGCCGGGCTTCACCAGGTCCTTGCCGTTCTGCGTGATCGTCGTGTTGGAGTCGACGGTGATCCCGCCGAGCAGGTCGATCAGGTTCTGCAGGAACGGGGTGTAGAGGGACCAGGTCGCCGAGACGTCGGCGCCGAGCAGCGCGTGCAGTCCGTCCCGGGTCGCGGCGTTGCCCTGGGCGTTCACCGAGGAGGCCAGGGTCACCGAGGCGCCGCCGCTGTCGGTGGGAACGGCCAGGGTGCCCGGGAGCAGCAGCGTGCTGCCCTGCCCCGAGGCCGGGTTGGAGACCAGCAGCGCGGTGTAGATGTTCTTGTTGAGGTCGTGCAGGTGGACCGCGATGACGGTGCGCTGGGTCGAGGCGGCGACGGTCCCGGACGAGGAACCGCGCAGCCACACGTAGCCGGCCCCGCCGGCGGCGATCAGGACCAGCGCCACGGCGAGGGCGATCAGCCGGGTGCGCAGCTGCTTGCGGCGCTCGTCCCGGCGCTCGCCTCGGGTCTCGCTGAACTTCATCCAGTCGATGACGTCGTCGGACTCCTCCGCGTCGTCGACGAAGGCGAACTCCTCCGAGGTCGGCACGGCAGGGCCGGCCGGGGCCGCGGTCGCCCGCGCCGGCGGCACGGACTCCACCGGGGGCGCCGGCTGCTGCTGCGGGATCGCGTACTGGCCGGTGTCGTACGCCGGCTGGGCCTGCTGCTCGTACCCGGTCGGGTAGGCGGGGTACTGGGGCTGCTGCTGGTAGCCGTAGGCCGGGTCCTGGTACGCCGGGTCCGGGTACTGGGGCTGCTGCTGGTAACCGGCGTCCTGATAGCCGGCGTCCTGGTACCCGGGGTCCGCATACCCCTGCTGCTGGATCGGCCGGCCGTAGCTGTCGTAGCCGTAGGCCGGCTGGTAGACCGGTTCCTCGGGCTGGGACGGATAGTCCGGGTACTGCCCGTAGCCGTACGCCTGCTGCTCGTAGCCGTAGGACTGCGGCTGCGGCTCGCCCTCCGGCTCCCGGCGGTCTGCGGTTCCGGTCACGGCGACCCAGCCCCTTTCAGTTCGTGCTGCTCGGGTCGAGATAGAGCCTGCGCTTGTCGATGTAGCGGACCACACCGTCCGGTACCAGGTACCAGACCGGCTCGCCACGGGCGACCCGGACCCGGCAGTCGGTGGAGGAGATGGCCAGCGCGGGCACCTCGACCAGGGACACGCCTCCCTCGGGCAGACCCGGGTCCGACAAAGTGTGCCCTGGACGGGTCACTCCGATGAAGTGCGCGAGGTCAAAGAGCTCCTCGGCGTTCCGCCAGGAGAAGATCTGGCTCAGCGCGTCGGCGCCGGTGATGAAGAAGAGGTCCGCGTCGGCGTGCTCGGCACGGAGGTCCCGCAGGGTGTCCGTGGTGTACGTCGGCCCCTTGCGGTCGACGTCGATGCGACTGACCGAGAACTGGGGGTTGGAGGCGGTGGCGATGACCGTCATCAGATAGCGGTCCTCGGCCGGGGACACCGGCCGGCGGTCCTTCTGCCAGGGCTCACCCGTGGGGACGAAGATCACTTCGTCCAGGTGGAACTGGCTGGCCACCTCACTGGCGGCGACCAGGTGGCCGTTGTGGATCGGGTCGAAGGTGCCGCCCATGACGCCGATGCGCTTCTTCACTGGCCCGTCTCCGAGCTCAGGCTGCTCTCCCATGAGCGCTCACCCTACGTGGTCCGCGCGACGGAGGTACGCCCGGCCGAGGCCGGGCGGCCGGGCGACTAGCGGTCCTTGTTGAAGCGGGTCGTGAGGAAGAGCAGGATCAGCAGCACGACGAGCGCGCCGCCGCCGGTCACGATCGGGTTGAGGCTGTGGTGGGCGTCACTGCTCTCCGCGAGGACGGAGCGGACGGGCGCAGCGGCTGCGTGGAGGCTCATCGGTGGCGGACCTTCTGACTCGGAGGCGTGCGGGGGGCCTGCTGGATCGTGCTCATGGTACGGGCAGCACACCAGGAACTGCTCGGCGGCTCCACACGTCTGACTCCGTGTGCGCTCATTCGCGGTAGCCGCGCAGCAGGAAGACAGCGAGGAAGACGACGCCGACGACGGCGCAGATGACGATGATCCGCAGGAACATCCCCGGGCCGCTGCCGTTGGAGATGGCGGCCAGCTGCTGCAGAGCGGTGGTGGTGCGCATGGGGCGGGACTCCTCGGGGGTACGGCCGGACGACTCAGCCTAGACCCGGCCCGGTGCGGAATTGTCGGCGGGATCGCCGGTCGTCGTGGGCCGCCCGGCGTAGTGTGGCGAACGAAGTTCCGGGGACGAGCGGCAGCAGGGCGGAAAGCAGCTGTGCAGCAGAGGACTTACACAGGACGGCGGGGGCCCGGCGGTGGCGCCGGGGTCCGCTGTCGATCGGGAGGAAGCAGCAGATGACCCAACCCACCGAAGGCAGCGTGCCGAGCCGGAACCGCAAGCGCTTCCCCGGCATCTCCACTCGTGCCTGGGAGCACCCCGCCGACCGCTCCGCGCTGGTTGCGCTGCGCAAGCTCAGCGGCTTCGACGACATCCTCAAGAAGCTCGGCGGCATGGTCTCCGAGCGCGCCGTGCGGCTGATGTTCCTGGCCTCCGCGGTCCGCGCCTCGGAGCGCCAGTTCGCGCACCTGCACGACATGGTGCGGGACGCCGCCTACATCCTGGACCTGGAGAAGGTCCCGCCGCTCTACGTCACCCAGGACCCGGTCCCGAACGCCATGTGCATCGGCATGGACTCCCCGGTGATCGTGGTGACCACCTCGCTCGTCGAACTGCTCGACGAGGAGGAGATGCGGGCCGTGATCGGCCACGAGGTCGCCCACGCCATGTCCGGGCACGCCGTGTACCGGACCATGCTGATCATCCTCACCAACCTGGCCACCAGGATCGCCTGGATCCCGCTGGGCGGGATCGCCGTCCTGGCGATCATCACCGCGCTCAAGGAGTGGTTCCGCAAGTCGGAGATCTCCTGCGACCGGGCCGGGCTGCTGGTCGGCCAGGACCTCCAGGCGTCGATGCGCGGCCTGATGAAGCTGGCCGGCGGCCACCACCTGCACGAGATGAACACCGACGCCTTCCTGGAGCAGGCCGACGAGTACGACCGCGCCGGGGACCTGCGCGACGGCGTGATCAAGCTGCTGCAGCTGCTGCCGCAGACCCACCCGTTCGTGGCGGTGCGGGTGCAGAAGCTGAAGAAGTGGGCCGAGAGCGAGGAGTACAGCTCCATCATGGCCGGGGCCTACCCGCGCCGGGAGCAGGACGGCGACGCCTCGGTCACCGACCAGATGAAGGCGGCGGCGGACTCCTACGCGCAGTCCTTCAAGGAGAGCAAGGACCCGCTGATGGGTCTGATCCGCGATGTGGCCGGCGGCGCCGGGGACATCGGCGGCAAGCTGCGGGATGCCTTCTCCGGAAGTCGCAGTGCCGGCAACCGTGGCGGCAGCAACGACACCACGACCGAGCCACCGGCCGAGCCGGGCGCGGCACCGGCCTGACGGCCGCTCAGCAGTTCCGTTCGAACCTGGCCGACGTCCTGGCTCTGCTCAGGGCGTCGGCCCGCTCATGACCCCGCAGAGGGACCAGACGCTGCGGCTCTGGTCGTAGGGGTCGACGACGGCCTGGGTCGGCGAGGCGGAGACAGCGGCGGAAGCGGCGGGGCTCGCCTTCGTGGAGGCGGCGGCCGTTGCCGTCGTGGTCGGCAGGGCCGGGGTGAAGTACCTGGCGGCGCTCGCGGCGTCGCAGGCCATCGGGCCGGCCTCGGTCGCCGAGGTGGTCAGCTCGACCCGGTTGGCGGCGAGGTCCGCAGCGGTGAAGCGGTAGACGACCTGCCTGCGGACCGTGAACAGAACGGTGGGCTGCTGGGTCCCGTCGGCGGACACCGGGGTCAGCGCGTAGACGAAGGTGTGGTCACCGGTCAGCTGGAGCGCGCCGTCCACCTCCTGCGGCACGGTGAACGAACCCTGTACCCGGGTCTCCTGGCCTGCGGCGGCCTTCACCTTCGACGCGTCGAAGCGCACCAGCCAGCCGGTCGCCTCGTGCTTGCCGTCGTCGGCCGGATTGCTGATGCTCTGGTCGAACTGGCTCCGCTGCCCGGACGCCAGCAGGTCGCGGACCAGATCGGTCCTGCCGCCGAACAGGACGCCGGTGTCCAGCGAGGACACCTCCACGTAGTTCTGAGCCAGGATCAGCGCCTGGGCGACCTGGTTCTTGCTGAAGTGGTCGGTCGCTCCGGCGTTGGGCAGGATGAGTCCGGCGGGTCCCAGCGCGTAGTTCCTGGGGTCGACCTCGGTCGACGCGGACGCGCCCGCACTGGCGCCCGCACTGGCGCTCGCCGTCGCGGTCACGGCCGCGGTGGTGGTAGCGGTGGCCGTGGCACTCCCGCTCGCCACCGGCGCCAGCGTGGGGACGCCGCCGGCACCCGGCTGCAGGGCGACCACGGTCATGCTGAGCTCGGCGGCGGAACCGGCGCCCGCCTGGGGGTAGGGATGCTTGGTCCCCAGGTACACGGCGGCCGAGAAGGCGATCGCGACCAGCAGCATCAGCGCCAGCGCCTGCCGCGAGAGCCCGCCGCCACGCAGGCCCCGGCCGCGGATGGGCCGGCTGCCGGCCGACAGCCGTTCCTGCGCCGAGAGCTCCTGGATCCGGGCAGCCCTCACAAACGATTCGTCGAAAACGACGGATCGGAACTCGTCATCGCCACCGGCACCGCCCTCGGGCGTGCCCTCCGGTGGTTCCGCCCGGCCTGCCATGGCACAAGGGTATGTCGGTCCAAGGACAGTGAAGGGTGCTCATAGGCCAACTTCTGGGCCGGTTCTGAGAGATTCCTCACCCGGCCGGGACCCGATCGAGGTCAGGACGGCATGGCTAGCGCGGCGACGCGGTCGCTGCCGTCGAGGAGACCGGGGCCGAGGCGCTGCCCCCGGTTCCGCTGGTGGGCCGTTGCACCGACTGGCCGCTCTCGCTTCCGGTGCCCCGGTAGACGGCGGCTGCCGCGACCATCACCGCGAGCATCCCGATCACCACCAGCATCAGCCGGGCGATGATCCGCTGCCAGCGGCCGGGGTGAGCCTGATGCCGTCCCCGCGCAGGGCCGAACGGGGTCACCGGCCGGCCCGCCGTGGCGGTCCGGCCCGCGGCGGAGCCGGCTGCGGCCCTGCCCCGGCGGCGGCCGGGGGCGCGCAACGCCAGGCTGCGCTCGGCGGCCGACGGTTCATGGATCAGCGCGGCGAGGACGAACGCCTCGTCGAAGACCATGCCGTCGAAGATGTCGGCCGGGTCGCTGTCGGGCTGTCCGGCGTCAGCATCGCCGGAGCCGGTGTCGAAGCCATCGGGATTCACGGGACCCCCCAGGTACTCGGTCGCACCACTCCCAGCAGAGTAGCGCCGGGTCCCGCGCTTGTCTGTGCCTTACTGCACAGGCCACCCTGCCGTCACCGGCCGCTCACCCCCGTACATGCCCGTCGCCGGTGACGATGTACTTGGTTGAGGTCAGCTCGGGAAGGCCCATGGGACCGCGGGCGTGCAGCTTCTGGGTGGAGATGCCGATCTCCGCGCCGAAGCCGAACTGGCCGCCGTCGGTGAACCGGGTCGAGGCGTTGACAGCGACCGTGGTGGCGTCGACCAGCTGGGTGAACCGGCGGGCGGCGGACTGAGAGGTCGTCACGATCGCCTCGGTGTGGCCCGAGGACCACAGCCGGATGTGCGCGACGGCGGCCTCCAGCGAGTCCACGACGCCGGCCGCGATGTCGTAGGAGAGGTACTCGGTCTCCCAGTCCTCGACGGTCGCCGGGACGACGGTCGCCTTGGAGTCCGGCGCGTAGGCCAGCACCCGGTCGTCGGCGTGCACGGTCACCCCGGCCTCGGCCAGCGCGTCCAGCGCCAGCGGGACGAAGGCGTCGGCGACGTCCTTGTGCACCAGCAGGGTCTCCGCGGCGTTGCAGACGCTCGGCCGGGAGGCCTTGGAGTTCACCAGGATCTGCACCGCCATGGCCAGGTCGGTCTCCGCGTCGACGTAGACATGGCAGTTGCCGGTACCGGTCTCGATCACCGGAACGGTGGAGTTCTCGACGACGTTGCGGATCAGCGCCGCCCCGCCGCGCGGGATCAGCACGTCCACCATGCCCCGGGCCCGCATCAGCTCGGTCACCGACTCCCGGCTCTCCCCCGGCACCAGCTGGATGCAGTCGGCCGGCAGCCCGGCGCCCCCGACGGCGTCCCGCAGCACCTCCACCAGCTTGCGGTTGGAGGAGTACGCGGAGGAGGAGCCCCGCAGCAGCACCGCGTTGCCGGACTTCAGGCAGAGCGCGGCCGCGTCCACGGTGACATTGGGGCGGGCCTCGTAGATGATCCCGACGACGCCCAGCGGCACCCGCACCTGGCGCAGGTCCAGGCCGTTCGGCAGGGTCGAGCCGCGGACGACCTCGCCGACCGGGTCGGGCAGCCCGGCGACATGCCGCACATCCGCGGCGATGGCGGCGACCCGCTCCCGGTTCAGCGTCAGCCGGTCGATGATCGACTCGCTGGTGCCCGCCTCCCGGGCCCGCTCAATGTCCTCGGCGTTGGCCTCGACGATCTCCCGGGTGCGCACCACCAGGGCGTCGGCGATGGCGAGCAGCGCCTCGTCCTTGGGCGTGCGCGGCAGCGGCGCCAGCTCGTTGGCCGCGGCCTTGGCCCGGTAGGCGGCCCTCAGCACCGGCGACTGCGGCAGCGGGGAGGGCAGGTCCGGCGAGGGGAACGCGGTCAGCGGGGTGCCGTCGAGGGGGAGGTCGGATTCGGGGCTGCTGCTCATGGCGGAAAGCCTATCCGTCCGGGGCCGGACCTCAGTACGGATGGACCCCGCCGAGGAAGGCCCGTGACTCTCCGTAGCCCTCCGCTATCCGCTTGTGGTAGGTCGGCCGGTCCACGACCTCCAGGCCGACGATCTCCCAGGGCGGGAGCTGCGCGGTGGCCTTGTGCTCGCCCCACAGCCGCAGGGCCATCGCCGCCGCGTCCTGGAGGTCCTCGGCCTGCTCCCAGTAGCGGATCTCGCCGTGGTCGGCGGCATAGCGCGCGGTCAGGAAGGGCGTGTGGTCGTGGGCCAGCTGTTCGAGACCGCGCTTGAGCTCGGTCAGCGGGGTGGCCGGGCCCGCGACGCTGAGCACCACATGCCAGAGCCGGGCCCGGCTGCCGTCCTCCTCCAGGGAGGCCGACGGGCCGGGGGCGTCCTGGGTCGCGGCATCGGCGCGCGCCGTCCTGGACGCGCCCCCGTTGATGCTGGTGAGCACCGGATCGGCCGTCCCCGCAGATCTCGCACCCTGGCGCCTGCGTCCCACCGGCGGCCTCCTGTCGACGATCTCGGGCGGTGCAGTACGTACGGCGGACAACGCTGTCAGGACGGCCCCCGCTCAGTGCTCCCGGGCGTCCGGAAGCACCACCAGGTCGTCGCGGTGCACCACCTCGCGCTCGTACTCGGGACCCAGCTCCCGCGCCAGGTCCCGGGAGGACCTCCCCAGCAGCCGGGGAAGCTCCCTTACATCAAAGTTGACCAGCCCTCGCGCTACGATGTGGCCGTTTTCGTCAAGAAGGTCCACCGGATCGCCCGCAGCGAAATCACCCTCAACTCCGGTAACCCCGGCGGCCAGCAGCGAGGTACGGCGTTCGACCACGGCCCGCACCGCCCCGGCGTCCAGGCGCACCGCGCCGCGCGGAGCACTGGCGTGCTCCAGCCACAGCAGCCGGTCGGCGGAGCGCCGCCCGGTGCGGTGGAACAGGGTGCCGGTGGCCCGCCCGGCCAGGGCGTCGGCGGCGTGGCTGGCGGCGGTGAGCACCACCGGGATGCCCGCGCCGGTGGCGATCCTGGCCGCGTCGACCTTGGTGACCATGCCGCCGGTGCCCACCCCGGCCTTTCCCGCGCTGCCGATGGTCACCCCGGCCAGGTCCTCGGGGCCGCGCACCTCGTCGATCCTGCTGCTCCCCGGTTTGCTGGGGTCGCCGTCGTACAGCCCGTCCACGTCCGAGAGCAGCACCAGCAGGTCCGCGCGAACCACATGCGCGACGATCGCGGCGAGCCGGTCGTTGTCGCCGAACTTGATCTCGGCGGTGGCCACCGTGTCGTTCTCGTTCACCACCGGCACCGCGCCCATCACCAGCAACTGCTCCAGGGTGCGGTACGCGTTGCGGTAGTGCGCGCGCCGGCTGGCGTCCTCGGCGGTGAGCAGCACCTGCCCGGCGCGCAGCCCGTAGCGGGCGAAGGAGGCGGTGTAGCGGGCCATCAGCAGCCCCTGGCCGACGCTGGCGGCGGCCTGCTGCCGGGCCAGGTCCCTGGGCCGCTTCGCCAGCCCCAGCGGGGCCAGCCCGGCGGCGATGGCTCCGGAGGAGACCAGCACCACCTCGGCGCCCTCGGTCCGGGTCTTGGCGAGGACGTCGACCAGGGCGTCCACCCGGTCCGCGTCCAGACCGCCGGACGCGGTGGTCAGCGAGGAGGAACCGACCTTGACGACGATCCGGCGCGCCTTGAGCACGTCGTCCCGCAGGGTGCCTGTCACGTCGTCCGCTCCCGGGCTCATGGTTCGTGTCCGCCGCGCAGCAATGTACGCGAAGCGGACACCGGGCTCATCTTCGTTTCACGAGGTGGGAAGGTACGCGTCCAGCTCGGCCAGCAGTTCGGCCCTGCGGGCCTCGTCCAGGAACGACGCCTTGAAGGAGTTCCGCGCCAGCAGCCGCAGTTGATCGTCCGTCAGTCCGAGGGCGGTACGCAGTCCCTGGTAGTTGTCCTCGACGTAGCCGCCGAAGTAGGACGGGTCGTCGGAGTTGACGGTGACCAGCAGACCCGCCGCGAGCATCGCCGGCAGCGGGTGCTCCTCCAGCCGGTCCACGCAGCGCAGCCGGACGTTGGAGAAGGGGCAGACGGTCAGCGGGATCTGCTCCGTCACCAGCCTGGCCACCAGCGCCTCGTCCTCCAGGCAACGGATGCCGTGGTCGATCCGCTCCACGCCGAGCAGGTCCAGCGCCTCGGTGATGTAGGAGGGCGGGCCCTCCTCCCCCGCGTGCGCGACCAGCCGCAGCCCGAGCCGCTTGGCCTCCGCGTACACCTCGGTGAACTTGGCCGGCGGGTGGCCGACCTCGGCGGAGTCCAGGCCGACGGCCGAGATCCGGTCCAGGTACGGGGCGGCGTCCGCGAGGGTCCTCAAGGCGTCCTCGGCGGAGAGGTCGCGCAGGAAGCTGAGGATCAGCCCGGTGGAGACGCCGTGGCGCTCCAGGCTGGTCCCCAGCGCCGCGGACAGCCCCCGGATCACCGTGCCGATCTCCACGCCGCGGGCGGTGTGCGCCTGCGGGTCGAAGAAGATCTCGGCGTGCCGCACCCCCTGCGCCGCCGCGCGCTCCAGGTAGGCCTCCGCCAGGTCGGCGAAGTCCTGCTCGGTCTGGAGTACGGCGGTCAGCCGGTAGTACAGGTCCAGGAAGGACTGCAGGTCACTGAAGGCATACGCGGAGCGGAGCTCGTCCGGCGTCGCGTACGGCAGGTCGACGCCGTTGCGCTCGGCCAGCGCGAAGGCCAGCTCGGGCTCCAGGGTGCCCTCGATGTGCAGGTGCAGCTCCGCCTTGGGCAGCGGGGTGTGCGGCGTCTTGTTGTACGGCGTGCTCATGCTGGTCAGTTGTCCTCGTACTCGTCGAACTCTTCGGCGGCGGGCTCGATCTCACGACGCGGCAGCGGGTCGAACCGGGCGAACTCGGAGGCGGCGTCGTCGCGGACGGCCTCCTTCTCGCGGCGACGGGTGACCGCGTCACGCGGGGACTCGAACCGGTGGTCCTCGCCGCGGCGGCCCAGCATCTCCGCGCCCGCGGCCATGCTCGGCTCCCAGTCGAAGACCACGGCGTTCTCGGTGGCGCCGATGACGACGGTGTCGCCCTCCTTGGCCCCGGCCTTGGCCAGCTCGACCTCGACGCCGAGCCGGGCCAGCCGGTCCGCGAGGTAGCCGACGGCCTCGTCGTTGGAGAAGTCGGTCTGCTTGATCCAGCGCTCGGGCTTGCCGCCGAGGATGCGGTAGAGGTCCTCGTTCGCGTCGTAGCTGACGGTGAAGCCGGCGTCGTCCACCGCGGTGGGCCGCAGCACCACCCGGGTGACCTGCTCGACCGGCTTGGCCGCGCGGGCCTCGGCGACGATCCGGGCCAGGGCGAAGCTGAACTCGCGCAGACCCTTGCGGGACACCGCGGAGACGTCGAACACCTCAAGACCGCGCTCCTCCAGCGAGGCGCGGGTGATGTCGGCGAGGTCCTGCCCGTCCGGGACGTCGGTCTTGTTCAGGGCGACCAGCCGGGGCCGGTCCTCCAGGCCGCCGTAGAGCGCCAGTTCGGCCTCGATGGTGTCCAGGTCGGAGAGCGGGTCGCGGTCGGTCTCCAGGGTGGCGCAGTCCAGCACGTGCACCAGCACCTCGCAGCGCTCGACATGGCGCAGGAACTCCAGGCCGAGGCCCTTGCCCTGGCTGGCGCCGGGGATCAGCCCGGGCACGTCGGCGATGGTGTAGGTGGTGTCGCCCGCGGTGACCACGCCCAGGTTGGGGACCAGGGTGGTGAAGGGGTAGTCCGCGATCTTCGGCTTGGCTGCGGAGAGCACCGAGATCAGCGAGGACTTGCCGGCGCTGGGGTAGCCCACCAGGGCCACGTCGGCGACGGACTTGAGCTCCAGGACGATGTCCAGGCTCTCGCCGGGCTCGCCGAGCAGCGCGAAGCCGGGGGCCTTGCGCCGGGAGGAGGCCAGCGCGGCGTTGCCCAGGCCGCCGCGGCCGCCGGCCGCGATCACGAAGGTGGTGCCGAAGCCGACCAGGTCGGCCAGCACGTTGCCCTGCTTGTCCTGCACCACGGTGCCGTCCGGCACCGACAGCACCAGGTCGTTGCCGTCGCCGCCGGTGCGGTGGTCGCCGGCGCCGGGCTTGCCGTTGGTGGCGCTGCGGTGCGGGTGGTGATGGTAGTCGATCAGCGTGGTGACCTGGGGGTCGACCACGAGCAGCACATCGCCGCCCTTGCCGCCGCTGCCCCCGTCGGGGCCGCCCAGCGGCTTGAACTTCTCCCGGTGAACGGAGGCGCAGCCGTGGCCTCCGTTACCCGCGGCGACATGCAGCTCGACGCGGTCCACGAAGGTGGTCATGGTTGGAGCGCCTCTCGATAGGCAACAGGAATGTTCGAATGGGACCGGTGGTGCAAACACTGAGGGTGGACCGGAATGTTCCGATCCACCCTCAGTGTCGTGTATGGGACGTCCAACGGCAGGCCTGGATCAGGCGACCGGGACGACGTTCACGACGCGACGGCCACGGCGGGTGCCGAACTCCACCGCGCCGGCGTTCAGCGCGAACAGGGTGTCGTCGCCGCCACGGCCCACGCCGGAACCGGGGTGGAAGTGGGTGCCGCGCTGGCGGACGAGGATCTCGCCGGCGTTGACCTTCTGGCCGCCGAAGCGCTTGACGCCGAGGCGCTGAGCGTTCGAGTCACGACCGTTACGAGTAGAGCTTGCGCCCTTCTTGTGAGCCATTTCCGCCTCCCCTTACTTCGCCGTGTTGATGCTGGTCACGCGGAGCGCGGTGTGGCGCTGACGGTGGCCCATGCGCTTGCGGTAACCGGTCTTGTTCTTGTACTTCTGGATGTTGATCTTCTCGCCCTTGTGGTGGTCCACAACCTCGGCGGAGACCTTCACGCCCGCCAGGACCCAGGGGTCACTGGTGACCGAGTCACCGTCGACGACCAGGATCGTCGAAAGCTCAACGGTCTCGCCGACCTTGGCGTCAACCTTGTCGGACTCAAACACATCGCCGACAGCAACCTTGTGCTGCCGACCGCCGCTACGCACGATCGCGTACACCGCGAACCCACTCTCATCACTCGGTCGGAGCCCCTGATGCCAGCACTCCCCGCAGTGGAACGGCAGGGGGCCTCTCCCGGGCGCGAAGCTCGGAAGGTGGTTGCTCAGGAGCGGGGCGTGACGGTGCCGAAATGCAAAGCACGCCGAGGGTCAAGGCTACGGAACCACGGCCTGCGGGTCAAACCGCCCCAGGTGGGACAGGGTCCGCCCGGCAACGCCGCAGCCCGTACCTGTCCTCGGAACGGAGACAGGTACGGGCTGCGGCTGCGCGTGCGCTGCTACTCGGCCGCCTCGGGGGCGGGAGCGTCCGTGCTCGCGGTCTTCTTGACGGCGCGCTTGGCGGCGGTCTTCTTGGCCGGCGTCCCGTCAGTCGCAGTCTTCTTCGCCGGCGCCTTGTCAGCAGCCGCCTTCTTGGCCGGGGCCCTCTTCACGGCCTTCTTGGCCGGGGCGGCGTTCTCTTCTGTCGGCTCGCCCTCGACCGCCGCCGTCTTCTTGGCAGCAGTCTTGCGTGGGGCACGCTTACGCGGGGCCGGGGCCTCGACCACAGCCTCAGCGGGCGCTTCCTCGGGCTCGGCAACGGGCTCGGCGATGAGCACCGGCTCGGGAGCGACCTCCGGCTCCGGCACGACCTCGGGCTCGACTGCCGCCGGCTCGGGCGTCCGCGCCGGGACGACCACCACGGCCGCCTCCTGCGCGGCGGGGGGCCCCGCAGGCGAGGTCGCCTTGCGGACCGCGCGACGGCGGGTCCGCCCCGGGCGCGCGGAGGACTCGATCATCGCCTCGGCCAGTTCCTCGGCCTCGGCCTGGACCGCGGCGTCCACCGGGGCAGGTTCGACCACAACAGGCGCAGCCACGACCACCGGTTCGGGCAGCACGATCTCCAGGTCCTCCGCCTCGGCGGCGTCCTCGGCCGTCAGGCCGTTGGTGACCAGGTCCTGGGCGAGCTCCTCCAGTGTCTCCTCGCGCACCGGCGTCTCCACCTGGTACGGCGCCTCCTGGTACGCAGAGTCCCCGCCCCGGCCGCGACGGCGGCGCTTGCTGCCGCCGCTGCCGCTGCCCTGCTCCGACGCGGCGTCCTCGTCGGACTCCACCGGAGCGGCCTGCTCCAGGTGCATCGGGCCGGAGAAGCCCTTCGGCGGCGGCGGGGCCTGCTCCATGTGCACGATGACGCCGCGTCCGTTGCAGTGCACGCAGGTCTCGGAGAAGGACTCCAGCAGGCCCTGGCCGACCCGCTTGCGGGTCATCTGCACCAGGCCCAGCGAGGTGACCTCGGCCACCTGGTGCTTGGTCCGGTCCCGGCCCAGGCACTCCAGCAGCCGGCGCAGCACCAGGTCGCGGTTGGACTCCAGCACCATGTCGATGAAGTCGATCACGATGATGCCGCCGAGGTCGCGCAGCCGCAGCTGGCGCACGATCTCCTCGGCCGCCTCGATGTTGTTGCGGGTGACGGTCTCCTCGAGGTTGCCGCCCTGCCCGGTGAACTTCCCGGTGTTGACGTCGACCACGACCATGGCCTCGGTCTTGTCGATCACCAGCGAGCCGCCGCTGGGCAGCCAGACCTTGCGGTCCAGCGCCTTCATCAGCTGCTCGTCGATGCGGTACGTCGCGAAGACGTCCACCTCGGAGGTCCACCGCTGGAGCCGGGGCACCAGGTCCGGGGCGACCCCGGCCACGTACTCGTGGATGGTCTTCCAGGCGGTGTCGCCGGAGACGATGACCTTGGTGAAGTCCTCGTTGAAGATGTCGCGGACGACGCGGACGGTCATGTCCGGCTCGCCGTAGAGGAGGGTCGGCGCGTTGCCGCTGCTGACCTTCTTCTGGATGTCCTCCCACTGCTGCTGCAGCCGCAGGACGTCGCGGGTCAGCTCGTCCTCGGAGGCGCCCTCGGCGGCGGTGCGCACGATCACGCCGGCGTCGTCGGGGACGATCTTCTTGAGGATGTTCTTCAGCCGGGCCCGCTCGGTGTCGGGCAGCTTGCGGCTGATCCCGGTCATCGAGCCCTCGGGCACGTACACCAGGTAGCGGCCGGGCAGCGAGATCTGGCTGGTCAGCCGGGCGCCCTTGTGGCCGATCGGGTCCTTGGAGACCTGGACCAGCACGGACTGACCGGACTTCAGCACCGACTCGATCCGGCGCGGGCCGCCCTTGACGCCCAGGGCGCCGAAGTTGACCTCACCGGCGTAGAGCACCGCGTTGCGGCCCTTGCCGATGTCGATGAAGGCGGCCTCCATCGACGGCAGCACGTTCTGGACCTTGCCGAGGTACACATTGCCGACGTACGAGGTGGCCTGCTCCTTGTTGACGTAGTGCTCCACCAGCACGTCGTCCTCAAGGACGCCGATCTGGGTGCGCTCGCCGTTCTGACGGACCACCATGACCCGCTCGACGGCCTCGCGGCGGGCCAGGAACTCGGCCTCGGTGATGATCGGCACCCGGCGGCGGCCCTGCTCGCGGCCCTCGCGGCGGCGCTGCTTCTTCGCCTCCAGACGGGTGGAGCCCTTGATGGACTGCACCTCGTCCGGGTCGAACGGGACGTCGGCGCGGTCGCCGCCGGCGGCCGTACGACGACGCGGCTCGCGGACCTTCACCACGGTGCGCTCGGGGTCGTCCCCGGGGGCGGCGGTCTCGACCTCGGCGGCACTGTCGCCGCTGCGACGGCGGCGGCGCCGACGGCGACGGCTGGACGCGGACAGCGCCTCGCCCAGGTCCTCGTCGTCGTCCTCGTCGTCGCTGTCCGTGTAGTCGCCCTGCGCGCCCTGGACTGCCTCTTCCTGGGCGGAGGCGGCCGCGGGGGCTTCGAAGTCGTCGCCGTCACCGCGACGGCGACGACGGCCACCGCGACGGCGGCGGCGCGAGGGGCGGCCCTCGTCGTCACCGGCGAAGGAGCCCTGGGCGTCCTGCTCCTCGGCCGAGTCCTCGTCGAGTTCCTCGACGTCGAGGTCGGTCTCGTCCTCGGTCTCGTCCTCGTCCAGCACCGGCTGCGGGGCCTCGAGTGTCGCGGCCGGGGAGACCGCGCGGCGGCGGTTGCGGCGGCGGCCGGTCGGCGCGTCGTCCTCGGCGGACTGCTGCTCGGCCGGGGCCGGCTGGACGGCGGCCGGGGCGCGGCGCTCATCACTCAGCGGGGCGCGGCCGGAGGACAGCTGGAACACCGCCGGCGCGCTCGGCGGCGGCGGCGCGGAGGCGCGGCGGCTGCCGCGGCGGGCCGGCGCGGTCTCCTCGTCGGCTGCGGGGGTCTCGACCGGGGCGGTGTCCGCGGCAGGCGCGGCGACCGGTGCGGTGGCCCGGCGGCGGTTGCGGCGGCGCGGGTCCTCGGAACCTTCGGCGGACGTCTCGGCAGGCGTCACGGAGGCCGGCGCGGTGAACGCGGCCTGCGGCACCGCCGGGCGCGACGGGACCACGATCTCGGCGGGCTCCTGGAACACCGGAGCCTGGAAGACCGCTGTGGACGGCCGGACGGCCCGGCGGCGCGAGCGCGGAGCCGTCTCGACGACGGGCTCCTCAGCGGCGGGCGCGGACTCTTCCGCAACCGGCTCCTCGGTGACCGGGGCCGGCTCCGGCACGACGGCCACGCTCTCGGTCTCGGTCTCGACGACCGGCTCGGCCTTCTTGCGGGTACGGCGGGCACGCTTCACCGGCTCGGCGGCCGGGGCCGCCTCCTCGGCGGGGGTCTCGACCGTCGCAGCCTCGGCCACGGCCTCCACGATCGGCTCGGCCTCGGCCTTCTTGCGGGTACGGCGCACCCGCTTCACCGGCTCGGCGGCAGGGGCCGCCTCCTCGGCGGCAGGGGCCTCAGCGGCAGCGCCCTCGCCCTGCGGGGGTCCGGCCGGGCGGCTGGCCGCCCGGCGGCGGCGCGGTGCGGCCTTGGGGGCCGCACCCTCCGTGCCCACCGCTTCGTTTCGTTCGTTCTCTTCGTTCTGTTCGTTGATATCGAGCATCCGGGCGGTTCTCCCGTTCATGCCCCCGGGCGCCGCGCATGGTGAGCGGGCGCCGCACAGGGGCTTGCGTATGTCGATCGGTGCTCCGCTGTGCGGTGCGCCGATAAGTCTTTGGTCGTGCCTGTGGCAGTTCTCAGCGGGTTGTGTCCGGGGTCCCGGGTGGCTCCCAGGGGCCCTGGACGGGCTCCGACGACGCCGGACAGCCGACCGCCACTGCCTACGCGGGCTGCGGCTCGGCCGCCTCGGATGGGAGGGCCGGTGCCGCGCCACGGTCGGGCGCGAACGGGTCGGTCACCGTGCCGGACTCCTCGTCGAGCGGCCCCTGCGCCAGCCTGGTCACCCCAGCGGGGACCGGCAGCGCCAGGTCGGCCGTCACACGGAGACCGGACAGGACGTCATCAGGTCGCACGGCGGGTGTGGCGTGCCGAACAACCAGCCGCAGTATCGCACAGGCACGGCCTGCGGCGATATCGGTACTACTTTCAGGTAGGCCGGTCGCACCAGCGACGACCTGCGATTCGACCACCTGGAGGGCCACCACGGCGCCGCGCGCGTCGAAGGTGCGGACGCCGTTCTTGGTCTGCCGCTGCACCTCGACGCTCTCGGCGGCGAGGAACGCCGCCACAGCCGCCTCAGCCGCCTCCGGGGTCACTCCGTCCAGCCGCAGCTCCCAGACCGACGCCTCCAGCCGCTCCACGAAGTTCGGCGTCCGGACCTCGACCGCGTCGATCACGTCGAGCCCGGTCGGCAGCGACTCGTCCAGCTGCGCCCGCAGCTCCTCCGGGTCCCGCGGTGCGCTCAGGGCCAGCTCGACGTACTCGGCCTCACTGGCGGAGCCGGTGGGCGCCGCGTTGGCGAAACTGATCCTGGGGTGCGGCGAGAAGCCCGCCGAGTACGCCATCGGCACGGCCGAGCGGCGCAGCGCGCGCTCAAGGGCCCGCTGGAAGTCGCGGTGGCTGGTGAATCGCAGACGGCCGCGCTTGGTGTAGCGCAGTCGGATGCGCTGCACCACCGGTGCGGGCGGCGGACCGTCGGGCGTGCGGCGTGCCAGGGCGCTCAGTCCTTAGTGAGTAGTGGGGTACATCCGGACCCCACCAAGGGTACGCGGACCGGACAACGTGCTCTCACCCGCTGAATCCGGAGCAGCAAGGACGGCGACACCGCCCAACGCCTGCCGACAATCGGTAGAGCAAAGCCCCGCCTCCGGATATTCCGGGCGGGGCCGCCGCTGTGACGGTGTCTCAAGCGGCGTCGACACGGCACACTGTGCGCATCACGGTACCTTCACCAAAAGGACGATCGACGGATGATAACGCTCACCAAGGAAGACGGACCCGCGGATCTCGACGGGGTGACCCACCTGTCCATCGGAGCGTCCTGGGACGCCACCGCGGGGAGCAGCGGCAAGCTGGCGGGGATGGTCCGCCGCAAGGTCGGCACCGACCTCGACCTGATCGGCATCGCCATGCAGGGGGCCGACCCGGTGCGCCTGGCCGGTCTGGACTCGCTCAACCCGTTGGGGAACGGCTCCTTGGTCCACAGCGGCGACAACCACACCGGGCACGGGGACGGTGACGACGAGGTGCTGACGGTGGACTTCGCCAACGTCCCGGGCAACATCACCTCGATCGTGTTCGTCGCCGCCGCCTTCAAGAAGGGGAGCTCCTTCCAGAAGGCGCGCAACATCAGCTTCAAGGTCTACGACGCGACCGGGGGAAGCTCCCAGCAGGTCGCCGACATCTGGCCGAGCCTGCTGAGCACGGACAACGGCCTCGCCGTGGCCAAGGCCATCCGCGTGGGCAACGGCTGGAAGCTCCAGGTGGTCAATGAGACCGGCAACATCAAGCAGGGTGACGAGCAGTCCCTGATGCGCTTCGCCATCAGCAAGTAGCAGGCGACAAGACGTCCTGCGGCCGAGCCCGGCCGCAGGACGTTCCGGTCAGTGGCTGTGCCCGCTCCCGCTGGCCGCCGGTTGCTTCACCGTCAGCGGAAGCAGCTTCACCCCGGTCGGGCCGATCTGGATGTCGAGGTCGAGCTGAGGACAGACCCCGCAGTCGAAGCAGGGGGTCCAGCGGCAGTCGTCCACCTCGACCTCCTCCAGCGAGTCCTGCCAGTCCTCCCAGAGCCAGTCCTTGTCCAGGCCGGAGTCCAGGTGGTCCCAGGGGAGGACCTCCTCGTACTGGCGTTCGCGGGTGGTGTACCAGGCGACGTCGACGCCGGTGCCGGCGAAGCCCTTCTCGGCGGCGCGCATCCAGCGGTCGTAGGAGAAGTGCTCGCGCCAGCCGTCGAAGCGGCCGCCGTCCTCGTAGACGGCACGGATCACGGCGCCCACGCGGCGGTCGCCGCGGGAGAGCAGGCCCTCGACGATCCCGGGCTTGCCGTCGTGGTAGCGGTAGCCGATGTTGCGGCCGTACTTCCGGTCGTTGCGGATGGCGTCGCGCAGCTTCAGCAGCCGGGCGTCGGTCTCCTCGACGCCGAGCTGCGGCGCCCACTGGAAGGGGGTGTGCGGCTTGGGGACGAAACCGCCGATGGAGACGGTGCAGCGGATGTCGTTCTGCCCGGTGACCTCGCGGCCCTTGGCGATGACGTTCTTCGCCATCTCGGCGATCTGCAGCACGTCCTCGTCGGTCTCGGTGGGCAGACCGGCCATGAAGTAGAGCTTCACCTGGCGCCAGCCGTTGCCGTAGGCGGCCGCGACGGTGCGGATGAGGTCCTCCTCGGACACCATCTTGTTGATGACCTTGCGGATCCGCTCGCTGCCGCCCTCGGGGGCGAAGGTCAGCCCGGAACGGCGGCCGTTGCGGGTGAGCTCGTTGGCCAGGTCGATGTTGAAGGCGTCGACCCGGGTGGACGGGAGGGACAGGCCGACCTTGTCCTCCTCGTAGCGGTCGGCGAGCCCCTTGGCGATGTCCGCGATCTCGGTGTGGTCGGCCGAGGACAGCGACAGCAGGCCCACCTCCTCGAACCCGGTCGCCTTGAGGCCGCGGTCGACCATCTCGCCGATGCCGGTGATGCTTCGCTCCCGCACGGGGCGCGTGATCATGCCGGCCTGGCAGAAACGGCAGCCGCGGGTGCAGCCGCGGAAGATCTCCACGGACATCCGCTCGTGGACCGTCTCCGCAAGCGGAACCAGAGGCTGCTTGGGGTAGGGCCACTCGTCCAAGTCCATCACAGTGTGCTTGGACACCCGCCACGGCACGCCGGAGATGGTGGGGACGACCCGGCCGATCCGGCCGTCCGGCAGGTACTCCACGTCGTAGAACCGGGGGACGTAGAAGCCGCCGGTCCTGGCCAGCCGGAACAGCAGCTCGTCGCGGGGGCTGCGGCCCTCCGCGCCGGGGCGGCCCTCGGCCTTCCAGGCCCGGATGATCTCGGTCATGTCCAGTACGGCCTGCTCGCCGTCGCCGACCACGGCCGCGTCCAGGAAGTCCGCGACCGGCTCCGGGTTGAACGCGGCGTGCCCGCCGGCCAGCACGATCGGGTCGTCGATCGTCCGGTCCTTCGACTCCAGCGGGATGCCCGCCAGGTCCAGCGCGGTGAGCATGTTGGTGTAGCCGAGCTCGGTGGAGAAGCTCAGGCCGAACACGTCGAACGCCCTGACCGGGCGGTGCGCGTCCACGGTGAACTGGGGAACCCGCTGCTCGCGCATCAGCTTCTCCAGGTCCGGCCAGACGCTGTAGGTGCGCTCGGCGAGCACGCCCTCGCGCTCGTTCAGCACCTCGTACAGGATCATGACGCCCTGGTTGGGCAGCCCGACCTCGTAGGCGTCCGGGTACATCAGGGCCCAGCGCACATCGCACGCGTCCCAGTCCTTGACGGTGGAGTTCAGCTCGCCACCGACGTACTGGATCGGCTTCTGGACGTGCGGGAGGAGGGCCTCCAGGCGCGGGAAGACCGACTCGACAGGCATAGAGGGGACTTTCGTGAAGACGGCAGGGCGGACCCTTCAGGATAACGCGGAGGTGGAGGAGGTCCGGACCGGAAGCAGCCGTCGCAGCAGCGGGGAGGGGTCCAGACCCAGCTCGGACCAGAGCAGTCGGCGGTAGGACTGGTAGTGGCGCAGCGCCTCGGAGGCGTTGCCCTCGCGCAGGTGCACTTCGATGACGGCCCGGTGGGCGCTCTCCCGGAGCGGCTCCATGGCGACGGCGCCCAGGGCCATCTCCAGCGCGCCGGCGCAGTCGCCCTCTTCCAGCAGGGCGGCGGCGAGCCGGTCCAGGGCGTGCAGGCAGAGCTGGCGCAGCTGCTCCTGCTTGGGCAGGACCCAGTCGTCGTACCAGTCCGGCAGCAGGTCGCCGCCGGTGAGGTAGGCGGGCTCGGGGCGAGGCGGGTCGGGCGGGCAGAGCAGGAGGGCGTTGAGCTCGGCGAGGTCCAGCCGGACCTTCTTGAGGTCGAGCACCACCCAGTCGCCGCGGGTGATCAGCAGGGGTTGCAGGCAGCGTTTGATCCGCCACAGGGCCGACCGCAGACAGGCGTGCGCCTGGGCCTCGGGGGCTTCCGGCCAGAGTGCGCCCACCAGGTGCTGGCGGGTCGAGGGGCCCACGACGGCCGTGTACGCGACGATCCGGCGTCCGGCCTCGGGAAGGGCGACCGGCTGACCGTCAGCGGTCAGCCGCCAGCCGCCGAGCAGTGAGAGTTCGATCATTGCGACCTCCGTCCGGTACGTGCTCCGGGTGGCTGTGCTCCGGATTGCTTTCCTGTGGGTGGTTTTCCCGTGGGGGCTCGGCACTGTGCACCCTTGTCTCGCCCGGGGGATGTGTCAACGGTCCGACCGGGCCAGTGCGCGGACGGTGACGGAGCGGTGACGCGCGGGGCCGTAGGCAGGGAGGCGACAGTCGACTTCTCAGGAGGATCCCATGACCGTCGTCAACGATCGTGTGGCACTGATCGGCAGCGAACGGCACATCATGAAGGGGCAGAGCCTGATCGGGCCTGCCGACTCGCACGAGAAGATCACGGTGACCGTGCAGGTCCGCCGCCACCCCGGCGCGGCGCAGACCCCGGACCTGGAGGAGACCGGGCGGCAGCGTCCGAGCCGGCGCACTCCCCTGGACCGCAAGGCCGTGATGGCCTCCCTCGCCGCCGACCCCAAGGACCTGGAGCAGGTCAAGCAGTTCGCCCAGAGCCACAAGCTCAAGGCTGAGCACGCCGACCCGGCCCAGCGCAGCATTCGCCTCACCGGCACCGTGCAGCAGCTCAACCAGGCCTTCGGGGTGCAGCTGAAGCAGTACCGCGAGGGCGAGCACACCTACCGCAGCCGCCAGGGCAGCATCTACGTACCCCGCCAGCTGCACGGAATCGTCGAGCGGGTGTCCGGTCTGACGAACCGTCCGCTCGCCTCGGCGCACCACAAGATGACGCCCAAGGCCGCGCAGGGCGTCACCGCGCAGCAGGTGGCCAGGCTGTACGACTTCCCGCAGGGGGTGGACTGCTCGGACCAGACCATCGCCCTGATCGAGCTGGGCGGCGGCTACAACCAGAAGGACCTGGACAGCTACTTCGGCGCCATGAAGCAGCGCTCGCCCAAGGTCGTCCCGGTCTTCGTGGACGGCGCCTCCAACGGCTACGGCGACCCGAACGGGGCCGACGGCGAGGTGGAACTGGACATCGAGATCGCCGGGTCCATCGCCGAGGGCGCGACCCTCGCGGTCTACTTCGCGCCCAACACCGAGCAGGGCTTCATCGACGCCGTCCAGGCCGCGGCGCACAGCAGCCAGTACCCGCCGACCTGCATCTCCATCAGCTGGGGCGCACCCGAGGACGCGGGCTGGACCGCGGCCGGACGCGCCGGCATGGACTCGGCGCTGCACACGGCCGCGGCCATGGGCATCACCGTACTCGCCGCCTCCGGCGACAACGGCAGCAACGACGGCGTCTACGACGGGCTGGCGCACTGCGACTTCCCGGCCTCCGACCCGTATGTGCTGTCCTGCGGCGGCACCTCGCTGCAGCTCGACGCCAAGGCCCAGCTCAAGAACGAGGTGGTCTGGAACAACGGCAACGGCTGGGCCACCGGCGGCGGCGTCAGCGAGGACTTCCTGCTCCCCGGCTGGCAGTCCGCTGACGAGGTCCCGCGCCAGGTCGACAGCGGGCAGCAGGGTCGCGGCGTCCCGGACATCGCCGGCAACGCCGACGCTCTGCGCAGCCCGTACGAGGTCGTGGTGGACGGCTCCTGGATGTCGGTGGGCGGCACCAGCGCGGTCGCGCCGCTGTACGCGGGGCTGCTGGCCGTGATCGCGGCGAGCAGCGGGACCAGGCCGGGCTTCGTCAGCCCGTACCTCTACCAGCTGTCCTCGCAGCCGAACCTGTACTTCGACGTCGACAGCGGCAGCAACGTCGTGCAGCCGGCGCCGGGCTACTCGGCCGGCAAGGGCTGGGACGCGTGCTCCGGCATCGGCCGGATCAACGGGAACCTGCTGCTCCAGCAGATCTGACCCGATGCGGTCGGAGCGTCCCGGCACCCGGAAGTCACTCGGGTGCCGGGACGCTCATGCCGTTATGTCGCGGTGCATCTTCACCGACTGCAGCAGTCCGATGCCGACCCAGATGGCGAACATCGAGGAGCCGCCGTAGCTGACGAAGGGCAGCGGGATACCGGCCACCGGCATGATGCCCAGGGTCATCCCGATGTTCTCGAAGCCCTGGAAGCCGAACCAGGCGACCACCCCGGCGGCGACGACGGTGCTGTAGAGGTCGTTGGCCTGGCGGGCGATACGACAGGCCCGCCAGAGCACCACGCCGAGCAGCACGATGATCAGTCCGGCGCCGATGAAGCCCAGTTCCTCCCCGGCGACGGTGAAGACGAAGTCGGTCTGCTGCTCGGGAACGAACTGCCCGGTGGTCTGGGTGCCGTGGAACAGGCCCTTGCCGAGCAGGCCGCCGGAGCCGATGGCGATCCTGGCCTGGGCGGTGTTGTAGCCCACGCCGGAAGGGTCCAGGCCCGGGTCGGCGAAGGCCGCGAAGCGGGCGATCTGGTACTGCTTCAGCACATGCAGCTGGACGATGACGAAGGCGCCGGCTCCGCCGACCGCGATCAGGCCGAACAGCCAGCGCTTGGGCGCTCCCGAGGCCAGCAGCACGCCCAGGATGATCACGACCATGACCATGGTGGAGCCCAGGTCGGGCATCAGCAGGATGATCCCGATCGGGACCGCCGCCAGCGCCAGCGCCTGGACGATGGAGCGGCTGTCGGGGAAGGCCCGCTCCCCCGCGTCCACCCGGGCGGACAGCAGGGTGGCCATGCCCAGGATGATCGCGATCTTGCAGAACTCGGAGGGCTGCACCGAGAAGCCGCCGCCCAGCACGATCCAGGAGTGCGCCCCGTTGACGGTGGAGCCCAGCGGGCTGAGCACGGCGAGGACGCCGAGCACGGCCAGCCCGTACACCACCGGCGCGATGGTGCGCAGCCGCTGGTGGCCCAGCAGCACCACGCCGACGCACAGGCCGAGGCCGATGGCCAGGTTCATCAGATGGCGGATCAGGAAGTACTGCGGGTCGCCGTGGTTGATCTCGGTGCGGCTGCGGGTCGCCGACCACACCAGCAGGGCGCCGATGCCGGACAGGGCCAGCGCGGCGAAGGCCAGGATCCAGTCCATCCGGCGCAGCGGGGACTCCCGGGCCACCAGCCTGCTGACAGCGCCGCGCCTGGGCGCGTAGCGGGGCGCGCGGTAGCCGGCGCCCGCCCCGGCGCTCCAGTTTCCCTGGGCGGTCATGCGAGCACCCTCCGCTCCGGGGCGAGCGCGAAGGCAGCCGACAGGCCGGTGCCGGTGCCCGGCAGCGGGGTGGTCGGCGTCGGCGCCAACGGGCTCCCGGCGGCGCTCAGCGTGTAGGCCGTCTGCTGGGCCTGGGTGACGCTGCCATCGGCGTGGAAGGTCGGCAGGTTCTGCTGCGGGACGGGCAGCAGCGCCTTCTTGGGGTCGATGCTGTTGTCCGGCTGGATCCCGTACAGCGCGTTGTAGATGTTGCGGACCGCGGGCCCGGAGCCGCCCGATCCGGTACCACCCTGGGAGATGGTCATGACGACGGCGTAGTCCTTGGTGTAGGTGTCGAACCAGGACGTGGTCTGCTTGCCGACGACCTCCGCGGTACCGGTCTTGGCATGCAGGGCGATCTTGTCCTGCGGCCAGCCCTGGAACTTCCACGCGGCGGTGCCCGAGGTGATGACGTTGGCGGTGGCCTGGTCGATGTACTGGATGGTCCGCTGGGTGTCCGGCAGCTTGCCCTGGACCACCGGCGCGAGGTTCCTGACGACCTTTCCGGTCGGCGAGACCACGGCCTTGGCGATCTGCGGCTGGTACAGCGTCCCGCCGTTGGCCAGGGCCGAGTAGATCCGGGCCATCTGGATCGGGGTGACCAGGGTGTCGCCCTGGCCGATCGCGTAGTTGACCTCGTCACCGGCGCGCAGGGTGGCGAAGTCGGTGCAGTCCTCCTTGGCGATGGCGGTCGCGTAGTCGTTCTTGCCGCTCTGCGCCTGCTTGCACCAGGTGTCCTTCATGGCGTCGTAGTACGCCTGGTGCCAGGCCCGGTCCGGGACCCGCCCGGAGGCCTCGCTGGGCAGGTCGATGCCGGTCCTCTTGCCCAGGCCGAACTGGTGCGCCGTCTTGTAGAGCCAGTCCGCTGGCGCCTTCGGCTTGGTGCCGCCGTCCTTGAGCCACTGGCTGTAGGCGATGTTGTAGAAGACGGTGTCGCAGGACACCTCCAGGGCCTTCGACAGGTTGATGGCGCCGAAGTTCTCGCCCTCGAAGTTCTTGAACACCCGGCCGCCGATGGTCATCGAGGAGGTGCAGGGGAAGGTGTCGCTGTAGCTGTAGCCCGCGTTGAGGGCGCCCGAGGTGGTGACCACCTTGAAGGTCGAGCCCGGTGCGCTCTGACCCTGTATGGCCCGGTTCAGCAGCGGGAAGTCGGAGGAGTTGCTGGTCAGCGCCTTGTAGTCGGTGGCGGAGATCCCGCCGCTCCAGATGTTGGGGTCAAACGTCGGCGCGCTGGCCATGGCCACCACCCGTCCGGTGTGGACGTCCATGACCACGACCGCGCCGGAGTCGGCCTTGAAGTTCTGCTGGGTGACCTTGTCGTAGGTCTTGCGGAGCGTCTCCAGCGCCTGCTGGAGCTGCTTCTCGGCGATGCTCTGGATCCGGGCGTCGATGCTGGTCACCACATCGTCGCCGGGCTGGGCCGCGGTGCCGCCGGCGCTGCCCTGGACCCGGCCCAGGTTGTCGACCTCCAGGTCGTTGGTGCCGGGCTTGCCGCGCAGCGCGCTGTCGTACACCGACTCCAGGCCGGAGCGGCCGATCTGGTCGGAGGCGGCGTAGGCGGACTTGCCGTCGGCGCCGGTCGCGGCGGTGATCTCGTCCTGGGTGACCGGGGAGAGGTAGCCGAGGACCTGGGCCGCGTTGGCGCCGCTGGGCGCCGGGTAGGTGCGGACCGCGGTGGGGTCGGCGGTCACTCCGGGGAAGTCCTCGCGGCGCTCCATGATCTGCATGGCCTGCTGAGTGGTCGCCTTGTCGGTGACCGGGATCGGCTGGTAGGGCGAACCGTTCCAGCAGGGCTGCGGGGTCTTCGCGTCGCAGAGCCTGACCTTGTCGTGGACCTCCGCCGCCGGCATCCCGAGCACCTGGGCCAACCGGTTCAGCACCGCCTTGCCGCCGTCCTTCTGCTGCAGCAGCGAGGTCCGGCTGACCGAGACCACCAGCTGGGTCTCGTTGTCGGCCAGCGGCTTGCCGTTGGCGTCCAGGATCTCGCCGCGCACGGCCGGCACCAGCACCGTGCGGATGTGGTTGGACGAGGCCTGGTCCTGGTACTGCTGGCCGTTGCGGATCTGCAGGTACCAGAGCCGTCCGCCCAGGGTGGCCAGCAGTGACAGCACCAGGACCTGGAGGATCAGCAGGCGTCCGGTGACCCGGCCGGTGCGGCCGGTCTGCGGGATGTTGGTCATGGGTGTCGCTTCCCGCCCCTGGGGGCAACTACTTGCCGCTGGTCTTGACCTTGGTACGGCCGGAACGTGATCCGCCGAAACCGGAGACGGTGCCGAGGCCCGCGCTGCCGCCGCTGCGGCTGCCGCTCTGGCCGAACATCGAGCCGCGCCGGCCCAGGCCGACCTTGGCGGTCTTCTGCGGGCCGCCGCCGGAACCCGCGGTGCCGCCACCGCTGCTGACCGGCACCGCGATCGAGCGTCTGGCCAGCGCCATCACCCCCGGCACCACGAACGGGGCCAGCAGCACGTCGTAGATCACCGAGGTGACCAGCAGGCTGCCGACGCCGACATGCCGCGCCGCCGAGTCGCCGACCAGCGCGCCGACGCCGGCGTAGAGCAGGGTCGCGGTGAACGCCGCGGCGGCGACCACCAGCAGCGGCGTCAGCACCGAGCGGATCTGGCCGCTCTCCGGCCGCAGCAGACCCGCCGCGTAGCCGAGCAGGCAGAGCACCAGCGCGTAGCGGCCCACCGCGTGGTCCGAGGGCGGCGCCAGGTCGGCGAGCAGCCCGGCGCCGAAGCCGACCAGGCAGCCGCCCTGCGGCCCGTACACCAGGGCGAGCCCTATCACCACCAGCAGCATCAGGTCGGGCACGGCGCCGGGCAGCCCGAGCCTGGCGAACACGCTCACCTGGACGACCAGGGCGACGACGACCAGCACGGTGGAGAGCAGGATGCGGTGCAGCCACATGGGACTAGTGGGCCTTCCCGTTGGCGGACTTGCTGGCGGGCGTGCTGGTCGGCTTGGGCGGCAGCACGGCGTCCCTGGGGTCGGTGGCCGGCGGCTGGACCACCACGCCGACCAGGTCCAGGCTGGTGAAGTTGACGAAGGGTCGGACCAGGACGGTGCGGGTCAGCTGGCCCGGGTCGTTCTCCACCTTGATCACCGTGCCGACCGGGACACCGGGGACGAACGGGCGGTCGTTCTGCGAACCGAAGGTCACCATCCGGTCCCCCGCCTTGACGGTGGCCTGCGCGCTCAGCAGCTCCACCCGCAGCGGGCCGGTGCCCTCGCCGGTGGCAACGCCCACCTCGCCGCTGCCCTCCATCCGGGTGCCGACCGAGAAGCCCGGGTCGCTGGCCAGCAGCACGGTGGAGGTGGTGGGGCCCACCGTGGTGATCCGGCCGACCAGGCCGTCGCCGTTGATGACGGTCATGTCGCGCTTGATGCCGTCGTTGCTGCCGATGTCGATGGTGACCGTCCAGGAGAAGCCCTGGGCCGCGCCGATGGCCACCACCTGGGCGGCCTTGACGGTGTACTGGCCCGCTCCGGCGGCGCCCAGCATCCGGCTCAGCTCGGTGGACTGGCCGCGGGCCAGGTCGGAGCTGTTCAACTGCTGCTTGAGCTGCAGGTTCTGCTGCTCCAGCGCGCTGATGCGGTTGTGCTGCGCACTGGCGTCGGTGACGGAGTGGACGGTGTCGGCCACCGGGTTGACCAGACCGGACACCCCGCTCTCGACCGGCCCGAGGACGGAGGCGGCGACATTCCTCGGACCGTTCAGCGGGGAGGCGTCACCGCCCCGGATGTCCACGGTGATCAGCGCGAACGCCACCGCGATCAGCAGGACCAGCAGCAGCCGGCTCTCTCGTGTGTCCCTCACGGTCCTCGGCGGTGCCCTTCGCTGTCGTCGTGTGCGTCTTGGGTGCCCGGCGGACCGGTTGAGCCGGCGTCAGGTCCGGTACGTCAGGTCAGCGGCGCGGCTGGGCGTCCAGCACCTGCTGGAGCACCTCGAAGTCCTCGACCACCTGTCCCGAGCCAAGGGCCACCGAGTCCAGCGGGTTCTCCGCGATGTGGACCGGCATCCCGGTCTCCCGGCGCAGCCGCTCGTCCAGGCCGCGCAGCAGAGCGCCGCCCCCGGTGAGAACGATGCCGCGGTCCATGATGTCACCGGCGAGTTCCGGCGGGCACTGGTCCAGCGTGGTCTTGACGGCGTCGATGATCTGGTTGACCGGCTCCTCGATGGCCTGCCGGACCTCGGCCGCGGAGATCACGATGGTCTTCGGCAGCCCGCTGACCAGGTCCCGGCCGCGCAGCTCGCTGTGCTCCTCCTTGTCCCCGTCGACGGGGTGGGCGGAGCCGATGGTCATCTTGATGTTCTCGGCGCTGCGCTCGCCGAGCAGCAGCGAGTACTCCTTCTTGATGTGCTGGATGATCGCGTTGTCCAGCTCGTCCCCGGCCACCCGGATCGACTGCGCGGTGACGATGCCGCCCAGCGAGATCACGGCGACCTCGGTGGTGCCGCCGCCGATGTCGACCACCATGTTGCCGGTGGGCTCGTGCACCGGCAGGCCGGCGCCGATCGCCGCGGCCATCGGTTCCTCGATGATGTGCACCTGGCGCGCCCCGGCCTGGGCCGCCGCCTCGATCACGGCGCGCCGCTCGACCCCGGTGATGCCGCTGGGCACGCAGACGACGACGCGCGGGCGGGCCAGGTAGCGGCGCCGGTGGATCTTGAGGATGAAGTAGCGGAGCATCCGCTCGGTGATCTCGAAGTCGGCGATCACCCCGTCCTTCATCGGCCGGATGGCCACCACGTTGCCCGGGGTCCGCCCGATCATCCGCTTGGCCTCGGTGCCGACGGCCAGGATGCTGCCGGTGTTGGTGTTCACCGCGACGACCGACGGCTCGTTGAGGACGATCCCCCGGCCCCTGACGTACACCAGCGTGTTGGCGGTGCCGAGGTCGACAGCCATGTCACGACCGATGAACGACATGTTGTTCGCCATGGGTATGCGGGGCCTTCCCGAGGTCGAGGGGTTTGGGGCGGCGGGCCGTCCCCATGGTAGCCAAGTGCGCACTGAGGGTGACGACTGACCCTCTGCCATTGTCGGGGCAGACGATCACATTTCCTGCTATTGGGACGCTGGTGTCGGCTGCGCAGTTCCCAGAGAGTCCGGGGTCAGGAATATGATATTCCGTTTTGTGCATGATCCGACAGAAGCGGGGCCGGAGAAGACGGCGTGTCAGCTCAGACCGGGGAAGAAGATCTTGATCTCGCGCTCGGCCGAAGCCTCCGAGTCCGAGGCGTGGATCAGGTTCTCCCGGGTGATGGTGGCGAAGTCACCGCGGATGGTGCCGGGGCCCGCCTCCAGCGGATTGGTCTTGCCGGCCAGCGCGCGGACACCCTCGATCACGCTTTCGCCCTCCACGATCAGCGCCACCACCGGGCCCGAGGACATGAACTCCATCAGCGGCTCGTAGAACGGCTTGCCCAGGTGCTCGCCGTAGTGCTGCTCCAGCGTGGCGGTGTCCAGGGTGCGCAGTTCCATCGCGGCGAAGGTCCAGTTCGCCTTGCGCTCGATCCGGCTGATGATCTCACCGACGAGGCCACGTCGGGTGGCGTCGGGCTTCAGGAGGACGAGGGTGCGCTGCGGCATGGAGGAACTCCGAGGGGGTCGAGCCGAACGGGTGGGGAGGGTGAATGCGCGGGGGCGGGGCGCACAACCCGGAGGGTGTGCCGAGCCTACCCGAGACGGCCTGGGCACTCGAACGCCAGGTGGACATCAGCTCGCTTGTGCACGTGCTGTTTTGATGATGTCAATCTTTCGGCCGTAGTGGACCGAGGCCCACCAGAGCGCCGCAAAGATGACACCGAGTCCGTACATCATCCCCACCACCGCGCCGCTGGCGATCAGTGCGAGCTGCAGCACCCAGCCGACCGCGACCGCGCCCGGACGGGTGATGACGCCGCAGAGCAGCACGCACAGGGCCATCGCGGCGCCGCAGACCGACCACAGCGTGGTCGAGGAGACATCGGACAGGTGCATCGCGACCAGAGCGGCGAAGCCGACCACCATCGCCTCGGCGATGAGCGTGGACGAGCAGAGGGTGCGCACGGGAGGCCTTTCGGACCGGAAGGTACGGGACGTGGGTGTCAGCGGCGGTTGCGGCTGAGCAGGATGCGGGCCTCGCCCACGGTGATGATCGAGCCGGTGACCAGGACGCCGGAGCCGCCCAGGTCACCCTCCTCCTCCGCCAGGGTCACCGCCGCCTCGATGGCGTCGTCCAGACGGGTCTCCACCAGCACCCGGTCCGGGCCGAAGATCTCGACGGCCTGCTCGGCGAGGGTGTCGATGGAGGTGGCCCGCTGGGTCGAGTTCTGGGTGATCACGACCTCGGCGAGGACCGGCTCCAGCGCCTCCAGCAGCCCGCCGGAGTCCTTGTCACCGCTGGTGCCGATCACCCCGATCAGCCGGCTGAAGCCGAAGGACTCGCCGATGGCGTCGGCGGTGACCCGGGCCCCGGCCGGGTTGTGGGCGGCGTCCAGCACGATGGTCGGGCTGCGGCGGACCACCTCGAGCCGGCCCGGGGAGCTGACCCCGGAGAACGCCGCGCGGACCTTGTCGACGTCCAGCGGCTGCTGGTGCGCGGCGCCGACGCCGAAGAAGCCCTCGACCGCGGCCAGCGCCAGCGCGGCGTTCTGCGCCTGGTGGGCGCCGTGCAGCGGGATGAAGACCTCGGTGTACTCGTGCCCGGAGATGCCGCGCAGGGTCAGCAGCTGGCCGCCGACCGCGACGTCCCGGTGCACCACGCCGAACTCCATGCCCTCCCGGGCCACCACGGCGTCGTGCTCGACGGCGCGCCGCAGGATCACCTCGGCGGCGTCCAGCGGCTGCTGGGCCACCACCGCCAGCGCGCCCTTCTTGATGACCCCGGACTTCTCCACCGCGATCTCGCCGGGCGTGTCGCCGAGCTTGTCGGTGTGGTCCAGCGAGATCGGGGCGATCACCGAGACCGGGGCCTCGATGACATTGGTGGCGTCCCAGGAGCCGCCCATGCCGACCTCGATCACGGCGACGTCCACCGGCGCCTCGGCGAAGGCGGCGTAGGCCATCCCGGTGAGGATCTCGAAGAAGGACATCGGGATCGGCTGCGAGGCGTCCACCATGCCGATGTACGGCTCGATGTCGCGGTAGGTGTGGACGAACAGCTCGGGGCTGATCGGCTCCCCGTCCAGGCTGATCCGCTCGGTCACCGACTCCACGTGCGGGCTGGTGTAGCGGCCGGTGCGCAGCTCGAAGTGGCGCAGCAGCTGTTCGACCATCCGGGCCGTGCTGGTCTTGCCGTTGGTGCCGGTGATGTGGATCGAGGGGTAGGCGCGCTGGGGCTGGCCCAGGATGTCCATCAGCGCCGTGATCCGGTCCAGCGAGGGTTCGATCTTGGTCTCCGGCCAGCGCGCGGCCAGCTCCGCCTCGACGGCACGCAGCTGCGCGGCGGGATCGTTCGAGCTGCGGTCGTTCGAGGTCGCGTCGGCGTCGTTCGGCGGGGTGGTGCGGGATGCGTCGCTCACCCCGCCAGTCTACGGAGCGCGGGAGGGACCGGCCGACGGCGGGGCACGCACGGACGAGGGGGCGCCCCCGACTCGGGAGCGCCCCCTCTGCCTGTGCCTCAGCCGGCCGGCAGCGCCGCGATCTGGGCGGTCAGGCGGGTGATGTCGGACTCGGCCTTGGCCTGCCGGGCGTGGATCTTCTCGACCGCGGCCGGGGCCGCCTTGGCCAGGAATGCCTCGTTGGCGAGCTTGGCCCTGGCCTGGGTCAGCTCCTTCTCGGCGTTGGCGAGGTCCTTGCTCAGACGCTTGCGCTCGGCGGCGACGTCGATGGTGCCGGACAGGTCCAGCGCCACGGTGGCGTCGGCGACCGCGAGGGTCGCCGTCGCGCTGAAGTCCGCCCCGGCCGGCTGGAGCTTGGCCAGCGAGCGCAGCGCGCCCTCGTGCGCCGCCAGCGCGGTGCCGGACAGGTCCAGCCGGGCCGGGACCTTCTGGCCGTCCTTGAGTCCCTGGTCGGCGCGGAACCGGCGGATCTCGGTGATCACCTGCTGCAGCTGGGCGATCTCCGCCTCGGCGGCCGCGTCCGCGCGGGAGGCGTCCACGGTCGGCCACGCGGCGACCACCACGGACTCCCGGCCGGTCAGCGTCGTCCACAGGGCGTCGGTGACGAAGGGGATCACCGGGTGCACCAGCCGCAGGGTGACCTCCAGGACCTCGCCCAGCACCCGGCGCGAGGCGTCGGCCTGCGGACCGCCCTCGGCCAGCACCGACTTGGACAGCTCGACGTACCAGTCGAAGACCTCGTCCCAGGCGAAGTGGTAGAGGGCGTCGCTGAGCTTGGCGAACTGGTAGTCCTCGTAGAGGCCGTCGACCTCGGCGATGACCGTGTTGAGCCGGGACAGGATCCAGCGGTCGGTGGCGGTGAGCTGCTCGGCGGCCGGGAGCGGGCCCTCCAGGGTCGCGCCGTTCATCAGCGCGAAGCGGGTGGCGTTCCAGACCTTGTTGCAGAAGTTGCGGGAGGCCTTGACCCAGTCCTCGCCGATCGGCACGTCGGCGCCCGGGTTGGCGCCGCTGGCCAGGGTGAACCGGACCGCGTCGGCGCCGAACTCGTTCATCCAGTCCAGCGGGTCGACGGCAGTGCCGGAGGACTTGGACATCTTCTTGCCGAACTGGTCGCGGACCAGGCCGGTGAGGGCGATGGTGTGGAACGGCGCCTGGCCGTCCATCGCGTACAGGCCGAACATCATCATCCGGGCGACCCAGAAGAAGATGATGTCGTGGCCGGTCAGCAGGACGTCGGTCGGGTAGAACTTCTCCAGGTCACGGGTCTGCTCGGGCCAGCCCAGGGTGGAGAAGGGCCACAGCGCGCTGGAGAACCAGGTGTCCAGGACGTCGGGGTCCTGGTGCCAGCCCTCTCCGGTGGGCGGCTGCTCGTCCGGGCCGACGCAGACGACCTCGCCGTCCGGGCCGTACCAGACCGGGATCCGGTGGCCCCACCACAGCTGGCGCGAGATGCACCAGTCGTACATGTTGTCGACCCAGCTGAAGTAGCGGCCCTCCAGCTCCTTGGGGTGGATCTGGACCCGGCCGTCACGGACCGCCTCGGCGGCGGGCCCGGCCAGCGGGGCGACCTTGACCCACCACTGCAGCGACAGCCGCGGCTCCACCACGGTGTGACAGCGCGAGCAGTGCCCGACGGCGTGCATGTAGGGGCGCTTCTCGGCGACGATGCGGCCCTGCTCGCGCAGGGTACCGACGACGGCGTCCCGGGCCTCGAAGCGGTCCAGGCCGAGGAACGGGCCGTGCACGGTGATGACGCCGTGCTCGTCCAGCACGTTGATGTTGGGCAGGTTGTGCCGCTGGCCGATGGCGAAGTCATTGGGGTCGTGGGCCGGGGTGACCTTGACCGCGCCGGTGCCGAACTCCGGGTCGACGTGCTCGTCGGCGACGACCGGGATCCGACGGTCCGTCAGCGGCAGGGCGATGGCGCGGCCGACGAGGTGGGCGTAGCGCGGGTCGTCCGGGTGGACCGCGACCGCGGTGTCGCCGAGCAGGGTCTCGGCGCGGGTGGTGGCGACGACGACGGAGTCCTCGCCGTCCCCGTAGCGGATCGAGACCAGCTCGCCGGCCCGGTCCTCGTGCTCGACCTCGATGTCGGAGAGCGCGGTGAGGCAGCGGGGGCACCAGTTGATGATGCGTTCGGCGCGGTAGATCAGGCCGTCGTCGAACAGCTTCTTGAAGATGGTCTGGACGGCCTGGGAGAGGCCCTCGTCCATGGTGAAGCGCTCACGGGACCAGTCGACGCCGTCGCCGAGGCGACGCATCTGGCCGAGGATCCGGCCGCCGTACTGCTCCTTCCACTCCCAGACCTTCTCGACGAAGGCTTCCCGGCCGATGTCGTGCCGGGACAGGCCCTGCTCGGCGAGCTGTTGCTCGACCTTGTTCTGGGTGGCGATGCCGGCATGGTCCATGCCGGGAAGCCACAGGGCCTCGAAGCCGAGCATGCGCTTGCGCCGGGTCAGCGCGTCCATCAGCGTGTGCTGGAAGGCGTGTCCCAGGTGCAGGGCGCCGGTGACGTTGGGCGGCGGGATGACGATGGTGTACGGCGGCTTCTCGCTCTTGGCGTCGGCCTCGAAGTAGCCCCGCTCGATCCAGCGCTTGTACAGCGGGCCTTCTACCTCCGCCGGCGAGTACTGGGTCGGCAGGGTGTTCGGCTGGGCGCTGTGGTCCCCGGCGTTCGCGTCGTGCGCGTCAGGCTCGGGGCGCTGGTTCGTGTCGGTCACGACGCACAGTTTACGAGGCGTGGGGGCGTGGTAACGAACGGCTTACTCCAGCTTCCCGGGGCGCGACGCCCCGTACCCCTGCGGAGCCCCGGTCGGCGTTGATCCCCTCGCTCACCCCCACTCGGGTGCGGGGTCCGCTGGCTCGGCCGCGCCTCCCGCGCGGTGGGGCTGCGGCTGGATTCACTTGAGCACGGCGTGAACGACAGGAGGACTCAGGTGAGCAGCGGAGACGGCGGCAACGAAAGGGGCGGCGCTGCGGAGCGGAACGCGGCGCGGCGCCGGCGGATCGAGGAGCTTCGGGCCGCCGAGAAGGCGAAGCTCAAGAAGCGGCGGTCGCTGTTCGCGCTGGCCGGTGTGGTGGTGGTCGCGCTGGTCGCCGGCGGCATCGTCTGGGCGACGACCCGGCCGGTCTTCTGCGGTGACGCCGCCTCGGGCGGTCCCAACGGCAAGCAGTGGACGACCGCGCCGGCCATGTCGATCGACACCTCCGCCGCCTACTCCGCGACGCTGAAGACCTCCTGCGGCGACATCGGCATCAAATTGGACGCCAAGAACGCGCCGCAGACCGTCAACAGCTTCGTCCACCTGGCCCAGCAGGACTACTTCGACCACACCAAGTGCCACCGGCTAACCAGCAGCGGCATCTATGTGCTGCAGTGCGGCGACCCGACCGGCACCGGCAGCGGCGGCCCCGGCTACACCCTCCCCGACGAGTACCTCAAGGATCCGGCGATCCAGGGCGGTACCTACCCGGCCGGAACGGTCGCGATGGCCAACACCGGGGCCGCCCACACCGGCGGGAGCCAGTTCTTCCTGGTCTACCAGGCCAGCCAACTCGCCGCGAGCTACACGCCGTTCGGCACCATCACCTCGGGGCTGGACATCCTGCGGCACATCGCCAGGGACGGGGTCCAGGGCGGCGGCACCGACGGCAAGCCCAAGGACAATGTCGTGATCAACAGCGTTCCGGTGACCAAGGACTGACCCGGGATCAGACATGCGGGAACCCCGCCCGGACACACGGTCCGAGCGGGGTTCTGACCCACTGACGCAGACGGAAGACCGCGGCTACGCCGACTTCTCGCGGCGCTCCCGCTGGGTGCGCAGATCGCGCGGGACCAGCGTCGGGTTGACGTGCTCCAGGACGACGTCCTCGGTGACCACCACGCGGGCGACGTCCTTGCGCGAGGGCACCTCGTACATCACGGACATCAGCACCTCCTCCATGATGGCGCGCAGACCGCGGGCGCCGGTGGAGCGCTTGATGGCCTGGTCGGCGATGGCGTCCAGCGCGGTGTCGGAGAACTCCAGCTCGACGCCGTCCAGCTCGAACAGCCGCCGGTACTGCTTGACCAGGGCGTTCTTGGGCTCGGTGAGGATCTGCAGCAGCGCGTCCCGGTCCAGGTTGTGGACGCTGGTGATGACCGGCAGACGGCCGATGAACTCCGGGATCATCCCGAACTTCACCAGGTCCTCCGGCATGACCGCGCGGAACTGGTCGCTGGACTCGATCTCGTGCTTGGACCGGATCGTCGCGCCGAAGCCGATGCCCTTCTTGCCGGCCCGCGACTCGATGATGCGCTCCAGGCCGGAGAAGGCGCCGCCCACGATGAACAGCACGTTCGTCGTGTCGATCTGGATGAACTCCTGGTGCGGGTGCTTGCGGCCGCCCTGCGGGGGCACCGAGGCGGTGGTCCCCTCCAGGATCTTCAGCAGCGCCTGCTGCACGCCCTCGCCGGAGACGTCGCGGGTGATCGACGGGTTCTCGCTCTTACGGGCGACCTTGTCGATCTCGTCGATGTAGATGATGCCGGTCTCGGCCTTCTTGACGTCGTAGTCAGCGGCCTGGATCAGCTTCAGCAGGATGTTCTCGACGTCCTCGCCGACATAGCCGGCCTCGGTCAGCGCCGTGGCGTCCGCGATCGCGAAGGGCACGTTCAGCATCCGGGCCAGGGTCTGCGCCAGCAGGGTCTTGCCGGAGCCGGTCGGGCCCAGCAGCAGGATGTTGGACTTGGCCAGCTCGATGCCCTCGTCCCGGCCGTGCTTGCCGTTCTCACCCGCCTGCACGCGCTTGTAGTGGTTGTAGACGGCCACGGAGAGTGACTTCTTCGCCGCCTCCTGGCCCACCACGTACCCGTCGAGGAACTCGTAGATCTCGCGGGGCTTGGGCAGCTCCTCGAACCTCACCTCCGAGGTCTCCGCGAGCTCCTCTTCGATGATCTCGTTGCACAGGTCGATGCACTCGTCGCAGATGTACACGCCGGGCCCGGCAATGAGCTTCTTCACCTGCTTCTGGCTCTTTCCGCAGAACGAGCACTTGAGCAGGTCGCCACCGTCACCGATGCGTGCCACGAGGTGAATCCCCTTCGCCAAAGGCTCCGTGGGGCAGGAGCCTGGTGCTTGGTTTCCGACGGTACTCCGTCAGGAGCCCCGATCCGCCGACTTCGGCGGTCTTCCCTCTTCCGCCCTGGGCGAAGTGCCGTCAGGGTGAGCGATGCAGGGCGCGGCAATTTTGAGAGTGCCTGTCACCGATGGTGCCAGGCCGGGGCCCCCGCTCCAATAGCCGGGGGCCGACGGACTGCGTGGTACTCGTCTCAGTGACTGGACCGGAACCGGTCTCAGTCGTTGAGCGAGCTCTTTCGGGTCGAGGTGATCTGGTCGATCAGCCCGTACTCCAGCGCCTCGGCGGCAGTGAGGATCTTGTCGCGCTCGATGTCCTCGCTGATCTGCTGCGGGGACTGGTGCGAGTGCTTGGACAGCATCTCCTCCAGCTGCTCCCGCATCCGCTGGATCTCCGCGGCCTGGATCTCCAGGTCGGAGACCTGGCCGCGGCCGGTCTCGGTGTACGGCTGGTGGATCAGGATCCGGGCGTTCGGCAGCGCCAGGCGCTTGCCGGGGGCGCCGGCCGCCAGCAGCACCGCGGCGGCGGAGGCCGCCTGGCCCATGCAGACGGTCGCCACGTCGGGCTTCACGAACTGCATGGTGTCGTAGATCGCGGTCAGCGCCGTGAAGGAGCCGCCGGGCGAGTTGATGTACATGGAGATGTCCCGGTCCGGGTCCATCGACTCCAGGCAGATCAGCTGCGCCATGATGTCGTTCGCGGAGACGTCGTCCACCTGGGAGCCCAGGAAGATGATGCGCTCCTCGAAGAGCTTGGCGTACGGGTCGTACTCACGCACGCCCTGCGAGGTGCGCTCGACGAAGCGCGGGACGATGTAGCGGCCCTCGGCGCGCATGTCCTCGATGCGCCGCTCGGCGCTGGACAGGCTGGGGATGTTCATAACGGGTGTGGCCTCTCCGGAAGCGTACGGACTTGGTTCGTGGGCGGGGCGGTGCCGATCGGCTCGACGAGCCGGTCAGGCGCCGGTGCCGCCGCCGCCGGGGACGTCCGCGGCGCTGTGCATGATGCCGTCGATCAGGCCGTACTCCATGGCCTCCTGCGGCTGGAACCAGCGGTCGCGGTCGGAGTCCTTGGTGACCTGCTCGACGGTCTGACCGCTGTGCTCGGCGATCAGCTCGGCCATCCGGTGCTTCAGGCGGACCAGCTGCTGGGCCTGGATGCGGATGTCGGTGGCGGAGCCGCCGAGGCCGGCCGAGGGCTGGTGCATCAGGATCTCGGCGTTGGGGAGCGCGAAGCGCTTGCCCTTGGCGCCGGCCGTGAGCAGGAACTGCCCCATCGAGGCGGCCATGCCCATGGCGATGGTGACCACGTCGTTCTTGATGTACTGCATCGTGTCGTAGATCGCCATGCCCGCGGTGACCGAGCCGCCGGGCGAGTTGATGTACAGGAAGATGTCCCGGTCCGGGTCGGACGCGAGCAGCAGCAGCTGCGCGGTGATCTTGTTGGCGATCTCGTCGTCGACCTGCTGGCCGAGGAAGATGATGCGCTCGTTGAGCAGACGGTTGAAGACCTGGTCGCCGAGACCGCCGCCGCCGATGTCACCGGCTGCGGTGGGGGCCATCAGGCCGGGCATCTGGAACTGGGGAGTCATCACGTAATCCACCCGCTCATTGTGTTCGGACGGCTGATCGTCCACCGTCACTGCGTCTCTTACGAAGGCCGGTACGGAGGCCCGGTTGCACCGGGAAAGCCTGACGGACAGTCCTGATGGACCGACAGTCACCCTGCCCCTCGTACCAAGGACCCTAACGCGCAGGCAGGGCCTGGCCATCCCCTACACAGAACTGTTCGCTGTGAGCGCAGGGTGACCGGCGACGCCGGAAGGGCCCGGACGCATGCCGCGTCCGGGCCCTTCCGTGGGTGCTGCTGCAGGGCTCGGTGAGACTCAGGCCTCGGTCGTCCCGGTCACCTCGGCGACGGTCTCCGCGGCGGCCTCGACGATCTCGTCCTCGTCCTCATCGTCCTCGAAGTCGACGACCTCGCCGTTGGTGTCGACCACCTTGGCGGACTCCACGACGACCGCGAGGGCCTTTCCACGGACGACCTCGCCGACCAGCAGCGGGACCTGGCCGCCCTCGACGACCTGCTGGGCGAACTGGTCGGGCGTCATGCCCGAGCCGGCCGCGCGGCGCAGCAGGTGCTCGGTGAGCTCCTCCTGGTTGACCGCGAGCTCCTCCTTGGACGCGATGGCGTCCAGGACGAACTGGGTCTTGATGCCCTTCTGGGCCTGCTCCAGCAGCTCGGTCTCGAACTCCTCGGCGGTCTTGCCCTGGAGCTTGAGGTAGCCGTCCAGGTCGATGCCCATCTGCGGCAGCTGGTGGTGCTCCAGGTTGTGCTTGCGGGTCTCCAGCTCGTCCGCGAGCAGCTTCTCCGGGTACGGCATCTCGATGAGCTCCATGAGCTTGTCGAGCACGCGCTCCTGGGCCTGGGTGGCCTGGTCGAACTCCTTCATCCGGACCAGCCGCTTGCGGGAGTCGTCCTTGAGCTCCTCCAGGGTGTCGAACTCGCTGGCGAGCTGGGCGAACTCGTCGTCCAGGGCCGGGAGTTCCTTCTCCTGGACGGTGGTCAGGCTGACCGTGACCTCGGAGTCCTTGCCCTCGGCGCTGCCGCCCTTGAGCTCGGTGGTGAAGGTGGCGGTGCCGCCGGCCTCCAGGCCGGTCAGGGCCTCGTCGATGCCGTCGAGCAGGCGGCCGGAGCCGATCTCGTAGCTGACGCCGGTGGCGGTGCCGTCCTCGGGGACCTCACCGTCGACCTTGGCCTCCAGGTCGACGACCACGACATCGCCCTCGGCCGCGGCGCGCTCGACGGTCTTCAGCGAGGCGAAGCGGTCGCGGAGCTGGTTCAGGCTCTCCTCGACGTCCTCGTCGGACACGGCGATCGGGTCGACCTCGACCTCGATGGCGCTGTAGTCCGGGAGGGTGATCTCGGGGCGGATGTCCACCTCGGCGGTGAACTTCAGGTCGCCGCCGTCCGCGATCTTCTCGACGCCCTCGAGGCCGTCGATGTCGGGCTGGCCGAGGACATCGAGCTTGGACTCGTCGACGGCCTGGGTGTAGAAGCGCGGCAGGGCGTCGTTGACAGCCTCTTCCAGCACCGCGGCACGGCCGAAGCGCTGGTCGATGACGCGAGCCGGGATCTTGCCCTTACGGAAGCCCGGCACCGTGACCTGCTGGTTGATCTTCTTGTACGCCGCGTCGAGGCTGGGCTTGAGCTCCTCGAAGGGCACCTCGACGGTGAGTCGAACCCGGGTCGGGTTCAGAGTCTCCACGGCGCTCTTCACGGTTGGGTCTCCTTGGGGGCTTGCGGTCGGGGTGTCCGCCGCCCACCCCGTTTTCACCGGAGTACGGCGAGCACGGGGCGCACGGCGAGACGGGTGATGAGTCAGAGGCGACTTCGCCCGCCGGGGTGGGTGGACGGTGAGCTCGCTCCTCGCCCTCGGGCGAGTGTCCGCACCGCTTCTCCCTGCGGAGACGCGCACGTGGACAGCCGCCAGCGGTCCATCCTACCGGTACCACAATCTGCATTGGTCCCGCCGGGAGGGGTCAGCTGTCCCGGCTCTGCGCCGGGACCATCGCGGGACCCTTCGCCCGGGGCTTCCGCACCATGGTGGGGGCCGCGTCCCGGTCGGAGACGAACAGCGACAGCACGGCCGCGACCAGGGCGAGACCGGCCGCGACCAGGAACGCCGTGTGGTAGGCCGCCAGGTTCGCGCTCGGCGTACCGGCCGGGCCCGTGGTCACCGTCCCGACGGCGCTCAGGACGGTGCTGAGCAGGGCCACCCCCAGCGCCGGCCCGAGCCGGCTCTGGACGTTGAAGAGGGTGGAGGCCCGGCCGGTCGCGGCCGACGAGACGGTCGCGAAGGCGGCCGTCTGGGTCGGCATGAAGATGTGGGCCATGGAGAACCCGGTCGCGAACATCAGCGCGCGGGCCGCCCAGACGCTGGTCGCCGGGGTGAGCAGCGACAGCAGCCCGACGGCGACGGCGACCCCGACGGCGCCCGCGGCCATCAGTCGGCGTGGCCCGATCCGCGGATAGAGCCGGCTGACGATCTGCGAGGCCAGCATCACCCCGAGCGCCTCGGGGAAGGTGTTGAGGCCGGTCCGGAAGGCGGTCGCGCCGACGGCGTCCTGGTAGAAGAGGGGGAAGGTGAAGAGCGTGCCCAGGAACGCGGCACCGGAGACCAGGCTGACCAGGTTGGTGGCGCGGAACAGGCGGTCCTTGAAGAGCCGCAGGTCCAGCATCGGGTCGTCGGTCCGCAGTTCCACCACGACCAGCGCGGCCACGGCGGCGATGCCGACGACCGCGGGGAGCACGATCCCCGCGGTCCCCCAGCCCTTGTCCGCCCCCTCGGCGAGGGCGTAGGTGGCCGCACCGAAGCCGACGGCGGCCAGCAGAAAACCCGCGGCGTCGAAGCGGCCGGCCCGCTCGGAGCGGAAGTCCGGCAGGAACAGCAGCCCGAACACCATGGCGACGATGCCGATCGGGACGTTGACGATGAACACCCAGTGCCAGGAGGCGGCGTCCACCAGCCAGCCGCCCAGCACCGGCCCCAGCGCCGGGGCGACCGCGGTCGGCACCATCAGCACCCGGTTCGCCCGCATCCGCTCCTCCTGCGGGAAGGCGCGCAACAGCATCGTCATGCCGACCGGGTTGAGCATGCCGCCGCCGGCGCCCTGGAGGATCCGGTAGAGGCTGAGCTGCTGGAGGTCAGCGGCGGTCCCGCAGAGCAGTGACGCGAGAGTGAAGACGGCGAGCGCGGTGAGGAAGACCCTGCGGGTGCCGAAGCGGTCGCCGAGCCACCCGGAGAGCGGCACGAAGACCGCGAGGCTGACCAGGTAGCCCACATTGACGACGCCGATGGAGGCCGCGTCCACATGGAACTGGTCGCCGATGGAGGGGAGCGCCACATTGACGATCGTGGTGTCCATGATCGACATGAACAGCGCGGAGACGAAGACGACCGCGACGGCGGTCTTGGCGGCTATCCGCGGACGGCGTGGCTGCGCTGCTGCGGACATGGCTGGGGCACGCCTTCCGGGTCATCCGGGTACGACAGATACGTGGTCGGGGTGACCGGATTCGAACCGACGACCTTCCGCTCCCAAAGCGGACGCGCTACCAAACTGCGCCACACCCCGTACCGTCCGACGTGCCGAACGACACGTAGCGTACATGCAGATCCCCGGCGCTTCGCCCGCTTTTCCCCGCGCCGCCCCCATCCGGCCGACGTCCGGCCGCCACGCCGGACAACCGGTGTGCATCCGCCCGACCAGGTCCGCTAGGCTGTCCCCCGAACGCGCCGCACCGGTGCGCTCTGCGGGCGTAGCTCAATGGTAGAGCCCTAGTCTTCCAAACTAGCTACGCGGGTTCGATTCCCGTCGCCCGCTCCACACGGATCGGCCCCAGTTCAGCGAGATGATCGCTGGACCGGGGCCGATCTGTTTTGCACGCGTCAGAACTGGTGCGAGGGGCGGGCGGGGGCGGGTACGCTCCCGGAAGCGAGATGTTCACCCGGTTTCCCCCCACAATCTCCACAGGGCCTGCTCCGCCCAGGGGTTGTGCGGGCGGAGCAGGGGTTGCTCTCCGGAGCGTTCAGGTACGGCCCTCACACACACGGAGAGACCCTGTGCGCAGGCTCCAGGTCATACAGCGCAGCGTGGTGCGCGAAATGGCTTGCCTCGGGCGGGAGTTCCAGGCTGAGGAAGGCATCGTCCGCGGTCCCGGGACAACCGCCGTGGCGGTGCGGGAGCACGTCGGGCAGGGCGGCGGGCATGTCGACCTCGGGTATGTGCTGAGGATCGGCGAGGGCGGCGGGCCGGTGGTGTGGGACTGCGCCGCCGGGCTCGGGCGGACCGAGGAGGAGCAGCTCCAGAACGCCGTACGGATGTGGCGGACCACGACCGCGTCCGCGGTGGTGGAGATGCTGGACCGGCGTGGCGTCCACGGCGACCATGTGGCGCCGGGTGCGGCCGGGGGTGTCGCCGGGTGGCATGCCGTGCAGGGGCCTGCCTGTGTGTTCGGGTTCCGGAGCGGACCGCTGGGCGACTGGGTGGCGGAGCATCAACTGCTGCCCGCGGTCGCGGAGGTGGTGCTCCCCCATCTGAACGACCCGGTGCTGAACGGGGTGAAGTTCTTCTTCGGCGGGCGTTCCGGTGACGAGGTCGCCGAGGTTCGGGTGAACGGCGAGCCGGTCGCCGAGGCGTCGGCCGCGCTGCGGCGGCTGTCATGGCCGCGTGGCGAACGGCTGGCCTGGGCCCGCTGTTTTGTCCTGCTGGCAGCCGATCCGCTGAGCCTGCGCGGGGCGGAGGGTGGCGCGGAGCCCGCCGGCGCCGCCGTGGACGGGCGGCGCGCCGCGGCAGGGGCGCTGCTGCGGCGGTGGCGGGAACGCTGAAGCCGACTCTTGCTGAAAACCGTTACTTCGTCAGATTGTTGATGGTGGTGGCGATCTGGTTCAGGAAGGTCTGGATGGGCGCCGCCGCAGAGGTCTTGGCCAGAAAGAATCCGAAGAGCATCGCGAGGATGGCGTAGCCGATCTTCATGCTCCCGTTCCTGATGAACACGATCAACAGGATGCCCAGCAGGACAACTGCGGAGAAGGAGAAGGTTGTCACGCGGTTCCACTTCCTCGTTCATGACATGCTCGGGGCCCGGGCCACCCGGCAGGCCGGTCCGCCGCGCCGTGCATCGACACTGCCTCCCCCCTCCCCATGGCCGACAATCAGTGTCTCCGGAGCAGCAGGTTCCGTAAAGCATTTCCGGAAGACAGCTCCGCAAGTGATCACTATTCGGCCGAGATTGGCCGAACAGCACGTCGGAGCTCATGCGGGTGATGTTACAGGTGTGGCGAACTGGGCATCGGGGGACGGCTATTCGCGCCAGATCAGCAGCAGCGCGCGGTCGTCGTTGAGGTCCTTGGCGACGGTCTCGATGAGCCGCCAAGCCGTCCCGACGAAGGGCGAGCCGATCAGCCGATCCGCCTCACCCATCAGCCGGTCCATGCCCTCGGAGAGATCGCGGCCCGGGGCCTCGACCATGCCGTCGGTGCAGAGCATCAGGACGTCGCCGCGCTCCAGCCGGCCGCGCAGCCCGGTGAACTTGGCGCCCTCGAAGATGCCGAGGAGCGGGCCCTCGGCCTCCTTGGTCTCCCAGTGGCCCTTGCCCATGCAGCGCTGCATGCCGGGGAGGTGGCCGGCCGACAGCAGCTCGTACTCGCCGGTGTCCAGGTCCAGGACCAGGTGGACGGCGCTGGCGAAGCCCTCGTCCCACTCCTGGCGCAGCAGGTAGCCGTTGGCGGCCGGGAGGAAGTCGTGCGGCGGCAGAGAGCCGAGCAGCCCGCCGAAGGCGCCGGAGAGCAGCAGCGCCCGGGAGCCCGCGTCCATGCCCTTGCCGGAGACGTCGGCCAGCACCGCCTCCAGGACCCGGCTGCCGTCGCCGGTGCGGGCGGCGACCAGGAAGTCGCCGGAGAAGGACTGGCCGCCGGCCGGGCGCAGCGCCATCTCGGCGTGCCAGCCGTCGGGCAGCGCCGGGATCTGTGACTGCACCTTGAGGCGCTCGCGCAGGTCGAACAGCATGGTGCCGCCGCCGCGCCAGGGGACGCCGACGCGACTGCGGAGCTGGGCGACGAGCAGGCCGCCGGCCCCGACCGCGCCCACGACCAGCACACTGCCCGGGGTGACCCGGCCCGGACCGAGGTGGTACGGCCCCAGCATGGCCGCCTCCACGGCCAGCGCGGAGGCCGCGGCGGCGTAGAGCAGCACCAGGCTGCTGGGCCGCAGCAGCAGCGCCCCGGCGAGGACCGGCAGGACCAGGGCGGTCGGCGGGCACCAGATCGAGTCCAGCAGGGTGACCGCGGTGATGAGGGGCACCAGCAGGAACAGCACCCCGAAGGCGAACCAGTCCGAGGCGTCGCCGCGGAAGTAGTCGACGGCGGATCGGCGCAGCCGACGTCGGGCCCGGTAGAGCGCCCTGCGCCCCCGTGCCGACTTCGTATCCCGAGGTGGCGCCCCGGACGCTCCGTCCGTCATCCAGGTCGACCCTACCGAGCGGGCGCGGTCCGCGTCGACGCTCCCCGGGAACTACGGCCGGTAGTGGGGTGTGGAAGGCTGACAGGTGGGGCACCAGAACAGGTTGCGGCCGGCGTGGGTGGCGGCGCTGACCGGGGTCGCGCAGACCAGGCAGGGCTGGTCTGCGCGCCGGTAGACGTACACCTCACCGCCATGGGCGTCCTCGCGGGCCGGGCGGCCCATGGCCTGCGGGGTGTGCTCGGGGCGGACCGTGTCGATCCAGCCGTCGCGGACGCCGTCGGCCATCAGCAGGGTGAGGTCGGTCCAGACCGCGTCCCACTGGGCCCGGGTGAGGGCCCGGCCGGGCAGCCGCGGATCGATGCCCTGCCGGAACAGCACCTCGGCACGGTAGATGTTGCCGACGCCGGAGAGGACCTTCTGGTCCATCAGCAGGGCGGCGACGGTGGTGGTGCTGCGGCTGACCCGCTGCCAGGCCCGCTCCGGGACCGAGTCGCCGCGCAGCGGGTCGGGGCCCAGCCGCCGGTGCACCTCCTGCTTCTCCGGGTCGCTGATCAGGGCGCAGGTGGTGGGGCCGCGGAGGTCGGCGTGGGCGGTGTCGGCCGCGGTGCTCATCCGGAGCCGGATCTGGCCGGTGGGGGCCGGTGCCGGGCCCTCGCCGAAGCGGACCTTGCCGTAGAGGCCGAGGTGGATGTGGATCCAGTCGGCAGTTCCTGTGGGGCCGGAAGCGGACTCGGACGCGGTCGTGGGGCCGCCGAAGCCGAGGAAGAGGTGTTTGCCGTGGGCCTCGGTGCTGGTGAGCGGGCGTCCGTCGAGGCGGAGCGCGGCCTGGGCGAAGGGCCCCTGCGGGCTGGAGACGCGCACGGACTCGCCGCCGAACACCTGTCGGTATGCGGCGGCGAGTCGATGGAGGGTGTGGCCTTCGGGCATCTGAGGTGCGGTCAGCCCTGCGGGTGGTGGGCGGGGACCGGCGGGAGCTCGCCGGTGGTCTCGTACTCGCTGATCATGTCGATCCGGCGGATGTGGCGCGGGTCCTCGGAGAACGGGGTCGCCAGGAAGACCTCGACGAACTTGGTGGCCTCGTCCAGGGAGTGCATCCGGGCCCCGACGCTGATCACATTGGCGTTGTTGTGCTGACGGCCGAGGGTGGCCGTCTCGGTGCTCCAGGCCAGTGCCGCGCGGACGCCCTTGACCTTGTTCGCGGCGATGGCCTCACCGTTGCCGGAGCCGCCGATCACGATGCCCAGCGCCTGCGGGTCGGCCGCGGTGCGCTCGGCGGCGCGGAGGATGAACGGGGGGTAGTCGTCCACCGCGTCGTAGATGTGCGGCCCGCAGTCGACCGGTTCGTGACCGGCGGTGGTCAGCCACTCGACGAGGTGCTGCTTGAGTTCGTATCCGGCATGGTCGGATCCCAGGTACACGCGCATGGCGTCAGTGTGGCACGAGCCGGTGACGGTGCGCTGGTCAGCCCTGGCCGGGACCTAACGGCCGAGCAGCTTCCAGGAGGCGGGGAGCAGGCCCATGGCGAGGGCGACCTTGGCGGCGTCGCCCAGGAGGTAGGGGTAGAGGCCGAGCGAGGCGGCCTCGCCGAGGCCGATGTGGAGCGAGACGGCCAAGTAGGGGACGCCGACGGCGTAGATGGCCAGATTGCCCAGCACCATCGCACCGGCGGTGCGCAGCGGGCTGCGGTCGGCGCCGCGCCGGGCCAGCTCGCCGACGAGGGCTCCGGCGAGGACGAAGCCGATGATGTAGCCGAGGGTGACCCCGCTGCCAGAGCTGCCGGCCGCGAACCACGGCACGCCGGCCAGGCCGGCCACCAGGTAAAGGCCCATGGCGGCGACTCCGCGGCGGGTGCCGAGGGCGGTGCCGACCAGCAGCGCGGCCAGGGTCTGGCCGGTGACCGGGACGGGCGAGCCGGGGACGGGCACGGAGAGCTGTGCGGCTATGCCGGTGAGGGCGGCGCCGCCGAGGACCAGGGCGAGGTCGCGGGCCAGGGCGCGGGCGCGGGTGGCGGCGGGCAGCAGGTCGGCCAGGACGGCGGCGGGGCGGGTGGCCGCAGGGGCGGCGGTGGCGGCGAGGGCCATGGGGGTCTCCGGGCAGGGGGAGGGACGGAGTCTGTGTTAACGACTGTGAACCTATCCGCCTGGCGGGCTGTGCGGGTATGGCGTTCCCCACAAAAGGGCTGGTCAGTACGTTGGTGCCTCCGGGCAGTCGGGGCGCGGGGGACTGTGCGCGGTTGTGCGTGGCTGGTCGCGCAGTTCCTCGCGCCCCTGTCGGGGCCCGAGATCTACTCGAAGCTGGGGCCGGCGGTGCGGGTGCGCTTGATCTCGTAGAAGCCCGGGGTGGAGGCGACCAGGAGGGTGCCGTCCCAGAGGCGGGCCGCGGCCTCGCCGCGCGGGGTCGGGGTGACCACCGGGCCGAAGAAGGCGACGCGCTCGCCGTCCGCGCCGGGGACCGCTATCACCGGGGTGCCGACGTCCTGGCCGACCAGGTCGATGCCCTCCTTGTGGGAGGCGCGCAGGGCCTCGTCGTACTCGGTGGAGTCGGCGGCCTCCGCCAGCTCGACCGGCAGACCCGCGTCGGCCAGCGCCGCCGCGATGGTCTCCTTGGTGCGCGGCTCGGCCTGGTTGTGGAAACGGGTGCCGAGGGCGTTGTAGAGGTCGCCGAGGACCTTGTCGCCGTGCGCCTGGGCAGCCGCGATGCAGACCCGGACCGGGCCCCAGGCCTCGGTCAGGAACGCGCGGTACTCCTCGGGGATGTCCTTGTCCGCGTTGAGCACAGCGAGGCTCATCACATGCCAGCGCACCTGGACGGGACGCTGCTGCTCGACCTCCAGCATCCAGCGCGAGGTCATCCAGGCCCACGGGCAGAGCGGGTCGAACCAGAAGTCAGCGGTCACAGGGGTGGCGGTTGTTGCGGACATGGGTCCTCCGGTGCCAGGAACGTGCGGTCAACGTGGCGAACAGAGGGAAGCGCACGGGCATTCCCGCCTTCGCGGCCGCACACCGGTGTTGTCGGTGGACCGTGAAAGGATGCCGGGAACAGGTGACAGTCCGGGGTTCACACCTGACCGAACCGGACAGGCAGCCACAAGCTCGCACGCCACCGCATGCACCAGTAGGGAGTACCGCAGTGCCCGGGACCAATCTCACCCGTGACGAGGCCCGCGAGCGGGCCCGCATCCTCAGCGTGGACAGCTACGAGGTCGAGCTCGACCTCCGCTCGGCTGTGCTGCCCGTGGCCGAGGCGGAGGGTGCAGGCAGGTTCCGCTCGCGCACGGTGCTGCGCTTCCGCTGCTCCGAGCCGGGAGCGGACAGCTTCGCCGACCTGCTGGCACCAGAGGTGCGCAGCGTCGTCCTCAACGGCACCGCGGTCGACCCTGAGCAGGTGTTCGACGGGTCCAGGATCGCCCTGCCCGGTCTGGCCGAGAGCAACGAGCTGGTCGTCGAGGCCTTCTGTGCCTACAGCCGCACCGGCGAAGGGCTGCACCGCTTCACCGACCCGGTCGACGGCGAGACCTACCTCTACACCCAGTACGAACCGGCTGACGCGCGACGGGTGTTCACCACCTTCGAACAGCCCGACCTCAAGGCGCCGTTCAGCTTCACGGTCACCGCGCCCGCGCACTGGCAGGTGTTCTCCAACTCCCCCGCCGGCGGCGACCCGGTGGCCGTGGAGTCCGGCCTGACCTGGCAGTTCGCCCCCACCCCGCGGATCTCCAGCTACATCACCGCGGTGGTGGCCGGTCCGTACCACGTGGCCCGTGACCACTACACCCGGCTGCTGCCGGACGGCCGCCGGCTGGAGATCCCGCTGGGCGCGCTCTGCCGGGCCTCGCTGGCGCAGTACTTCGACTCCGACGAGATCTTCACGGTCACCAAGCAGGGCCTGGACTTCTTCCACCAGGAGTTCGACTACCCCTACCCCTTCGGCACGTACGACCAGGCGTTCGTGCCCGAGTACAACCTCGGCGCGATGGAGAACCCGGGCCTGGTCACCTTCCGCGAGGAGTACGTCTTCCGCTCCAAGGTCACCGAGGCCGCCTACGAGGGCCGGGCGAACGTGATCCTGCACGAGATGGCGCACATGTGGTTCGGCAACCTGGTCACCATGCAGTGGTGGGACGACCTGTGGCTGAAGGAGTCCTTCGCCGACTTCATGGGCGCGTTCGCACAGGTGGAGGTGACGAAGTACCAGGCGGGCTGGATCACCTTCGCCAACCGCAGGAAGACCTGGGCCTACCGGCAGGACCAGCTCCCCACCACGCACCCGGTCACCGCCGACATCCGCGACCTCGAGGACGCCAAGCTCAACTTCGACGGCATCACCTACGCCAAGGGCGCCGCGGTGCTCAAGCAGCTGGTGGCCTACGTGGGGCGCGACGCCTTCTTCGAGGGCGCGCGGCGCTACTTCAAGCGCCATGCGTTCGGCAACACCACGCTCGCGGACCTGCTCGCCGTTCTCGCGGAGACCTCCGGGCGGGGCGGGGAGGCCATGGCCGCGTGGTCGCGGGCCTGGCTGGAGACGGCAGGCGTCAACGCCCTGACGCCGCAGCTGGTCACGGACTCGACCGGGACCGTCACCGCGTTCACGGTGCTGCAGGAGGCCGCGGTCGAGACCCCGACGCTTCGGCCGCACCGGATCGCGGTGGGGCTGTTCGACCGGGACCCGGTCAGCGGGGCGCTGGTGCGAACGCACAAGGTCGAGCTGGACGTCACCGCCGGGGCCAGGACCGAGGTGCCGGAGCTGGTCGGGCTCCCCCGCCCGGCGCTGGTGCTGGTCAACGACGAGGACCTGACGTACTGCAAGATCCGTTTTGACGAGGCGTCACTGGCCACGCTGCGGGAGTCGCTGGGTGAGCTGGAGGATCGTCTGGCCCGGGCGCTGAGCTGGTCCGCGCTGTGGAACCTGACCAGGGACGGGCTGATGCCGGCCCGCGACTACCTGGAGATCGTGCTGCGGTTCGCCGGCCGCGAGAGCGACATCGGTGTGCTCCAGTCGCTGCACCAGCAGGCGCGCACGGCGCTCGACCTGTATGTCACGCCCGGCGCGCGGGACGAGTGGTCCGCGCGGCTCGCCGAGGGCGCGCTGCGCGAGCTGCGGGCCGCAGAGCCGGGCGGCGACCACCAGTTGGCGTGGGCGCGGTTCTTCGCGCAGACGGCCGGGTCGGAGTCCGACCTGCAACTGGTCCGGGGGCTGCTGGCCGGGACCGCGCGGATCGACGGCCTGGACGTCGACCAGGAGCTGCGCTGGACGCTGCTGCACACGCTGGCCGCAGCCGGGGCGGCCGACGAGGCGGCGCTGACCGCGGAGCTGGCCCGGGACGACACCGCCAGCGGCAAGCGGCTGCTGACGGTCTGTCTGGCAGCGCGGCCGACGCCGGAGGCCAAGGCGGCGGTGTGGCGGGAGGTCGTCGACTCGGACCAGCTGCCGAATGCGCTGGTCGAAGCGCAGATCACCGGGTTCCAGTCGGCGGCGGGCACGGGGCGGCGGGAGCTGGTGGCGCCGTACGCCGAGCCGTACTTCGAGGTGCTGGAGAAGGTCTGGAGCGAGCGGTCGATCGAGATCGCGCTGCGGATCGTCAGCGGGTTGTTCCCGAGGCTGGTGACGACGGAGGCGACGCTGGAGCGGGCGGACCTGTGGCTGCGGGAGCATGCGGCTGCGGCGCCGGCGTTGCGGAGGCTGGTGCTGGAGGGGCGGGATGATCTGGCGCGGGCGTTGCGGGCGCAACGGCGGGATGCGGCTCGGGGGTAGGGCGCGGGAGGGGAGTGGGGGTGCGGTGGATGGGCGAGTGACCGTGGGGGGTGGTTGCTCGCGCAGTTCCTCGCGCCCCTAGGGTGCTGCCTAGTTGAGGCGTCGAGGGAAGGGTGTACGGGGGAATGGCGGACAACGTGGCGGGGCCAGGGGCCGACGGTCGGGGTGTTGACGGTTCGTCGAACGTACCGCCGCCGCCTGGGTATGCGCCGACGCAGACCTATACGCCCGGGGTGCCCCAGCAGGCGCCGCCGGGCTCGGCGGATGGCGGGATGGCGTACGCGCCGACGCAGACGTACAACGCCGGTGGGGCCCCCGGGACTCCGCCGCAGCAGCCCGCGGCCTGGCCGGCCGGCGGGGCGACCGGGGCGTACCCGTCGGTGCAGCACGGGGGTTACGGCTATCCGCAGCCGCAGACGCCGCAGGCTCCTCCGCCCGTCTACCCACAGGGCTACCCGCCGCAACAGCAGGGATATCCGCCGCAGCAGGGCTATCCGCAGGGGTACCCGCAGCAGGGGTATCCCCCGTACGGCTACGCGCCGCCGCCCCCGCCGCCGCAGCGGAAGCTTGGTGGGGGTGCGATCGCCGGGATCGTCGCCGGTGTCGTCGTCCTCGCTTCCATCGCCGTGGTCGGGGTGATGATCGTCAACGGCGGCGGCAAGAAGAACGGCTCGACGCTGTCCAAGGCGTGGTCGGTGCCGGCCTTCGGCTCCGACGACAGGCTGATCGGCTCCTGGATGACCAGCACCGGGCTGGTGCGGGCCAGTTCGTCGGGCGGCGTCACCTCCTACGCCATCGCCGACGGCAGCAAGAGCTGGACGCTCACTCCGCCGTCCTCGGCCGCGACGCCCTGCGCCATGTCCCCGACCACGACCGCCGACGGCATCGGGACCATGGCCTTCGGCAGCGACGCCAACTCCTGCTCGGTCTTCGCCGGGGTCGACTCGCACACCGGGAAGATTCTCTGGACGTTCCCGCTCACCAGTGCGACCGACTCGGTCGCGATGGCGGCGAGCACCTACATCCAGGGCTCGGTGGCCACCATCGTCAGCGGCGACCGGGTCGGCGGGTTCGACACCGCGACCGGCAAGCAGGTCTGGGGGCTCAAGCCGCGCGGGAACTACTGCAACGAGTCGTCGGTGGCGACGACCGGCATCGTCCTGGTGGACGACTACTGCGCCGACGTCAGCCCGTCGTACACGCTGACCGCTGTCAACGCCGCCACCGGCGAGCAGATGTGGCGCAAGACCGAGAGCGACCACACCACCATCAGCAGCCTGCTCAACGGCTCGCCGCTGGTCAGCGTCCTCTCCACCAGCGGCGCCGCCTCGCTGCACGTGTACGACGGCAGCGGCAACAGCACCGCGACCCTGGCGGCCCCCAATCTGAGGCTGAACGAGTACCACGAGGTGACCGCGTCGCTGCCGGGGCAGCTCCTGGTGGTGCAGGGCGAGGAGGACCTGAGCTCCAGCAACGGCAGCACGGCCGGGAACATCGTCGCCTTCAACCTCGCCACCGGCGCCGAGGCGTGGACCTACGACGGCGAGAGCAACCACGGCGCGCTGCTGGCCCAGTCCACCGGGGACGGCAAGCTCTACGCCCTGTCCACCGGGACCTACAGCGGCTCACCGCACTTCGTCAGCCTCGATCCGGCGACCGGCAAGTCCACCGTGCTGGGCGCGCTGCCGTCCGACACCAACGGCTGGACCTTCTCGGGCGGGATGCTCTACGCGACCTCCGACGGCGGCCTCATCGCGCTGAGCAGCTACGGCGACGAGGCCGCGGTGTCCAAGTACCACAAGTAGCCCCTACTGGACCGTTCGCACCTCCGGGCCGAGCGCCCACTCCGCCACCGCGTCGGTGATCCGGGCCAGCAGCTGCTCTCCGCTTACCGGGGCCGACTTGAGGACGGCGAAGGAGTGGTTGCCGTAGGGGAGCGCAAGCAGCCGCTGGTGCGCCGGGAGCGGCGGGAAGTCGGCCCCGCCGCCGAAGGGGTCGGTGGCGCCCTGGACGACCAGGACCGGGCGCGGGCAGGAGAGCAGCTCCTCGGCCCGGCTGCGCTCCGGCTTGCCCGGGGGATGCAGCGGGAAGGCCAGCGCGAGGACGGCGTCCGCACCGGCCTGTTCGGCGGTGCGGCAGGCGACCCGGGCGCCGGCGCTGCGGCCGCCGCTGATCAGCGGGATGTCTGCGGCGGGGCCGGCCCGCAGGTGGGCGAGGACCGGCAGCCAGCCGGCGTCCAGGGTCTTCGGGGCCGGGGCGACCCGCTTGCCGGCCACCCGCCAGGGCTGCTCCACCAGCGCGATGGTCACGCCGAGCGGCGGCAGGGCGGCGGCCAGGGCCCGCAGGTCGGGTGCCTCGATCCCGCCTCCGGCGCCGTGCCCCAGCGCGAGCAGGGCCAGCGGGCGGGCGGTGCCCGCGGGGTGGGTGGTGATCCGGGCGTCCCCGGCGGGCGTGCTGACCAGGGTCTGGCTCACGGCGTTCATGGGGGAACCCTAGATCGACGGCGTTCGCCGTGCGCGGAGGCACGGTCGGCGGTCGGTGCGACATGGGAGGATGCCGGGCAGACACCCAGACGAAGGAGTCATGCAGCGTGCCTGGCACCAACCTGACCCGTGAGGAGGCCCGTACCCGGGCCCAGCTCCTCCATGTGGACGCGTACGAGATCGAGCTCGACCTGAGCACGGCCGCCGACGGGGGCACGTTCCGGTCCACCACCGTGGTCCGATTCAGCGCCACCACTCCGGGCGTTTCCAGCTTCATCGACCTGGTCGCACCCGGTGTGCGCGAGGTCGTCCTGAACGGCGCCGTGCTGGACCCCGCCGACGTCTTCCAGGACAGCCGGATCGCACTGCCGTCGCTCGCCGCCGAGAACGAGCTGCGCGTGGTCGCCGACTGCGCGTACTCCAACACCGGCGAGGGCCTGCACCGCTTTGTCGACCCGGTCGACAAGGAGACCTACCTCTACACCCAGTTCGAGGTGCCGGACGCCCGGCGCGTGTTCGCGTCGTTCGAGCAGCCCGACCTCAAGGCGACCTTCCGGTTCACCGTCACCGCCCCGACCGGGTGGAAGGTGATCAGCAACGAGGTCTCCCCCGAACCGGAGAAGGGCGCGACCGCGGGCACCGAGGTGCACCGCTTCGCGGCCACCCCCCGGATCTCCACCTACATCACCGCGCTGATCGCCGGCCCCTACACCGGTGTCTTCGACAGCTACCAGGGCGCGGGCGGCCAGAGCGTGCCGCTGGGCGTCTACTGCCGCCCCTCGCTGGCGCAGTACCTGGACGCCGAGGCGATCTTCGAGGTGACCAAGCAGGGCTTCACCTACTTCCAGGAGAAGTTCGACACGGTCTACCCGTTCAGCAAGTACGACCAGCTGTTCGTGCCGGAGTTCAACGCCGGCGCGATGGAGAACGCGGGCGCGGTCACCATTCGCGACCAGTACGTCTTCCGCTCCAAGGTGACCGACGCGGCCTACGAGGGACGCGCGGCGACGATCCTGCACGAGCTGGCGCACATGTGGTTCGGCGACCTGGTCACCATGGAGTGGTGGAACGACCTGTGGCTGAACGAGTCCTTCGCGACCTTCGCCGAGGGCATCTGCCTGGCCGAGGCGCCCGGGACCAAGTGGCCGAACTCGTGGACCACCTTCGCCAACCAGATGAAGACCTGGGCGTACCGGCAGGACCAGCTCCCGTCCACGCACCCGATCATGGCCGACATCAACGACCTGGAGGACGTCCAGGTCAACTTTGACGGCATCACCTACGCCAAGGGCGCCTCGGTGCTCAAGCAGCTGGTGGCGTACGTCGGCCAGGACGCCTTCTTCGCGGGCGTGCAGGCCTACATGAAGCGCCACGCCTGGGGCAACGCCCGGCTCAGCGACCTGCTGGGCGCGCTGGAGGAGACCTCGGGCCGCGACCTGGCCTCCTGGTCCAAGGCCTGGCTGGAGACGGCCGGGATCAACATCCTGCGACCCGAGCTGGAGGTGGACGCCGACGGCGTGCTGACCTCGTTCTCGATCCGCCAGGAGGCCCCGGCACTGCCCGCAGGCGCCAAGGGCGCTGTGCTCGATGATGCGGCTCCGCCGCGTGGCGTCCTGCGGCCGCACCGGATCGCGGTCGGCATGTACGACCTGGACGCGGACGGCGCGCTGGTGCGCGCCGAGCGGATCGAGCTGGACGTCGACGGCGAGCTCACGGCTGTGCCGGTGCAGGCCGGACGCAGGCGCCCCGCCGTGGTGCTGCTGAACGACGACGACCTGTCCTACGCCAAGGTGCGCCTGGACGCCGGGTCGCTGGCCAACGTCACCGCGCACATCGCCGACTTCACCGAGTCGCTGCCACGCGCCCTGTGCTGGGCCTCCGCCTGGGACATGACCCGCGACGGCGAGATGGCCACCCGGGACTACCTGACCCTGGTGCTCAGCGGCGTCGGCCGGGAGTCCGACATCGGCGTGGTCCAGTCGCTGCAGCGGCAGGCCAAGCTGGCCGTCGAGCTCTACGCCGACCCGGCCTGGCGGGCCGAGGGCCTGACCCGCTTCGCCGACACCGCGCTGGAGCTGCTGCGCTCCTCCGAGCCCGGCGGGGACCACCAGCTGTCCTGGGCGCGGACCTTCGCCGCGCTGGCGAGCACCGGCGAGCAGCTGGACCTGCTCGCCGGGCTGCTCGACGGCAGCGCCGGCGTCGAGGGCCTGACCGTCGACGACGAGCTGCGCTGGACGTTCCTGGAGCGGCTCTCCGCGACCGGCCGCGCCGGCGAGGACGCCATCGCGGACGAGCTGGTGCGCGACAACACCGCGGCCGGGTTGCAGCACGCGGCGACCTGCCGGGCCGCGCGCCCGACCGAGGCCGCCAAGGCGGCGGCCTGGGCCGCGGTGGTGGAGGCCGAGACGCTGACCAACACCGTCCAGGACGCGGTGATCGCCGGCTTCGAGCAGACCGACCAGCGGGAGCTGCTGGCCCCCTACACCGCGAAGTACTTCGCCGCGATCAAGGGCATCTTCGAGGAACGTTCGCACGAGATGGGCCAGCAGATCATCGTCGGGCTCTACCCGTCGCTGCAGGTCGAGCAGGCGACCCTGGACGCCACCGACGCCTGGCTGGCCTCCGCCGACCCGGCGCCGGCGCTGCGCCGGATGGTCGTCGAGTCCCGCGCCGGCGTGGAGCGCGCCCTGCGCGCCCAGGCCGTCGACCGTGCGGCGGGTCAGCGCTGAGCTGTCACAGTGACAGTTCCGAGCTGACGACTGCTCAGCTGTAGTTGGACTCCTGTCCCGGCCCCTGCTCCCCCACCGCTTCCCCAAGGCGGGGGGCGGGGGCCGGCTCGTTCATGACGGCGGTGAGGGCGTCGGTCCTGGGCGAGGCGGTGACCTGCTCCAGCGAGGCCGGACGGCCCTGGGCGTCGGCGAGCGGGAGGCGCCAGTTGGGGTACTCGCTGGAGGTGCCCGGCAGGTTCTGCGGACGGGGGTCGCCCAGGGTGTCCGGGAGCCAGACGCCCAGCAGCCGGGCCGGGGTGCGCAGCAGATAGCGGTGCAGCGCGGCGACCGCCTCGGGGACGACCTCGCCCTCGGCCGGCTCGGCGAGGTCGGCGGCCGGTCCTTCGCCGTACGGGGAGACCGAGAGCAGCCCCTCCCCCGCCAACTCGCCGAGCCACTCCTCGACGTCCGACTCGGCGTCGGCCTGCTCCTCCGCGAGCGGACGGGTGAGCAGGCCCAGCCGGTGCCGCAGCTCGACGTGCTCGCCGCTGAGCCGGGAGGCGGTGCTGGGGAGGTCGTGCGTGGTGAGGGTGGCCAGGCACTGCTCGCGCCACTGCTCCGGCGGCAGCGGGGTGCCCTTGGCGTCGTCGCTGTAGTCGCGCTCGAACCAGAGCACCGAGGTGCCGAGGATGCCCCGGTCAGCGAGCTGCTCGCGGACGCCCGGTTCGACCGTGCCCAGGTCCTCGCCGATGACGACCGCACCCGCGCGCTCGGCCTCCAGGGCCAGGACGCCCAGCATCGCCTCATGGTCGTAGCGGACATAGGTGCCCTCCGTCGGCGGGCGGCCCTCGGGCACCCACCAGAGCCGGAACAGGCCCATGACATGGTCGATCCGCAGCGCGCCCGCATGCCGGACCACGCCACGCAGCAGCGCCGCGAAGGGCTCGTAGGCGGCGTCGGCGAGGGCGTCGGGGCGCCAGGGCGGGAGGCCCCAGTCCTGGCCGCGGGCGTTGAAGGCGTCCGGGGGCGCGCCCACCGAGATGCCGGTGGCCAGGCAGCTCTGCAGGGCCCAGGCGTCGGCCCCCTCGGGGTGGCAGCCGACCGCGAGGTCGTGGATCAGGCCCACCGGCATCCCGGCGCCGCGGGCGACGGACTGGGCGGCGGCGAGCTGATCGTCCACCAGCCAGGCCAGCCAGCGGTGGAACTCGACGCGTCCGGAGAGATCGGACGCCGCCCGGCGGACCGCGGCCGAGCCCGGGTCGCGCAGCCCGGCGGGCCAGGAGCGCCAGGCCGGACCGTGCACCTCGGCCAGCGCGCACCAGGTGGCGTAGGCGTCCAGGCCGGCCCCCTCCCGGCGGAGGAAGGCCCGGTAGGCGGCCTCCCGACCGGGGCTGCGGCGGACCTGGTGCAGGAGTGTCAGTGCCTCGTGCTTGAGTGTCCAGGTGGCGTCGCGGTCGATCAGTCCGTCGCTGAGCAGCACCGCGTCGCGCAGGGCCGCGCCGTGCCGGGCCAGCTCGTGGACCCGGTCGCGGGCGGCCGCGTCGAGGTAGGGGTACTCGGGGACGGCCTCCACCCGCAGATGCACCGGGTCGGCGAAGCGACGGGAGGAAGGACGGTAGGGAGAGGGGTCGGTCATGGCCCCCGGAGTGGCGGGCAGGCCCGCGTGCAACGGGTTGACCTGGACGAACCCGGCGCCGTGGGCATGGCCGGCCCACTGCGCCAGATCGGCCAGGTCGCCCAGGTCGCCCATGCCCCAGGAGTGTTGCGAGAGCACGGAGTAGAGCTGGGCCAGGAAGCCCCAGCTGCGCTGCCGCACGCCCGGCAGCCGGGCCGGGGTGACCAGCAGCGGGGCCGCCGAGGCGCGGCCGTTGCGGCGGGCGCACAGGGTGTGGCGACCCGGGGGGAGGTCGCCGGGGATACGGCCGGTGGCGGGACGGTGGTCCAGGTTGCGCGGCGGGTGGCCGTCCGAGAACTCGATCCAGACCTCGGCGTCCATCGGGACGGTGAGGTCGTGCGGCTGGCCGACCCGGGTGACCACGACCCGCGGCAGCAGCCGGGACGCGGTGCGGCGGTGCAGCGCGTCCAGGGCCCGGGCGGCGGCGTCCGGGGTGGAGGCGTCGACGTCCAGCGCGGCCAGGACCGCGACCAGGGTGTCGCCGGAGACGGCGGCACGCCCCTCCGGGCCCTCCCGGACGGAGTCGACACCGTGCGCGCGGGCGAGCGCGAGCAGCGCGGGGCCGGCTGCGCCGGGCTCGGCGGATGCTGACGGCACGTCGGCGGGTACGGGGGCGGCAGTGGCCACGGAGGCTCCTCGGCGCAGGGAGGGAGGTGGGGCACGGGCGGGCGGGGTGCGGGTGAGCGGGTGCGGGCGGGCGGAGTGCGGGCGGGTCGGGCACGGGGGCGAGCACGCGAGTGCTGCTCAGCCTCCTACCCGGGTAAGGGGTACAACGACACCGGGTGCGACAGGGTTCACCCTCGGATCGCGGGCCGGTCGGAGGGAGGACGCGATCGTTGACAGTGGACACGGCTCTCTGATGGTCTTAGCCCCGCCCACCCACCGACCGCAGGCACCAGGAGACCGCGTGGACCACCGGCCTTCCCTCCCCGCCACCGTCGGCAGCGGCCTGCGGCGGCAGTTGGAGCAGAGCGCCGCGCTCCAGTCGGTGGTGTACTCGGGACCCGCCCTCAGCGCTCGGCGCACCGCGGCCCGGACCGCGCGGCGGCTGGCGCCGACCACGGCGGACCGACTGATCTCGGAGTTCAAGGGCACCGAACCGCTGCTCGACCGGGTGCGCGTCGCAGCGGGCCGGACCCGGCGACGCGGGGCGGCGCTGCGGGCCAGCGCGGCACTGACCGTGGCGGCCGTGGTGGGCGGGATGGTGGCGGCCGGACCGCAGACCGCACTCGCCGCGGCCCCGTCTGCGGGGGCGACCGCGGGTGCGGGTGCGGGTGCGGCGCGTACGGCGACGACGAGTGCGGCGGCAACGGTGAAGACCGGAACGCCGATCTACCCGCGCCCGCAGTCTCAGGAGTCCTACGGCGCGGCGGTGACCGTACCCGCGCGGGTCGAGCTCGTGGTCGCGCCGAAAGCCGACCCCGGCGCCCTGCAGCAGGTGCGCACCGCTCTGACGGCGGCCGGGGTGCGGCAGATCGACGAGTCGACCGCGACGGCCACGACCGACCCGGTGCCGGGCAGCCTCACCGTCTACGTCGGCGGGCTGGCCGAAGGAGCCGGCGGCGCCACCGACCGCGCCCTGCGCGGGATCGCGGCGTCCGGTGGCGTGGAGGAACCGCTGAGCCCGGCCGGGCTGCCCGCCGGCGGCTACGTCCTGGCAGTGGGTCAGCGGCAGGTGGCCGGGGGCACCGCGGGCACCGCCGTGCTGGCCGGGGTCGACGCCGACGGCACCTACAACGCGGCGCAGTCGCTGCGGCAGCTGTTCGTCACAACCGGAACGGGGACCGAACTCCCCGGCGTCCGGGTCAGCGACTGGCCGACGACACCGGTGCGCGGCACCGAGGAGGGCTTCTACGGCACTCCCTGGACGGCCAGGCAGACCCTGGACGAGGTGGACTTCCTCGGGCGCACCAAGCAGAACTACTTCCTCTACGCCCCCGGCGACGACCCGTTCCGCTCCTCGCGCTGGCGCGAGCAGTACCCCGCCGACCAGCAGCGACAGCTGCGGATGCTGGGGCAGGCGGCGTCGCTGAACCATGTGACCCTGGGCTACGGCCTCGCCCTGGGCGGCTCGGTCTGCTTCAGTTCGAAGCAGGACCAGGACGCGCTGATCAGCAAGCTGGAATCACTCTGGGCGCTGGGCTTCCGCTCGTTCCAGCTGCAGTTCCAGGACAGCAGCTTCAGCCACTGGCACTGCGAAGCGGATGTGGCACAGTACGGCCGGGGCGCGGCCGCGATGGCACAGGCCCAGAGCGACCTGGCCGCGGTGGTGCTCAAGCGCTTCCTCGCCGGGCATCCGGACGCGGCCCCGCTGACGCTGCTGCCGACCGAGTACTACCAGGACGGCGCGACGCCCTACCGCACGGCGCTGGCCAAGGACCTGGACCCGTCGGTACAGGTGGCCTGGACCGGCGTGGGGGTGCAGCCCACGACCATCACCAGCAGTCAGACGACCACCGCCGCCCAGGCGTTCGGGCACCCGCTGATCACCCAGGACAACTACCTGGCGAACGACTCCACCCCGGACCGCCTCTACCTCGGTCCCTACACCGGCCGGGACAGCGGTGTGGCCATCGGTTCGGCGGCGCTGCTGGTCAATGCGATGCAGCAGCCGGTCATCTCGCGGATACCGCTGTTCACGGCGGCCGACTTCGCCTGGAACCCGACCGCCTACGACGCCCAGGCGTCCTGGCGCGCAGCGGAGCAGGACCTGGCGTCGGGGCAGCCGAAGGCCGCGGCGGCGCTGGCGGCACTCGCCGGGAACAGCGCCTCGCCGGCGCAGAACCTCGCACCGCAGGCGGCGAAGACCGGCGACTTCCAGGCGAGTGGGACGCAGACGGATCTGACGCCGACTCCGGACCAGGAGGAATCGGCCTATCTGCGTCCGCTGCTCAGCGCCTTCTGGTCCACTCTGGGCGGCAAGGGCTCCGCCGCCGCGCTGCGGGCAGCCTTCACGACGATGGCGCAGGCGCCTGCCACTCTCACCGCCGACGCCCCGGCGGACTCGGGCGGCAGCGACGTCGCGGCCGAGGACGGCGACTGGCTGGCCCAGCTCGCGCTCTACGGCCAGGCCGGACAGACCGCCGTGGACATGCTCACGGCGCAGCGCTCCGGCGCCGGCGCCGCGGCCTGGGGGGACCAGCTGGCGCTACGTCAGCTGATGCAGCAGCTGGCCCAGTCGGACGCGACCATAGGGAGCGGGGTGCTCGACGCGTTCCTCAAGCGGGCCCTGGCGGCGTCCAACAGCTGGGCGGGGCTGGGCGGCTCCCCGGCGATCCCGACCGGCACCCTGGGCACCGCGCAGGACCACGACCCCTCGCTGATGGTCGACGGCGACCCGAGCACCTACTACTGGAGCGACGCGCCGCCGCAGGTCTCCGACACCATCGGCGTGGACCTGGGCAGCGCGCAGCGGGTCGGCACCGTCTCGGTGCAGATGGGCTCGGGCGACAGCGGCCCGGCGGCCGAGGACTACCTGCACGACGCGGTCCTGGAGTACTCGACCGGCGACGGCGGCTGGCACACCGTCGGCACCTACTACGACCAGAAGACCATCGAGGCGACCCTGCCGGCCGGCGCCACCGCGCGCTATGTGCGGCTGCGGGCGACGGCGACGCAGAGCAACGCGGTGGCGGTGCGCGAGTTCACCGTGACGGCGCCGAGCACCACGCTGACTGCGAGCGGCGGCCCGGTGGGCCAGCCCGGATTCGCGGTCTCGAATGTGACGGACGGTGATCTCACCACCGCGTACAAGGCGGTGGCCGCGCCGCAGGCGGGGGACGGGCTCACGGTGACCCTGGGCACCGCGCGGGCGCTGAACCGGGTCGTGGTGCTGACCGATCCGACGGTGGCGGCCAAGGGCTGGATCGAGGTGCACCAGCTGCCGACGAAGACGGCGACGGCTACGGCGGGCAAGGCTACGGCGGGCAAGGCTACGGCGGCGGGAAAGACTGCGGCGCCGGGGAAGACTGCGGCGCCGGGGAAGACCGCGAGTACCAAGGCTGTGACGCCGGCCGCGCCTGCGACCGGATGGGTCCGCCTCGGCCCGCTCAGTCCCGGCTACACCGAGCTGGCCACCGACCCCCGGGCCGACATCGACCAGATCCGCCTGGTCTGGGCCGCCGGCAGCCCCGCGCCGGTGGTCAACCAGGTGGTGCCCTGGTATGCGGGCACTCCGGCGGCCGCGCTGCAGCTGCCCGACCAGAGCGTCGACGTCGAGGCGGGCGGCGCCGCGGTCGACCTGACCGGCGACCTCCAGGCGCTGGGCTTCTCCGGAGCCTCCGGAACCCTCGCTGCCGAACTGCCCAAGGGCCTCAAGGGCCTGGCCGTGACCACGTCGGGAGCGGTGGTGCTGCCACGCGGCGGCACTGCGGCGACGGCCGTGCACATCACCGCAGCCGCCGGTACTCCGCTGGGCACGTACGCCGTGCCGGTGGTGTTCACCCCGACCGCGGGCAGTCAGAAGATCAGCAGGACCGTGCAGGTGCATGTGTATCCACGCACCTCCGGCCCCGATCTGGCACTCACCGCCACCGCTACCTCCTCCGGCGACGAGAGCTCGGCCTTCCCGGCGAGCAATGTCAACGACGGCGACGCGACCACCCGCTGGTTCTCCCCGGCCAAGGACGATGCCTGGGTCCAGCTGGAGCTTGCGCAGCCGGCCACGCTCGGCGCCGCGGTGCTGCACTGGCCGGACATCTTCCCGGCGCAGTACCGCATCGAGACCTCGACCGACGGCGTGACCTGGACCACGGCCGCCACCGTGCTGGACGGTCAGGGCGGCGACGAGACCGTCCACTTCAATGCCGCGAATGTCCGGTTCGTGCGGATGCAGGGAGTGCAACGGGCGACCCGCTTCGGCTACTCGCTCTTCGGTATCGAGCTCTACGCCGTCGACGGGAGCCAGTCCACGGGCGCCTCCGGATCCTCGCCGACCGGTCCCGGCGGAACCGCCTCCGTGGCACCGGGCGCCGGTGCGAGCACGACACCGTCCGCCTCGCCGACTGCGACGCCGTCGGCCGGCTCCTCGCCGACGCCCACGACCTCGACGCCGCCCACCACCAGCCCGACCGGGGCGGGCGGAGCGACGACCGGCGCGAGCCCCAGCGCGTCGGCCGGCACGCCGACTCCGGGAGCCGAGGGGTGACCCCCGTCCCCGGGCCGGTGCACGCGGTGAACGAGGGCCTTGCCTTCCTGCTGGAGCTGGCCGCCTTCGCGGTCCTGGCCTGGTGGGGTTTCAGCGCCGGGAGCGGGCTGCCGGTGCACCTGCTGCTCGGGCTCGGCACGCCTGTCGCGGCGATGGTGCTGTGGGGGCTGATCGCCGCGCCCAAGGCGAGGTTCCGGGTGCCGTTGGCCGGAGTGCTGCTGCTGAAGGCGGCGGTCTTCGGCGGCGCGACGGCCTGCCTCGCCGTGCTCGGTCACGGCGGGTGGGCGATCGCCTTCGGCGCCGTCGCCCTGGTCAACACCGTGTTGGCGACAGTGGACCGCAACGCGCTGTTCCACAGCCGGCGCGCCGACGTGTGACGGGACAGCAGCGAACCCTCCGTCACCGGCCTGGGCGGGTGACGAAGGGTTCGATGTGGGAGCCTCGCCGCTGCGACGGCTAGGCAGACAGTCGTTCGGTCGGTGCCTCCGGTTGAGGGACGTCGGGGGCGACGTGGGAGACCTCCTCACGGGAGCCGTAGGGCTCCAGATAAGGGCGCCAGCGGGGGTCCCGGTGGCCGGTGCCGATGATCCGCCAGGCGAGGCCGCTGGGCGGGGCCGGTGGTCGCTTCATCCGCCAACCGAGGTCGGCGAGGTGGCGGTCGGCCTTGACGTGGTTGCAGCGGCGGCAGGCCGCCACCACGTTGTCCCAGCGGTGCTGCCCGCCCCGGCTGCGCGGCACGACGTGGTCGACGCTGGTTGCGACGGCACCGCAGTACACGCACCGGCCCCCGTCGCGGGCGAAGAGCGCACGGCGGGTAAGCGGAACAGGACCACGAAAAGGGACCCGCACGAAGCGGGTCAGTCGAACGACGGACGGCGCCGAAATGGCGCTGGTGGCGCTATGCATAAGTACCCCGGAGTCCTCAAGGCTGACAGCCTTCTTGTCGAGGACCAGAACGAGGGCGCGGCGCATCGATACGACGCCGAGTGGCTCGTATGACGCGTTGAGGACCAGGACATGCGGCACGAGGGCCTCCCTTTACGCCGACGGCGCGTGGCTCGCGCCGGGACGAGCACGCAGTCCGGATGGACTCCGTACCGGTCACACATGGTTCACTTCACGATCTCCCCTCAGTGTCGCCGTAGGCCTCCCCGCAGCGCCACTAAACCGGAAGAACAAGGGCAGTGTGTCCTGCCCCACATCCTTCATGCCCCGGATCATCACTCGCTGCACTTCCTGCCTGACGGGGAGGCATCTTCGTACCTCCGAACGGCGTGCGGGAGGTTCGCTGAACGCTGCGGGAGGGCTGTGGGAGCGCTGCGGAAGGAGGGAGGGTGGGGTAACCCTCGGTAGGGTGTGGTGATGGCTACGCAGACTCCCTCTCCCACCCCGTCGGCTCCCACGATCGACGACGCGACGAAGAGCGCAGGTCAGGCCGTCGGCTACCTCAGCAGCCACTGGGAAGGCTGGGTCACCGGCGGAGTGAAGATCATCTTCATCCTGGTGATCGCACTGGTCGTGCGGGCGGTGATCCGCACCATGATCAGCAAGATGGTGACCCGGATGGCCCAGGCCCACCGCGAGAACCAGCCCGCGCTGATCACGAACCTGCTGGAGAACGCGGAGCGCCGCAAACAGCGCTCGCAGGCGATGGGGTCGGTGCTGCGCAGCGTCGCCTCATTCCTGGTCCTCGGCACCGCCGCGCTCACCGCGCTGTCCGTGCTGGGCATCAATCTGGCCCCGCTGCTGGCCAGCGCGGGCGTGGCCGGCGTCGCGATCGGTTTCGGCGCGCGCAACCTGGTCACCGACTTCCTCTCCGGCGTGTTCATGATCCTGGAGGACCAGTACGGCGTCGGAGACCAGATCGACACCGGCGTCGCGTCCGGGACGGTGCTTGAGGTCGGCCTGCGGGTGACCAAGCTGCGCGGCGACGGCGGCGAGATCTGGTACATCCGCAACGGCGAGGTGAAGCGGATCGCCAACATGAGCCAGGGATGGGCCACCGCGACGGTCGAGGTCCCGCTCGGCTACCACGAGGACCTGCACCGGGTGGAGGCGCTGATCCTGACCGCCTCGGAGGAGATGGCCAAGGACGACCCCTGGACCGAGCAGCTCTGGGAGCCGGTGAAGGTGCTCGGCGTGGACTCGCTGGGCTCGGACACGGTGGTCGTCAAGGTCGCCGCGAAGACCATGCCGGGCAAGGCCACCCCGGTGGCACGGGAGCTGCGCCGCCGGATCAAGACGGCGCTGGACGAGAACGGCATCCAGGTCGGGACGGTGTCCGTGCCTACGGCGAGGATCGGTGACACGGGGGCGGGATCAGCATCGGCATCGGCATCCGCATCGACGGACATCGCCGCCCCGTCGGCGCTGGGCGACCCCAACTCGGCCCAGTCACGCGCAACCGCTGCGATAGCGCCGACCCCGGCGACGGTCGCGCAGGCGGAAGCGAACACCCGGCAGCCAGGGCACGAGGACGGGCGGTAGCTGGGCGGGGCGCGCGGCGCGCCCGGGGGAGGCGGGGCGCCGCCGTGGGCTTCGGCGGGATCCCTCTCGCTGCCGAGCCCCCGTCCCGCCCCCGTCTCCGACGTGCGCGTTCGCTCCCGCTGAAGCACCGTCACCTCCCTGGGGCACGCCGATCCGTGCCTGGCTGGGGTGGCTCGGCTCCGCCTCGCGGCAACCACGAGGAGCGGGGGCGGTCGGCGGGGCGTGCGTTGCCGGGCGGCGCGCCGGTGCCGGGCTGCAGAAACGTTCATTCGGGCCGGATTGCCTGTGCTGGGGGGAGTTACAACCACACTGGGGTGAATTACACCCATATATGGTTGCTACGCCCCCCAGCGTGGGTGTAACTCCCCCCAGCTAACCCAAATGGGGGATACAGTCGCCCCGCCCCGCGCCCCTGGCGAGCGCTCCGCGCGGACCCAGGCCGCCCCCGGCCCCTGTCGCGCATGGGGTATCCCCTGCACGAAGTGCTTGGGGAGGGAGCCGCTTCGGTCCGGGCGCGAGCCCGGGAGGCGGCGCCCAGCACGCCCCACCACACGCTGCCGTTGCAACCGTGGAGCGCCACCCCCGCCCACCGCCAAACACTGCGCGCCAGAGCCCCCCACCCCCCGCCCCAGTTGCCGGCGCGAAGCGCCTTCCTTCCGGGCGGAGCCCGGGAGACGGTGGGCAAGGTCGCGGCACGGGGGTTGCCGTTGCAGGCGTGGGGCGGGGTCCCGCCCCCAGGTAACGCTTCGGTTTCCTGGGCGTTCGAGCGCCCTCGGGCCATTGACACGCTCTCGTCGGGGGCCGTACGTTCCTGCCCATAGTTAGGAAAGTTTCCTAATAGTTCATGCGTGGGTCGAAGTCGGCAGAGTGTGCGACGGGACGTAATTCTCCTCCGAACGCTGGAGTATGTCTCCCGTCCCCCGGTAGTTCGGTGTGAGGAGTGAAGAGGCAGATGTCCGCCACAGGCCACAGCAGCAGCAACGGCAACGGAGTGACCGGCGGCAGCAATCCCGGGCAGCCGGGGACTCCGAGCCTGCTGCGCGCCATCAACGACCGGGCCGCGCTGGAGCTGCTGCTGGAGCAGGGGCCGCTGTCGCGGAGCCAGCTCGGCGGGCTGACCGGGCTGTCGAAGCCGACCGCTTCGCAGTTGCTGGCGCGGCTGGAGAGCGCGGGGCTTGTGGTACCGGTCGGCACCACCGCGGGGCGGCCGGGGCCCGGGGCGCAGCTGTACGAGATCAACCCCGAGGCCGCCTTCGTCGCCGGGCTGCACGTCAACCCGTGGCGGATCCGCGCCTCGGTCGCGGACATCACCGGTCAGGTCGTCGGCGAGTACCGGCTGGCCACCCCGGGGCGGCATGCCGCCGGGACGGTCGAGCGGGTCCGCGAGGCCGTCTCGGGGGCCGCCGAGGCCGCCGGGCTGGATCCGGCGGTGCTCGGGCAGGTCGTGATCGGCACGCCCGGCGCGTTGGACCCGACCACCGGGAAGCTCCGCTACGCCCCCCACCTGCCGGGCTGGCACTCGCCGCGCCTGCTGGCGGAGCTGACCGAGGGGCTGGGCGTCCCGGTCGCGCTGGAGAACGACGTCAACCTGGCCGCGGTGGCCGAGCAGCGGGTCGGGCAGGCCCGCGGGGTGGACGACTTCGTCCTGCTGTGGGTCGAGGACGGGGTCGGCGCGGCGGTCGTGCTCGGCGGAAAGCTGCACCGGGGCCACACCGGGGGCGCGGGCGAGGTCGGCTACATGCCGCTTCCGGGCGCGCCGCTGGTCCGGAACGTCCGTCGGGAGAACGCCGGCGGATTCCAGATGCTGACCGGCGCCCCCGCCGTGCTGGCGCTGGCCAAGGAGCACGGCATCGGCGCACGGACCGCGGCGGAGGCCGTGGCCAGGGCCGTGGAGGCGGCGGAGCGGGGCGACGACGCCATGCTGGCCGCGCTGGCGCGGCGGCTGGCGACCGGTCTGGCCGCGATCGTCGCCGTGGTGGACCCGGAACTCGTCCTGCTCAGCGGTGACATTCCACAAGCGGGCGGGGAGCGCCTGCGCTTCCTGGTCCAGGAGGAGCTGACCGGTCTGGCCGTGTCCCGGCCGCGGCTGGGGATCAGCACCGTCGAAGGCTCACCGGTTGTCGTCGGGGCGCTGCAGTCGGCGCTCGCGACTGCCAGGGAGCGCGTTTTCAGTACCCATTGACCACTGGTAACCGACCAACCACCCCACCCCCACGAATTTCCTCGGACCGGCGCGCGGCGCCGGGGCCGTGGATCAGCACACCCAGACGCAGCACCAGCCAGGTCCACACAGCAGCACTGGAGGAAACCCGTGACGACCTCTCCCTCCGAGAGAATCCGCAGCGCCGGCTTCCGGCGTGCCACCGCCGCGTTCGCCTGTACCGCCGCCCTGACCCTGACCGCCGCGGCCTGTACCGGCAGCAGCAACGCCGGTTCGGCCGGCAATGTCGGCAGTTCGTCCGCCCCGGTGACCATCACCTTCTGGCACGGCTGGAGCGCCCCGAACGAGCTCAAGGCGATCAACACCAGCATCGCCGCGTTCGAGGCGGCCAACCCCACCATCAAGGTCAAGGCCGTCGGCAACGACACCGACGACAAGGTCAACCAGGCGCTGCGGGCCGGCGGCGACAACGCGCCCGACGTCGTTTCGACCTTCTCCACCAACAACGTCGGGCAGTACTGCAGCAGCCACGCCTTCGCGGACCTGACGCCGTTCATGAAGGCCGACGGTCTTGACCCGGCCAAGACGTTCCCCAAGTCGATGCTGGCCTACACGAACTACAAGGGTGACCAGTGCGCGCTGCCCGAACTGGGCGACGCCTACGGCCTCTACTACAACACCGACATGTTCAAGGCCGCCGGAATAGCCTCCCCGCCGAAGACCCTGAGCGAGTTCGACGCCGACGCGGTCAAGCTGACCAAGGTCAGCGGCAGCGGGTACAGCCAGCTCGGCTTCATGCCCAACTTCCACGGCTACGAGAACCAGTCCGAGCACCTGATGGGCCAGTGGGGCCCGACCTACTTCACCGCGGCCGGCAAGTCCAACGTCGCCGCCGACCCGGCCTTCACCCAGATGCTGACCTGGGAGCAGAGCCTGGCCCAGAAGCTGGGCGGTTTCACCAAGCTGGAGAAGTACCGCAACACCTTCGGTGACGAGTTCAGCGCCAAGAACCCCTTCGAGATCGGCAAGGTCGCGATGGCGATGGACGGTGAGTGGCGGGTCTCGATGATCAAGAGCGACGCCCCCGACCTGCACTACGCCACGGCGCCGTTCCCGGTCCCGGACGCGCTGGCCAGCACCTACGGGCGCGGCTACCAGACCGGCACCATCATCGGCATGAACGCCAAGAGCACCAAGCAGGCCGCTGCCTGGAAGTTCCTGAAGTTCATGACCACGGACACCAAGATGCTGGTCCAGTTCGCCAACGCGATCTCCAACGTCCCGAGCACCTTCGCGTCGCTCCAGGACCCGGGGCTGGACCACTCGGCGCAGTTCCAGACCTTCCTGAACGTCGCCAACAACCCCGACACCAACACCACTCCGGCCACCGTCAACGGCGGCAAGTACCTGACGTCCATTCAGAACTTCGAGTACGACTTCGAGTCCGGCAAGGCGTCCAACCTGCAGGCCGGGCTCAAGGGCCTGGACACCACCATCGACAACGACCTGGCGCAGGCCGGCCAGTAGGACGGAGGACACCGGGGCCGGTGTCCGCGAGGGCACCGGCCTCCTCCCCCACTGCTCCCCCAACCGTCCTGACCTGGTGGTGACACTCAGATGGCAACCGTCCTCGGAATCGGCAGGGGCTCGCGCGGCTCCGGCAGCGCAGCGAGCCTGCCGGTTCCGCCCGCCCTGCGCCGCAAGCGCCGCAAGGAGCTGTCGACCGCGGTCGGCTTCCTCTCCCCCTGGCTGATCGGCTTCGCGGTGTTCTTCGCGTATCCGCTGATCTCCACCGTGTACTTCTCCTTCACCCACTACGACGGCTTCAACGCGCCGACCTTCGTGGGCTTCAAGAACTACACCTACATCCTCACCAAGAACGCCGACTTCTGGCAGGCCGCCCGCAACACCGCCTGGCTGGTCGTGGTGATGGTCACGCTGCGCACCGTCTTCGGGCTCGGCATCGGGCAGTTGATCGTCAAGGTGCGCAGCGGGTCGGGGTTCTTCCGCACCGCGTTCTACCTGCCGTACCTGGCCCCGCCGGTGGCCGCGACCATCGGTTTCGCCTTCCTGTTCAACCCCGGTACCGGTCCGGTGAACCACTTCCTCGGCGACGTGGGCCTGCCGCAGCCGGGCTGGTTCACCAGTCCGACCTGGTCCAAGCCCTCGCTGGTGCTGCTCACGCTGTGGGGCATCGGCGACCTGATGGTCATCTTCATGGCCTCGCTGCTGGACGTGCCGACCGAGCAGTACGAGGCGGCGTCGCTGGACGGGGCCAACGCGTTCCAGCGCTGGCGCTACGTCACCCTGCCCAACATCACCCCGATCATCATGTTCGCGGTGGTCACCGGGGTGATCCAGACCATGCAGTTCTACACCCAGGCGATCGTCGCGGGGCAGGTCGCCTCGGGCGTGGTCGGCAACTCCGGGCAGCAGTTCCAGCCCGGCTACCCGAGCGGCTCCACCTGGACGCTGCCGCAACTGGTCTACAACATCGGCTTCCAGAACTTCGACTACGGCTCCGCCTGTGTCATCTCGATCATCCTCTTCGTGGTCGCGATGGCCTTCACCGCCCTGCTCATGCGCCGCCGGGCCGGTCTCGTGGGCGAGGACTGAGCTGTGTCCAGCAGAAGGCAGCTGTCCTCCCCGACGCCGCAGTTCACCGAGCCGCAGTTCCCCGAAAGGACGGGTCCCCCCACCATGAGCGACACAGCAGTCCAGACCCCGGGCGAGACCCCCGGGAGCGCCCCGGTCACCGTCCGGTCCCGCAGCGGGGTCCCGTCCAGCTCGGACGCGGCATGGCGCAAGGCCAAGCGGCAGCGGCGACTCGAGTGGATCGCGGTCCACTCGATCGCGATCACGGTGGCGCTGATCTTCATCCTGCCGTTCGTCTTCCTGTTCCTCACCTCGGTGATGACGGACAGTCAGGCGCTCACCACCAACTTCTGGCCGCAGCACTGGGTCTGGAGCAACTACCGGACCGTCTTCAACGTCCCCGGCTTCGGCACCTGGTGGAAGAACACCATCGAGTACGCGGTGCTGGGGACCGCGCTGACGGTGCTCTCCTCCGTGCCGGTGGCCTACGCGCTGGCCAAGTTCCGCTTCCCCGGCCGCCGTCTGGCGATGCTGCTGGTCATCTCGATGATGATGCTGCCGCCGCAGGTCATCATCATCCCGATGTACCTGTTCTGGGCGAAGCAGATGCACCTGGACGGCACCCTGTGGCCGCTGATCATCCCGATGGCCTTCGGGGACGCGTACTCCATCTTCCTGCTGCGCCAGTTCCTGCTGACCATCCCCAAGGAGTACCTGGACGCGGCCAAGGTCGACGGCTGCGGCGAGGTCCGCACCCTGCTCAGGGTGGTGCTGCCGATGGCCAGGCCGGCCATCTCGGCGGTCGCCCTGTTCCAGTTCTTCTCCTGCTGGAACGACTACTTCGGCCCGCAGATCTACGCCTCCGACAACCCCTCGGCCTGGACCCTCTCCTACGGGCTCCAGTCCTTCCACGGGGCGCACCAGACCAACTGGAACATGACCATGGCAGCCACCCTGCTGGTCATGGCACCGGTGATCGTCGTCTTCTTCTTCGCACAGAAAGCCTTCATCGAAGGCGTGACACTGACAGGGGTCAAGGGCTGATGAGCCGCACCACCACGACAAGCCCGCCCACCTCCGGCCTGCTCAAGCTCGTCGTCGTCGGCGGCGGGTCGACCTACACACCGGAGCTGATCGACGGGTTCGCCCGGCTCCGGGACACCCTGCCCATAGGCGAGTTGGTGCTGGTCGACCCGGCCGCGGACCGGCTGGAGCTGGTCGGCGGGCTGGCCAGGCGGATCTTCGCCAAGCAGGGGCACGCCGGCGCCATCACCACCAGCACCGACCTGGACGCCTCGGTGCAGGGCGCCGACGCCGTGCTGCTGCAGCTGCGGGTCGGCGGCCAGGCCGCGCGCAACCAGGACGAGACCTGGCCGCTGGAGTGCGGCTGCATCGGCCAGGAGACCACCGGCGCCGGCGGCCTCGCCAAGGCGCTGCGCACGGTGCCGGTGGTGCTGGACATCGCCGAGCGGGTCCGCCGGGCCAACCCGGACGCCTGGATCGTCGACTTCACCAACCCGGTCGGCATCGTCACCCGCGCCCTGCAGACCGCAGGCCACAAAGCCGTCGGACTGTGCAACGTCGCCATCGGCTTCCAGCGCAGGTTCGCCGGGCTGCTGGGCGTCGTGCCGGAGCGGATCAGGCTCGACCACGTCGGGCTGAACCACCTCACCTGGGAGCGCGGCGTCCATCTGCTCGACGAGCCGGGCGGCACTGCCGGCCGGGACGTGCTGCCCGAGCTGCTGCAGCGGTTCGGCCCGGAGATCGCCGAGGACCTGGAGCTTCCGCTGTCGCTGGTACGGCAGTTGGGCACGGTGCCGTCGTACTACCTGCGCTACTTCTACGAGCACGACCGGGTGGTGGACGAGCTCAGGGTCAAGGGCTCGCGCGCCTCCGAGGTCGCCGCGATCGAGCGGCAGCTGCTGGAGATGTACGGGGACCCGAACCTGGACGAGAAGCCCGAGCTGCTGGCCAAGCGCGGCGGCGCGTACTACTCCGAGGCGGCGGTGAACCTGGTCGCCTCGCTGCTCGGCACCGGGTCCCCGGCGGGGGCGGTGCAGGTGGTCAACGTCCCCAACAACGGCACCCTGCCGTTCCTGCCGGACGACGCCGTGATCGAGGTCCCCGCCACGGTCGACGCCACCGGTGCGACGCCGCTGCCCGTCCCCGCCGTCGAACCGCTGTACGCCGGGCTGATCGCCCATGTGACGGCCTATGAGCAGCTGGCACTGACTGCGGCGCTGCACGGCGGGCGGGACCGGGTCTTCCAGGCCCTGCTGGCGCACCCGCTGGTCGGCCAGATCGACCTCGCCGACGGACTGACGGACCGTCTGATCGCGCACAACCATGAGCATCTGGCATGGGCGTGACCACGATCGACGAGCGGCCGACTACCGGTACGGAGAGCGGAAACCCAGTGGGGCAGCAACAGGTGAGTGACGAGGAGAGCACCGTCGGCAACCCGCTGGGGGCCGGCAGCATCGGGGCGGTGGGGCGCGAGCTGGTCCCCGGGGTGCTCGCCGTCGACGCCGGGAACAGCAAGACGGACGTGGCCCTGGTCAGCGCCGACGGGCAGGTGCTGGGCACCGCCCGCGGCGGCGGTTTCGTCCCGCACATCGTCGGCAGCGAGGTCGCGGTGGCCGGCCTGGCGCCACTGGTCGCAGCGGCCGCCGCTGACGCCGGTTTCGACATCAGCTCAGGTCAGGGCCCGCTTGCCACGCATGTCTCGGCCTGTCTGGCCAACGCCGACCTGCCGGTCGAGGAGCAGCTCCTGCAGGAGCTCATCGCCGGCTACGGCTGGTCGCGGACCACCGTCGTCGCCAATGACACCTTCGCGCTGCTGCGCTCCGGCACGGACGCCCCGCGCGGCGTCGCCGTGGTCTGCGGCGCGGGCATCAACTGCGTGGGGCTGCTCCCGGACGGGCGCACCGCACGCTTCCCGGCCCTCGGCATGATCACCGGGGACTGGGGAGGCGGTGGCGGCCTGGCCAACGAGGTCATGTGGGCCGCCGCCAGGGCGGAGGACGGGCGCGGGCCGCATACCGCGCTCGCCTCCGCCGCCGCCGCCCACTTCGGCCTGGAGACGGCGCTGGCCGTGGCGGAGGCGGTACACCTGGGCAGCCTGGCGGAGGCCCGGCTGCACGAACTGGTCCCGGTGCTGTTCGCCGCCGCCGAAGCGGGGGACGCGATCGCACTGGAGCTGGTGGACCGTCAGGCGGACGAGGTGGTCCGGCTCGCGGTGGTCGCGCTGCGCCGCCTGGACCTGCTGGACTCCCCCGCCGACGTGGTGCTGGGCGGCGGGGTGCTGGCCTCCCGTCAGCCGCTGCTGCTGGACGGCATCAACGCACGACTGGCCGCGGACGCGCCGAAGGCCGTGCCGCGGATCGTGACCACCCCACCGGTGGTGGGCGCCGCCCTGCTGGGCCTGGACCACCTCGCGGCGGCCGGCCTGGGCGGCGCGCCCGGCGCGCAGGAACGCCTCCGCGCCTCCTACGCCCTGCGGCGGGCGCGCGCATAGGCAGTCGCTTCAGTTGGCCCAGGGCGGGGTGATGGTGCTGCCGTCGGCGAGGGTCGCGGTCAGGCCGACGGTGGTGACGGTCCACATGGTGGCGGGCTCGCCGCCGGGGTTGTCCACGCCGAGCCGGGACCCGGCCGGGACGATCACGGTGTCGCCGGCGGTCAGCTCGGCCGCCTCGACGTCGACGGTGAAGCGCAGGGCGCCGGTGAGGACGTGGATGACCTCCTCGCGGCTGACGGTGTGCGGGACGCCGGTGGTGGCTCCGGGGATCTCGGCGCGCCAGGCGCAGATCTCCTTGCTGCCGGTGCCGGGGTTGGCGTGGGCGACGAAGCGGGCTCCATGGAGCTCATGGACGGTGGCGTCGGTGCTGCGGATGACGGGCATGGCGACTCCTGACGGATTGGGCAAGCGGCTTGTCTTTTCGCCGATAGTCAAGTCGCTTGCCCATCGATAGTCAAGCCACTTGTCTTTCTGTGGCAGAATCGGCTCATGAACGACACCCGCGACGGCAGCGGCGACGGCGCCGCAGCACGCGCCTTCTCCGCACTGCTGCTCTCCCTCAGCGGCGAACTGGTCGCGGGCATCCAGGCCGGCGGCGCGGCGCGGGGCTTCGGCGACGTACGACCCGCGCACGGCTACGCCTTCGCCCGACTCGCCCCGCACGGCGCGACCATCGGCGAACTGGCCGACCACCTCGGCTTCACCAAGCAGGCCGCCAGCCAGCTCGTCGACGAACTCGTCCGCAAGGGCTATGTGGAGCGACGCCCCCACCCCGGTGACGCCCGCGCCCGCCTGGTCGTCCTCACCGACCGGGGCTGGGCCTGCACCAGGGCGGCGGACGAGGCGGCGGCGGAGACCGTCGCCCCGTGGATCGCGGAGCTGGGAGCGGAACGGTTCCACGCCCTGGTGGCGGACCTGGCGCGGCTGGCGCCACGGGGGCCGATCCGGCCCAGCTGGTAGTCGCCGCCGCCCCGTTCTCGTCACAGCTGGGCGACGAAACCTCAAGATCGACGCAAGTCCCGTGTGGATGTCACAGGGGTTGGCCATACTGCTCCCAGAGGACCGCAGCAGGGGAGCGACGGGGGAAGGGGGCGCGCCTGATGACGACGCCGGGACAGGGTTACGGGCAGGGCGGAGGGGCGGTGGCCACGGCGCCGCCGTCACCGCCTGCCGTCGCGCGCCCCGCCGACGAGGGTTCCGCCTCGGGCCGTGGCAGCCGTGGCGGCGGGCGCCGCACCAGTTCTCCGCTCAGGCGGCTGTGGACCATGGGGACGCTGCTGGCGCTGCTGGCCGTGGTGTTCGGCGTGCTGACGGTGACCCAGGTCGTGCAGAGCTCCAACGCCGCCACCAGCGTGGTCGACCACAGCCAGCCGCTGAGCGACGACGCCGCGCAGATCTTCCACTCCCTCGCGGACGCGGACACCACGGCGGCCACGGGCTTCCTGCAGGCCGGCAATGAGACCGCGGCCGTGCAGAAGCAGTACAACAACGACATCGCCATGGCCTCGACGCTGCTGGCCAAGGCCGCCGGGAGCACCGCGGCCGACGACCCGGGCCAGATCCAGATCCGGCAGCTCAACGCACAGCTCCCGGTCTACACCGGCCTGGTGGAGACAGCCAGGGCCGACGACCGGCAGGGGCTGCCGCTGGGCGGCGCCTATCTGCGGTTCGCCTCCTCGCAGCTGCAGAACGTGATGCTCCCCGAGGCGAAGCAGCTCTACACCGCCGAGACGGCGCGGCTGCAGCACGACTACGCGGACGCCCAGGCACTGCCCTGGGCCTCGATCGGCCTCGGCCTGGTGCTGCTGGCGGCGCTGGCCTGGGCGCAGATACGGCTGTTCCGGGGCACCAACCGGGTGTTCAACATCGGCCTGCTGGCGGCCAGCGCGTTCACCGCCGCCGCGCTGATCTGGCTGGGCGCCGCGCAGAGCCTGGCCGCCTCCGACCTGAAGGCCAGCGACACCCGGGGCGCGGCCCCGCTGCAGGTGCTGAACAAGGCGCAGATCACCGCGCTGCAGTGCCGCGGAGCGGAGAACCTCAACCTGGTGGCCCGCGGCTCGACCACCGCCTACCAGACGCTCTGGAGCGCCGTCAGCAAGGAGTTGGCCGGGCAGGGCGGCTATCTGGACGAGGCCGCGCAGATGACCGGCGGCGACGCCGCGGCGCAGCAGCAGGTGCAGGCGGCCGTGGCGGCGTTCAGCACCTGGGACAAGCGGCACGAGGTGGCCGGGACCGCCAACAACAACGGCGACTACGCGACGGCGGTCAACGACACCATCGGGGTGCCGGGGGCTCCCACCGCGTCCGCGCAGACCACCGACGCGGCGTTCACCAGTCTGAACTCCAGCCTGGCCGCCGCCATCAGCCATGAGCAGGCGAACTTCGCCTCACTGGCCGCCGACGGGCGCGGGGCCACCGCGCTGCTGGCCGAGGGCGCGGGCGTGCTGGCGGCACTGGCCGCCGCCGGAGCGCTGCTGGGCATCAACCGCCGTGCGGCGGAGTACCGGTGAGGGGGCGACGGATGATGAAGGGGGATCGGATGGGCAGGCGTACCCGCGCGGCGGTGCTGACGGCGGCCGCGCTGCTGCTGGGCACGCTGGCCCTGCCGGGCAGTTCGGCGGCCGAACCGCGGCCGCAGACCGTACGGATCACCGCCGGGGCTCCGGCGCTCGCGCCGGCCGCGGAGTCCTGCGACACCGGCACCAGCCTGACGCCCAGCACGAGCGACAGCGGCGCGAACGTCCAGCGGATCAGGACGCGCGGGAAGCTGATCGCCGGCATCGACACCAACAGTGACCTGTGGGGCTTCCGCGACCCGGTGACCGGGAACCTGCAGGGCTTCGACATCGACCTGGTGCACGCCCTGGCCCAGTCGATCCTGGGCGACCCCAACGCGGTGGAGTTCCTGGCCGTGCCGACCGCGAACCGGATCAGCGCGCTGCAGAGCGGCCAGGTGGACGTGGTGGTCAGGACCATGACGATCACTTGCGCCCGGTTGAAGCAGGTCTCCTTCTCGGTGCCCTACTTCGACGCCGGACAGGAGGTCGTCGCTCCCAAGTCCTCGCCGATCACCGGTCTGAACGACACCGTCAACGGCAAGCGGGTCTGCGCGGCGACCGGCTCCACCGGTCTCGACCTGCTGAACGCCAACAAGCACGGCGCCAAGGTGTTCACCGTCGCCAACCAGCTGGACTGCCTGGTGCAGATGCAGCTCGGCAATGTCGACGCGACCATCACCGACAACGCCCTGGGCGCCGGCCAGGTCGCCCAGGACCCGACCATTCATCTGGTCGGCGGCCTGCTGGACCAGGAGGTCTACGGGGTGGCCATGAAGCTGGGCTCCACTGATCTGGTGCGCAGGGTCAACGCGGCGATGCAGGACTTCCTGGCGAACCAGTGGGCCTCCGAGTACAGCAAGTGGCTGAAGCCGCTGGGGGCGTCACCGGGAGCGCCGACTCCGCACTTCGCGGGTTGAGGCGCCCGCTGAGTTCCCCGTCGAGGTGACCGGGATTCAGAGCACGAGCGTTCAGGGACGACAATTCAAAGGACGACGACGGAGACCGAAGAGCGAATGGCGGACGGATGGCGCTGACAGGACCGAACGGTCCGGTGATGACCCGGGAGGAGGTGGACCGCACCCTGACCAGGCTCGGTGCCGAGCGTGATGCCGTGGAGGCGTCGCTGCTGGCGCTGCAGGATCACCCGGGCCGCCGCCTGCTGGAGGGCGCCGAGCTGAACGGCCGCACCCGCGAGCGCTGGCAGCAGGCCGAACCCGGCCTTGGCCTGCTCTGGTCCATGTTCGACACCTACTCGGAGGCGCTGGCCGCCGCCCGCGCGGTGCGCTCCCGCCGGGCCCGGCCCGGTCAGGCCGAGCTGTACGAGCTGACCGAACTGCTGCGCGGACGGGGCGTCACCGTCTCGGCCGGGAAGCTGCCGCAGGGCGGCCACACCGTCACCGGGATCACCGGCGGCGCCCGGCTCAGCGAGCATGTGAGCCTGACCGAGCTGGTCGAGCGGATGAACGGCTGGTACGGCCGGGTCATCGAGGTGGCCTCGGCCGCAGACGCGGTCTGGTCCGCGCTGCCGGCCCGGATCGACCTGCTCACCGCGGAGTTGGGCCGGGTGCGGGCGCTGGCCCGCTCGGTGGGCGTGCACCCCGGCGAGCACCCGGCCGGGGACGCGCTGGAGGAGATGACCAAGGAGCTGGCCGCGCTGCGCGGCGAGGTCGTCTCCGACCCGCTCGCGTTCTGGACGCCTCACCCGGCGGCCGGGGGCCAGGAGACGTCCCGGGGCGCCGTTCCCGGCAGCGTCGACACCGGTCGCTACGACCGCGCCGCCCGTGCCGTGGACGACCTCCGGCTGGAGCTGGAGGACCTGCTGCGGCTGCGGGACGACGCCGACGAACGGCTGGAGGGCGTCGGCGAGACCCTGGCCAGGGCGGACGCCACCCTGGCCGAGGCCCGGCGGGCGCGCGGCGAGGTGCTGGCGAAGATCGCGTCCACCGAGGTCCCGGCCGTGCCCGGGCCCGCGAGCGCGATGCGGGAACGGCTGGCCCAGGCCGACCAGTTGCGGCGGCACGGCCAGTGGCACCGGCTCGGCCCGCTGCTGGACACCCTGGAGGGCGCCGCCCAGCGCGAGTTGGAGCGGGCCCGGGAGTCGCTGACGGCGGTCACCGCGCCGCTGGCGATACGGGCGGAGCTGCGCGGGCGGCTGGACGCCTACAAGGCGATGGCCGCGCGGCGCGGCGTCGCGGAGGATCCGGAACTGATCGAGCGTTACGACCAGGCCCGGCGGATGCTGTGGAGCGCGCCCTGTGACCTGAGGGCCGCCGAGTACGCGGTGCGGCGCTACCAGGACGCGCTGCGACCGCCCGGCAACGGTTTTGACGGCGATCGGGGCAGCGGCGGGGGCAGTCCGGTGGACGGGCGCCCGTACAGGGGTTGACCATGATGGCGAAGAGTCGATCGATGGGGGGATGGCGGGGATGACGTCCATGACGGGCACACCGTGCACACGGCCCGAGTGCACCGGCGACGGGGTGATCGACGCCGACGGCTACTGCACCGAATGCGGTCTGGCACCGGCTGCGCTGCCCGCGCGGGCGGCGGCCGCGGCCGTGGCGGCTCCAGGTGCTCCGGCCGCCCCGGCGCAGGCGGCGGGCCCCGGCTCGCCCTGCACCCGGCCGGAGTGCACCGGCGACGGGGTGATCGACGCCGACGGCTACTGCACCGAGTGCGGTCTGGCGCCCGCGCCGACTGCCTCGGTGGCGAGCGTTCCGCAGCAGGCCTCCTCCCGCTCGGCCCGGTCCACCAGCACCTCGCGCTCGCTCTCCGGCCGCTCCCGGTCGGTCCGCAGCGGCTCCACCCGCTCCTCGGTGTCGGTGCGCAGCACCCGCAGCAGCACCTCGCAGTCCAGCCGGGGCGCGCTCGGCGCCGGCCTGGTGTCGGTGCCGCCGGTGCCCCGCCCGGACCCGCGCGCCATGGTCCAGGAGCACCCCGAGGTCCCCGAGCGCAAGCGTTACTGCAGCAAGTGCGAGGCCCCGGTGGGCCGTTCCCGCAACGGCAACGCGGGCCGCCCCGAGGGCTTCTGCACCAAGTGCGGCACCGAGTACTCGTTCACTCCCAAGCTGCACGCGGGCGACATGGTCGACGGCCAGTACGAGGTGGTCGGCTGTATCGCCCACGGCGGCCTGGGCTGGATCTACCTGGGCATCGACCGCAGGGTCAACGACCGGTGGGTGGTCCTCAAGGGCCTGCTGGACACCGGCGACGAGGAGGCCCTGGCGGTCGCCATCGCCGAGCGCCGCTACCTGGCCGAGGTCGACCACCCCAACATCGTCCGCATCATCAACTTCGCCGAGCACCCCGACCTGACCAAGGGCACCACCGACGGCTACATCGTGATGGAGTACGTCGGCGGCAAGTCGCTCAAGGACATCGCCGACGAACGGCGCGGCCCCGACGGACGGCGCGTCCCGCTGCCGGTCGAACAGGCCATCGCCTACGCCCTGGAGGCACTTCCGGCGCTGGGCTACCTGCACAGCCGGGGCCTGATCTACTGCGACTTCAAGCTGGACAACGTGATCCAGTCCGAGGACCAGCTGAAGATCATCGACATGGGCGCGGTGCGCCGTCAGGACGACGACGGGGCGATCTACGGCACCGTCGGCTACCAGGCCCCCGAGATCGCCACCGAGGGCGTCTCCCCGGCCTCCGACCTCTACACCGTGGCCCGCTCGCTGGCCGTGCTGACCTTCGACTTCCAGGGCTTCTCCACCGTCTACCGGGACACCCTGCCGGGCCCCGAGGACGTCGAGGTCTTCGACCGGTACGAGTCCTTCTACCGGCTGCTGGTCCGGGCCACCGACCCGGACCCGGACAAGCGGTTCTCCTCGGCGCAGGAGATGGCGGAGCAGCTCACCGGGGTGCTGCGGGAGATCCTGGCACTCCAGGACAACCGGCCCCGGCCCGCGCTCTCCACCCTCTTCGGCGCGGAACTGCGGGTCGTGGACACCGAGTTGGTCGGCCCCGCGGCCTTCGACGCACCCGGACGGGACAGCGGGGGCAGGCGGCGCGGGCGCAAGGGCGGGGTGCCGGCGCAGGCCGTGACGCCTGTTCCGGTACCGGCACCGGCGCCGGTACCGGCGGCGGGCGGCAACGGGACCCATCCGGCGACCGTCCCCGGGGTGGCCCCCGCGCTGCCGTTCCAGCCGGGGGGCGACGCTGCGCCGCAGGTGCTGGCGCTCGACCCGCGTCCGGCCGCACTGGCACTGCCGGTGCCGCGGATCGACGTGGCCGACCCCAATGCGGGCTTCCTCGCCGCGCTGATGGCGACCGCGCCCGCGGATGTCATCGCGGCGCTCCGCTCGGCGCCGCTGAGCTCGGTCGAGCTGCGGCTTCGGGAGCTGCGCGCGCTGATCGAGCTCGGCGATCTCGCGGCGGTGGACGAGGCGTTGAACGCGCTGTCCGCCGACCACCCCGACGACTGGCGGGTGGTCTGGTACCGCGGGCTGGCCGCGCTGGTCGCCGCCGGGACGGAAGGCGGTCCTGAGCCGCTGGCGGCGGCGGGGGCCGCGGCCGAGTCCTTCGACGCCGTCTACGACGCGTTCCCCGGCGAGGCCGCGCCCAAGCTGGCGCTGGCCATCTGCGCGGAGCTGCTGGGCTCCCGCGAGGACGCGGCCGAGTTCTACCGGCTGGTGTGGACGACCGACCGCGCCTACGTCAGCGCGGCCTTCGGCCTGGCTCGGGTGCGGCTCGCGGCCGGCGACCGGGTGGGCGCGGTGAGCGCGCTGGAATCCGTGCCGGAGACGTCCAACCACTATGTGGCGGCGCGGGTCGCGGCGGTGCGGGCGAGGCTGCGTGAGCGGTCGGCGGCCGAACCGCTCAAGCGCGACCTGGACGCCTGCTCGACCCAGCTCACCGGGCTCGGCCTGGACGCACGGCGCCGCGAGGAGCTGTCCGTCGAGGTGCTGGGCAAGGCCCTGGGCTGGGTGCTGGCCGGGCGTCCTGACGGACCGGCAGGTGCAGGACCGATTCTGCTGCTGGGCCATCCGGCCGAGGAGCGGGAACTGCGGTTCGCGCTGGAACAGTCGTACCGGGTACTGGCGCGTCTCGCGGAACAGCCCGAGAAGCGGATCGAGTGGGTGGAGCGGGCCAACCGCACCCGGCCCAGGACGTGGGTGTAAGCGCGCATGGACCAGTTGACCCTTTCCTGTCCCAACTGCGCGCAGCCGGTGGGCGAGAGCGACCGCTTCTGCGAGCAGTGCGGCAGCGATCTCACGATCGCCGCCGGCGGGCCCTCGGGGGCGGCAGCCCCCTCGGGGGCGGCTCACGCCTACGGCGTTGCGCCTGCCGGCACGGGCCCCGGCGTGCCCTCCGGGCCCGGGGCCCCTCCGGGGCAGGCCGCCTACGGCGGGATCGCGCCTGCGGCGGGCGGGCCTGGCGGAACCGGAGCGGGGGCCGTGCATGGTGGCGCCGACACTGGCCGGAGCGGGTTCGCCGGGGCGGGGGCCTCGCCTGCCGCGGGCGGGTCCGGCGGTGCCAGGGCTGCGGCTGAGGCAGTCGGCGTGAGCCAGGGCGGGTTCGCCGGGCCGGAATTCCCTGCGGGACAGGCCGCACACAGCGAGGCGGGGGCTCCGGCTCCGGCGGGGGCTCCCGGCGAAGTCGGGGTGGTGCCGCCGCGGCCGGTGGGGCCGCCGGTGGTGGGGGTGGATCCTCGGGCCGGGTTGGGGCGGGGTGGGGCGGAGACTCCGCAGCCGGGGCAAGTAGCGGGAGCCACTGGGGACTTTCTGCTGGCCGCGCCCGCACAGCTACTGGTCAGCGAGGAGGAGCCGGAGGCGGAGCTGGACCATGCGCCGACCGAACCCAATCCGGTCGTGGTGATCGCTCCGGGCAGCGGGCCGGTGTGCGTGGGGTGCGGGGAGCAGCGGATCGACGCCGACGGGTACTGCGAGGCCTGCGGGCGGGCGCAGCCGCGTCCGAGGGACCATCAGGAACGGGCGCTCGCCGGGGTCACCGGGGTCAGCGACCGGGGCCACCGGCACCACCGCAACGAGGACGCCTTCGCCGTCGCCGCCACCTCCCGTCCCGGCGGCTCCCCCGCCGTGGTCGCGGTGGTGTGCGACGGGGTGTCCTCGGCGACCCGTCCTGACGAGGCGTCACAGGCCGCTGCCGACACGGCGAGCGAGTACCTGCTGGAGTCGCTGGAGTCCGGCGCCGACCCCAAGTCGGCGATGCACGCCGCGATCATGGCCGCGGCGCAGCGGGTCGAGGACCTGGCGAGCGAGGGCCCACTGGAGCCCAGCCGCAACTCCCCCGCCTGCACCATCGTCGGCGCCATCGCGGCCGACGGCGAGGTCACCGTGGGCTGGGTCGGCGACAGCCGGGCCTACTGGTTCCCCGACGAGCGGGCCGGATCCGAACGGCTGACCGTGGACGACTCCTGGGCGGCCCGGATGGTCGAGGCGGGGCTGATGGAGGAGGCCGAGGCCTACGCCGACGCCCGTGCCCATGCGATCACCGGCTGGCTGGGGGCAGACGCCGTCGAGGTCGAGCCGCACACCACCGTCTTCGCGCCCCCCGCCGCCGGGGTGGTGCTGATCTGCACCGACGGCCTGTGGAACTACTGGGAGTCGGCCGCCGACCTGGGCGCCGTGGTCCCCGCGGACGCCAGGACCCGGCCGCTGGAGGCGGCCCAGGAACTCGTCAGGTTCGCCTGCGAGCGCGGCGGGCACGACAACATCACGGTCGCCGTGCTGCCCTGCCTCCCCTCTCCGCTGTCCGCTCCTTACACACCCACCGAGCTCTCGCTTCCCGTCATGGGCGCGGGAGAGAAGCGGGAGATCTGACCCATGGCCAGGCTCGCCAAGTCCAACCTGCCGCAGTTCGCCGTCGACATCTTCCAGAACGAGTACCTGGCCGAGGGCGCCCGCGAGGTGAACGCGATCGTCACGGTCACCGCGACCGGCGGTGGGACCAGCGGCAGCACCAACGCCCAGCCGGTCAACTTCTCCGACGGCCCGGATGCCGCCGTGGTGATCATGGTGGACTGCTCCGGCTCCATGGACTACCCGTCCGACAAGATCCGCGCCGCTCGCGAAGCGACCGCCGCCGCGATCGACGCCGTCAGGGACGGGGTCGCCTTCGCCGTGGTGGCCGGGACGCACGAGGCCAAGGAGGTCTACCCGGGCGGCGGGCAGCTCGCCGTGGCGCACGCCGGCAGCCGGGAGGAGGCCAAGCAGTCGCTGCGTCGGCTCACCCCCAGCGGCGGCACCGCCATCGGCACCTGGCTGAGCAAGGCCGAGCAGCTGTTCCTGTCCCGCCGGGACATATCCATCCGGCACGGCATCCTGCTCACCGACGGCCGCAACGAGCACGAGAACCCCAACGACCTGCAGCGCACCCTGGACCGGGTGCAGGGCCACTTCACCGCGGACTGCCGCGGCGTCGGCACCGACTGGGAGATCGCGGAGCTGCGCCGGATCTCCTCGGCGCTGCTCGGGACCGTCGACATCGTCGCCGACCCCTCGGGTCTCGCCGACGACTTCCGGGCCATGATGGAGAACGCCATGGGCAAGGAGGTGGCGGACGTGGCCCTGCGGGTGTGGACGCCGGCCAATGCCGCGGTGAAGTTCGTGAAACAGGTCGCCCCGGCCGTCGAGGACCTGTCCGGGCGGCGCAAGGAGTCGGGACCGCGCGCCGGGGACTACCCCACCGGCTCCTGGGGCGACGAGAGCCGCGACTACCACGTCTGCATCGAGGTCCCGTCGGCGGCCGTGGGCAGCGAGATGCTGGCCGGCCGGATCAGCCTGGTGGTGCCGCAGCCGGACGGGAGCACCGAGGTGCTGTCGCAGGGCCTGGTCAAGGCGGTCTGGACGGACGACATCGCCGCCTCCACCAAGATCAGCCCGCAGGTGGCGCACTACACCGGCCAGGCCGACCTGGCGAACGCGATCCAGGAGGGCATGGAGGCCCACCGGCGCGGGGATGTGGACAGCGCGACGTCCAAGCTCGGCCGGGCCGTCCAGCTGGCGCACGAATCGGGCAATGAGGACACCTTCCGGCTGTTGGCGAAGGTGGTGGACGTGGTGGACCCGAAGGAAGGTACCGTTCGATTCCGTAAGAATGTCAGCGAGGCCGACTCGATGACACTGGAGACCCGGTCCACCAAGACGGTCCGGGTCAAGAAGACGCCCTGATCAGAGCAGCACGCGTCCTGAAGAAGCAGGCCGCCCGGACGGGCGCTGCACCCACGAGCCAGAGGGGGGCTCCCCATGCCGATCTGCCCGCAGGGCCATGATTCGCCGGCCGCCGACTACTGCGACTACTGCGGCTGGCCGATGCCCGCGCAGACCGCCCAGCCGCCGCAGCAACAGCCGCAGCAGCAGTGGGGAGCCCCGGAGCCCGCGCCGCAGGCACCACAGGCACCACAGACCGCGGGGCTGGAGATGTGTCCGATCTGCAGCACCCCGCAGACCGGCCGCTACTGCGAGGAGTGCGGCTACGACTACGACCTGGCCTCCCCGTCGCGGCGGGCCCGGCAGCAGCCCCCGCAGCAGCCGTCCCCGGTGCCGCCGCACTTCCAGCAGCAGCCGTACGGGCAGTCCCAGCCACCGCAGCCGCAGTACGGGCAGCAGCCCCCCGGCTACGGACAGCAGCGGCCCGGCGGCTACGGGCAGCCCAGCCAGCCGCAACCCCAGCAGCCGTCTCAACCCCAGCCGGGCACCTACGGCGGGGTCCAGTACTCCACCGGCGACACCAGCGGCGGCTTCGGCACCGACTACATCCTGCCGCCGCCGCAGGAACAGCAGCCGTCCCAGCCGGTCGGACGGGTCACCTGGGTCGCCACCGTCGCCGCCGACCGCGACTACTTCAACGACATGATGGCCCGCAGCGGCCCGGACGCCGCCGGACTGTACTACCCGCCGTACTCGCAGGAGCGGCGGGTGCCGATGACCGGGCGCGGCCAGCTGCGAATCGGCCGACGCAGCAACCAGCGCGGCACCGTCCCCGAGATCGACCTGTCGACGGCCCCCGAGGACCCGGGCGCCTCGCACCAGCACGCCCTGCTGCAGGAGCAGCCGGACGGCGGCTGGGTGGTGATCGACCAGGACTCCACCAACGGCACCACCCTCAACGGCGCCCCGGACTCGATCCCGGCGCACACCCCGGTCCCGCTGAAGGACGGCGACCGGATCCACGTCGGCGCCTGGACCACCATCACGGTGCACCACGCCTGAGCGGCGTCGGACTGCCTGAGCGATCCGAGGAGACGTTCAGGCCAGGTCGGCACTGCCCTCGCGGTACACGGTGGCCGAGACGATCAGGTCGTCCCGGAAGCGGTAGAAGCCCGCGATCGGGACGGCACTGGTCCGGTCCTCGTGGGTGAGCGTCTCGGTGAGCTCGCAGGCGGCGAGCTCACCCTCGACCACCAGGCTGCGCAGCGTCAGGGTGGGCAGGATGTTGGCCATCGCCCAGCCGAACAGCTCGGTGAGCTCGGCCCGCCCCGAGACCGTGTCGGTGCCGGTCCGCCAGACCGCGTCGTCGGCGAACCCGGCCATCAGGGCGTCGAGTTCACGGGCGTTGAAGGCGTCCAGGTGGGCCTGCAGCAGTTCGCGCGGTGTGATCATCCGCAGAGTATGTCCGATGACCGGCCCGGGCGTCTGAGGCTCGGACATCTGAGAACATGGGGCTGTGGACCAGATCAAGCGAGGCACCCTCGACACCCGGACGTTCTTCGAGCAGGTCGGCGGCGAGCCGGTGTTCCGGCGCCTCGTGCACACGTTCTACCAGGGCGTCGCCGAGGATCCGCTGCTGCGGCCGATGTATCCGGAGCAGGACCTCGGCCCGGCCGAGGAGCGGCTCGCCCTCTTCCTGATGCAGTACTGGGGCGGCCCACGCACCTACAGCGACGAACGCGGCCACCCCCGCCTGCGAATGCGCCACGCCCCCTTCACCGTCGACCGCGCCGCCCATGACGCCTGGCTCCGCCACATGCAGGCAGCCGTCGACGAGTTGGGCCTGGCCGAGGAGCACCGCCAGCAGCTCTGGGACTACCTGGTGTACGCGGCCGCCTCGATGATCAACACACCGTGACCCGTACTCCCTGCTCCAGCGCCGTCAGCCCAGGTGGGCGTTGACCGCGCGGGCCTCGGGAGCGAGTTCGGGGCATTCCAGGACGGTGACGCCGGCCTCCTGCAGCAGTTCGACGCCCTGGCAGTCGGCGACGAAGAGGGCTGGTTCGCGCCAGGCGAGCACCACGCGGCGGATGCCGGAGGCGCGTACGAGCTGGGCGCAGGGGGTGGGCCGGGAGGCCCGGACGCTGCACGGCTCCAGGGTGGTGTAGATGGTCGCGCCGGGCAGCCGCGGGTCGTCGGCGGGGATCTTGGCCAGGGCCGCCTCCTCGGCGTGGACCTTGGGGTCGCCGCCCTCCCGGGAGTGGCCGCGGGCCAGTTCCGTGCCGTCCTCGGCGACGACCAGCGCGCCGACCGAGTAGGCGGTGTCGGAGGGCGGGCAGAGCCGGGACTCGGCGATGGCGGCGGCCAGCAGGCGGCGGTCGGCCGGGGTCAGCGGCGGCCGGGCGACCAGGTAGCGGAGCAGCGCGGTGTCGCCCAGGGCACGGGTCCCGGCCAGGGTCATCCGGTGCGCGGCGTCCTGCGGGAACACACCAGGGCGGACAAACCCGGGGGCGTCGGCGTCGCCGACGAAGAAGGGGGCGACGGCAAGCTGGATCTCGTCCACCAGACCCGCCGTCAGGAACAGGGTGTGCACCGAGCTCCCGCCCTCGACCATCAGCCGGCGCACCCCTCGGGCGCCCAGGTCGTCCAGCACCGCGCCCGGGTCCAGCCGGGCGCCGGTGCCCACCACGTCCGCGAGCGCCCCCAGCCGCCCGGCGATCGCCGCCACCGCGGCGTCCGGGGCGTAGGCGACCCTGGCGTCGCCGTGGTGCCAGAAGCGCTGGGCCGGGTCGAGGTCGCCGCTGCCGGTCAGCACCACCCGTAGCGGCTGCTCGGGCCGGCCCTCGGCCTTGCGCCCGGCCCGCCGCTCCGGCGCGTTGACCAGTAGCCGGGGGTCGTCGCCGCGCAGCGTCCCGGCGCCGATGAGGACGGCGTCGCTCTCGGCGCGCAGCTCGTCCACCCGGTCGAAGTCCTCCGGGGAGGACAGCAGCAGCCGTTCCGGCGAGGAGTCGTCGATCCTGCCGTCCACCGACATGGCGGCGCTGAGCAGGACGTACGGGCGGGGGTCGGTCATCGCGGCGCTCTCAGTGCTGGTGGGTCCGGTGGTCCTGGTCCGACGGCTTCGGTTCGGGGGTCAGCCAGGTCAACCCTGCCACAACCGGTTCCGGCTGCCGCGCCGCGACGGCGACGGCATGGCCGGCCGGGGCGGACAGGTCGGCCAGGGCCCAGCCCTCCGGGCCCGGCTGCTCGCTGCCGACGTAGTCGAGGTCGAGGCCGCGCCCGAGGCCGGTGCCCAGACCCTTGAGGTATGCCTCCTTGCGGGTCCAGAGCCGGGCGAACGCGGCCGCCGAGTCGTCCGCGGCGGCGATCTCCGCGCGCTCGGCGGGGTGCAGCTTCGTGGCGACATCGGCGACTGTCTCGGGCCTCGGCAGTGCCTCGACGTCCACGCCGACGGGCACACCGGCCCCCGCAACCGCGACGGCGACCAGGGCGCCGGCGTGCGACAGCGAGAACTCCAGCGGCCGCCCCTCCCCCGCCAGCACCGGCCGGCCGTGCGGTCCGCCGCAGCAGGGGCAGTCGTCACGGGCGAACCGCACCGCGGCCGGGTCCAGGTCCAGGCAACCGCCGAGCACCTGGCGCAGCATCAGATGCGCCGCGGTGTAGCGGCTCCGCAACTCCGCACGGACGAAGGCCGCCGCCCGGGTCAGCTCCTCCGGGTCCAGCAGCGCGGTCCCGTCGGCATCCCGGTACACGTCGCTGTCGGCCCACCCGAGCCACACCCGTATCGCGTCCATCGGGCCAGCCTAACGGGCCGGAGGCGGCGTTTTGTCGGCTCGGCTCCGTCGGCTCAGGACACCCGCACCCCGGCCGACTCCGCGATCAGCCGGGCCGTCACCTCGCCGGCCCTGAGGGCGCGGTCCGAGGTGGCGCCGCGGCAGCGGCCCAGGACGCGGTCGTACTCGGCCATCACCACGCCGGAGTGGTCCGCGTCCGTCTCGGTGAGGGTGACCGGCCAGCCCCGGGACCGCAGCGCGGCGGCGAACTCGCGGGAGCGGGCGACGTCGACGACGGAGTCGGCGGTGCCGTGGTGCAGCCGGACCGGGACCGGGACGGCCGTGGAGCGGGCCAGGTCCTCCATGACGGTCGGGTACATCAGCTCGTCCTCGGAGCGGTAGTTGCTGCCGAGGCCGACGACGGCGCTCGGGCGCCAGCCGTCGGAGCTGGCGGCGGACGGCCGCAGGGCGGTGGCCAGGGCCGCGCGTCCGCCCAGGGACCAGCCAGCCAGCACCATCCGCCGGGCGTCGCCGCCGTGCCAGACCGCGCGGCTGCGGGCGTAGGCCAGGGATTCGCGCAGCTGTCCCCAGCCGCCGTCCGGAGCGTCTGTACGCCAGTCGGGCACCAGGACGACCAGGCCGTAGCCGGCCACCTCCTGGGCCAGTGTGGCCATCACCGCCCGGTTGTCGGCGGGGCGGCCGTGCCACAGCAGCACGGTCGGCACCAGCTCACCGGGCCGGGTGGCCGCCCGGTAGACGTCGAGCAGCTGCCCGCTGGGGCCGTAGCGAAGGCCCCGCCGCACCTCGACGCGTTCCGCGAGTTTGTTCATGCACATCTCTTCCGCCGATCGGAGTCGGCTGAAACCTCGCCGCGCGCGGTATGGGGCTGCTGGTGTTGGGCAAGGAAGGGACATGAAGAACAGCCGCATCGAGAAAGAACGCAAGTTCGACGGCCTGGTGGACGCGGCCTTCCCGGCCCTGGACGGGCTCCCCGGCGTCGCCGAGGTGTCCGATCCCGGCGTCGAGGACCTCGATGCGGTCTACTACGACACCCTCGACCTCCGGCTGCTCGACCACGGTGTCACCCTGCGCCGCCGCACCGGCGGGCACGACGCCGGCTGGCATCTGAAGCTCCCGGTCGGCCCGGACGAGCGCCGCGAGGTGCAGCTGCCGCTGAGCGCCGGCGCGCCGGGGCGGGTGCCCCGCGTGTTCACGCAGCGTACCCGGGCCTACGCGCGGGGTGAGAAGCTGGTCCCGATCGTACATCTGCGCACCCACCGGCTCCGCCGACTGCTGCTGGACAGCGAGCACCGGTCCCTGGCCGAGGTGGCCCAGGACGCCGTGTCGGCGCAGGTACTGGCCCCGGAGCGGTCCCCCGCGCAGCCGGCGATCCCGGCCCAGCGGAACGGGACCGCCCACCACAACGGCGGCGGCAGCTCCGCCGTGCCGACCGCGTGGACCGAGGTCGAGGCCGAGCTGGTCAAGGGCGGCACCGAGCTGCTGGACGCGGTGGAGCAGCGGCTCGCCCGCGCCGGGCTGCGGCGGTCCGTCAGCCGCTCCAAGCTGGCCCGCGCGCTGGGACGGGAGACCGTCCGGCCCGACGCGAACAGACAGCACGGCAAACGGGACCGCGCGCAGCAGGCCCGGACCGGGCCCGGCACCATCGGCGGCGCCGTCACCGCGCTGTTGCGCGGGCAGACCGAGCAGCTGATCGCGCTGGACCCGGCCGTCCGCGCGGACGAGTTCGACGCGGTGCACAGGATGCGGGTCGCGGTGCGCCGGCTGCGCAGCACCCTGCGCACCCATCGGCGGCTGCTGGCCGACGAGCCCTGCCAGGCGCTGGCCGAGGAGCTCCGCTGGCTCGGCGCGGTGCTCGGCGAGGCCCGCGACCGGGAGGTGCTGGGGGCCAGGCTCGGCGCGGAGATCGGACGGCTGCCGTCGGCGGAGTGCCCGGGCCCGGTGCGGGAGCGGATCGACGGCTGGACGTCGGCGGAGTACCGGCGCTCCTGGAAGCGCGCGGTCGCCACCCTGGACAGCCCGCGCTACTTCATCCTGCTGGACGCCCTGGAGGCGCTGGCCGCCAGGCCGCCGATGCGCGGCCGGGCCCGCCGGGGCGCCGTCACGGAGTTCCGCCGCACCGCGCGCCGGGAGCAGCAGCGGGTCGCCCTGCGCCTCGTCGAGGCGTCCGCCGCCCCGGCCGGCCCGCAGCACGACCAGGCCCTGCACGAGGCGCGCAAGGCCGCCAAGCGGGCCCGCTACGCCGCCGAGGGCGCCCGCGCCACGGTGGGGAAATCCGCCGGGATGCTGGCCGCCCGGATGAAGGACCTGCAGGAACTGCTCGGGGAGCGCCAGGACGCACTGCTGGCCTGCGCCGCGCTGCCGGAGCTGGCCGCGGCCGCGCACCGGGCCGGCGAGGAGGGCTTCGGCTACGGCGTCCTCTACGCGGGCCAGCGGGCCGCCGTCGCCGAGGCGGACCGGCGACTGCCCGCCGTCCGGCGCGCGGCCGGGAAGCGCAAGCTCACTCGCTTCCGCTAGCGACCGCCGCGGCGCTCCCGGCCGAGCAGCCAGAGCAGGTACGGTCCGCCGATCAGAGCGGTGAGGGCGCCGACCGGGATCTCCAGCGGGGGCAGCAGAGTGCGGGCGGCCAGGTCGGCGCCTACCACGATGATCGCGCCGGTCAACGCGGAGGCCGCGAGCGGCAGTTGAGGGGTACGGGTGAGGCGGCGGGCCAGCTGGGGTGCGGTGAGCGCGACGAACCCGATCGGCCCTGCGGCACCGGTGGCGGTCGCCGCGAGGAGCACTCCGAGGACGGTCAGCGCGAGCCGGGTCCGCTGGACCCGTACCCCGAGACCGGCTGCGGTCTCGTCGTCGAGGCCGAGCACGGACAGCGCCCGGCCCGCCCACACCAGGGCGGGCAGCGAGAGGAGCAGCACCAGGGCGAGCGGACCCGCCTGCGCCCAGCCGCGCCCGTTCAGGCTGCCGGTCAGCCACAGCTTGACCTGCTCGGCCTCGGCGAGCTCGCTCTCGGTCATGTACAGCTGCACCACGGCCGAGAGCGCCACCCCGATCCCGACGCCGGTCAGCACGAACCGGCTCGGCTGCATGCCGTACCGCCAGGCGAGGACGTACACCAGCGCGGCGGCCGCGAGCCCGCCGGCCACGGAGACGGCGGGGAGCGCGCCCGGGGAGGCGACGGTTCCGGTGGCCAGCGCGAGGACGGTCGCAGCGGCGGCCCCGTGCCCGACGCCGATGACGTCCGGGCTGGCAAGCGGATTGCGGGTGACGCTCTGCACCAGGGCCCCGGACACCCCGAGCGCGGCGCCGACCAACGCCCCGAGCACGATCCGCGGCAGCCGCAACTCCCCGACCACCAGGTTCGGTTCACCGCACAGGACGCGCCAGACCTCGGCCGGGGAGGCGTAGGTCAGACCGAGGCAGGCGGAGGCCAACATGAGGGTGGCGAGCAGCAGGAGCAGGGCTACGGCGAGGGCTGCGGAGCGGCGGTGGAGGAGCAGCGAGAAGCGGCGGTGGCGGAGGGCGACCAGGCCGGCCGAGCGGGGGTAGGCCCTGGAGGACGGGGCCGGAGCCGGAGCCGGGGGCGACGTCACGCACCCACCGCCTTGCTGCGCCGCACCAGGAGCACCAGCACCGGCACCCCCACCAGCGCCGTCATCACCCCGGCCGGCACCTCCGCCGGAGGCCGCACCACCCGGCCCGCCACGTCCGCGCCGACCAGGAGTGCCGCACCGAGCAAGGCCGACAGCGGCAGCACCCAACGGTGGTCGGCGGAGACCAGCCGGCGGGCGAGGTGCGGCACGGCGAGCCCGATGAACGCGATCGGCCCGGCAGCGGCCACCGCGGCGGCGGTGAGCAGGGTGGCGCCGAGCGCCGTACAGCCTCGTACCAGCTGGACCCGGTGGCCCAGCGAGTGCGCGGTGTCGTCCCCGAGGGCGAGCGCGTCGAGGCCGCGTGCGCAGGCCAGCACCAGGACCGCGCCCACCATGACGAACGGCAGCATCCGCCCGGCCGTCCCCGCGTCCCGCCCGCTGAGCGCGCCCACCTGCCAGAACCGGAACTGGTCCAGCGTGGCCGAACTTGAGGTCAGCACAACGGTGTTGGCACCGGCCACCATCGCCGCCAGCGCGGTCCCGGCCAGCGCGAGCTTCACCGGGGAGGCCCCGCCGCGCCCACGCGAGGCGATGGCGTACACCACGCACGCCGCGAGGACGGCGCCGGCGAAGGCGTACCGGACGTACCCGTCGAACCCGTTGGCGAGCCCGAAGGAGATCGCGATCACGACTCCGGCGGCCGCGCCCTGGCTCAGCCCGAGGATCCCCGGGTCGGCCAGCGGGTTGCGGGTGACCGCCTGGAGCCCCGCCCCCGCGACGCCCAGCGCAGCGCCGGCCAGCAGACCGACCGTCGTACGCGGCACCCGCAGCGACCGGACGACCAGCGCGTCCGGTGAACTCCCGCCGTGCACCAGGGCGTTGACGACCGCTCCCGGCGACACCGGCCGGGTCCCGACGCACAGGCTGAGGGCGGCGGCGCCGACCGCCAGCCCCAGGCCCACGGCCAGCCAGACGGTGCCGGCCGTACGGCCGGTGGCCGTGCTCACTTGGCGAGGGCGGCTGCGAGCTGCTTCACGACGATCTGCGCGGCGGCCGGCCCGGCGTTGAGGTACCACGGGTCGTCGTCGACCTTGACGGTGTGCCCGGCCTTGACCGCGCCCATGGACTTCCACAGCGGCCCGGCGAGGACGGATCCGGCGTCGGTCTTGGACGCGTCCCCCTGCACCGAGTAGAAGATCCAGTCGCCGTCCACGGTGTCGATGCTCTCCGCCCCGACGTCCTCCGAGACGGCGTTGAACTGCTGGGCCTTGGGCCGCTTGAGCCCCATGTCCACGGCGATGGACCCGGTGAAGGAGGACACGCCGAACATGCGGGTACGGTCCGCGGTGAACCGCACCATGGAGACCGTGGGCGCCCCGAGCGGCTTCCCCGCCGCGGCGGCGTCCTCGGTGTAGCTGTCGAGCAGCTTCTGCGCGGCCTGCCCCTTGCCGACGGCGGCTCCCACGAGCAGCAGATCGCGCTTCCAGTTGATGCCGTTGCCCGCGGTGACGACAGTCGGCGCGATCTTGGCGAGCTTGGGGTAGAGGTCGCCGAGGGAGTCGTTGACGAGGATGAGGTCGGGCTTGGCGGCGGCGAGCGCCTCCAGATTGGGCGCGGTACGGGTGCCCGCGTCGGCCATCGCGGCCAGCTGCTTCTTGTCCTGCGGGAAGGCCTGGGCGAGGTAGTCCGGCACCAGCCCGGCGTTCTGGGCACGGGTGGTGACCGTGGGCACGACGCCGAGGGAGAGCAGGTCGTCGAGCTGCCCGGTGCTGAGCACGGCGATCCTGGTGGGCTGCGCCTTGACCGTGGTGCTGCCCTCGAAGTGCCCGACGGTACGCGGAAAGACCCCGTCGGTCGTCTGGTCGGACCCCATGCCCTTGGCCAGGGCACTGGGCGCGACCGAGGGCCCCTGGGAGGCTCCGGCAACGAGATTGCGCGTTCCGGCGGTCGCACTACCGCTGCCCCCGCTCCCGCCGCCGTCCCCGGACGAACAGCCGGCCAGCAGGCCGCCGACGAGGGCCACGGCCAGGAATGCCTTCATCCGCACCATACGCACGGTCGCTCCGATCACTTTGCCAACGCTTTGGTTAGGTGAGGCTTACCTTAACCACGTTTGGCGATCGTGAGTAACCGGGTCCGGTGTCCTCCGGGCGGATCAGGGCAGATAACCTGACGGACGCCGACTGCTCGGTACGACGGGGACGGGGACAGGCGGAGACACGCGGTGAACATCTTCGAACGGGTACTGCACTCGGCGGACCGCGCCCAACAGCGGCGCCGCGTCCCGGGGTTCGTGGTCGGCGTGGTCAAGAAGTTCGGCGACGACCACGGCGGCCAGCTCGCCGTACTGATCACCTACTACGCCTTCGCGGCGGTGTTCCCGCTGCTTCTGCTGCTCACCACGGGACTTGGCTTCGTGCTGCACGGCAACCCCGCCGCACAGCGGGCCGTGCTGCACTCCGCCCTCGCCGACTTCCCCATCATCGGCAACCAGCTGCAGCAGAACGTGCACTCCCTGCAGGGCACCGGGGCCGCCGTCGCCATCGGCGCCGTCGGGCTGCTCTACGGCTCACTGGGGATGACCCAGATCCTGCAGTTCGCCATGGCGCAGGTGTGGAACATCCCCGACACCGAGCGCCCCGGCTTCTTCGACCGGATGGGGCGCGGGCTGCTGATGCTGGTGGCACTGGGCCTCGGATTGGCCCTCAGTACCGCCACGGCCGGGCTGGTCGGCTTCATCGCGCACGGCGCCCTGGCCTGGATCGGCGGGCTGCTCGGCTCGCTGGCCGTCAACAGCGGCCTCTATCTGGTCTGTTTCCGCATCCTGACCCCGGATGAGGTGACGCTCCGTCAACTCCTGCCGGGCTGCCTGGCCGCGGGTCCGGCCTGGACCGCGCTGCAGACCTTCGGCGGCATTCTGGTGGCCCATCAACTGCGGCACTCCACCCAGGTCTACGGCTTCTTCGGCACCGTCCTCGGGCTGGCCGCCTGGCTCCACCTCGCCGCACTGATCACCCTGTACGCGGCCGAGGCCAATGTGGTGCGAGCCCGCCAGCTGTGGCCCCGCGCGCTGATGAACGCGGCGCCGCTGACCCGGGCGGACCGGGAGGTGCTGGACGCCCTGGTGCGGCAGCAGGAACGGCGGCCGGGGCAGGAGGTGAGCATCGCCTTCGGCGATCAGCCGCCCGAGGCTCCGCCGCCTCGCAAAGCACCCCGGAATGCACCCCAGGAGGGTGCCGAGGGCCACCCCGGAGAGTGACCGGGTGCGGCTCGCGGCCCGACCGGGGTTCGGAGCGGGCACAATCGAGGGATGTCCCGACGCAGCAAGGCCCGCACCAGCAAGGCGCGCAGCAGTAACAGCACCACGGCGAAGACCGGCACGCGCAGAACGGCTGCCCCCGCAGCAACGTTTCCGCTCGACGCCGACTGCCCCTGCGGCTTCGGCAAGCCGTACGAGGAATGCTGCCGCCCCTTCCACGCCGCCACCGCGCCCGAGCCGGGCCGGGCCCCCGTGCCCGCCCCCGCCACCGCCGAGTTGCTGATGCGCTCCCGCTACAGCGCCTTCGCCGTCGGCGACACCGCCTATCTGCTGCGCAGCTGGCACTCCAGCACCCGGCCCGCAGCGCTGGCCCTCGATCCGGGGCAGCGCTGGCTGCGGCTGGAGGTGCTGGGCAGCAGCGAGGGCGGCCCGTTCCACCTCGCGGGCACGGTCGAGTTCCGGGCCCACTTCGCCGAGGGCGGCGAGGAGGGCGTGCTGCACGAGAACAGCAGGTTCATCCGCGAGGGGGGCGTGTGGGTCTATCTGGACGCGCAGCCGGACCCGTCGGCGTCCCGCTAGCGGTTACTGCCAGAGCTGCTCGGTACTGGGCTCGGGCTGGGCGACCGGGGCGGGCTCCGGCGCGGGTGCCGGGCTGCAGGTGAAGCCGAGCTTCTCCATCGCCCGGATGACGTCGGCGGCGCTGAAGTCGCGCCGGTCCTGCTTGGTGATCACGGCGCCGACCTGCTTGATCGGGTAGTTGCGCCGTCCGATCCGGACCGACTCGCCGGTGACCGGCTCGGCCTTGATGTCCTTCATCAGCGCGACGACCTCGTTCGCCTGGAGATAGAAGGAGCAGCCGGCGATGGTGACGCGCATCGTGCCTCGCAGTCGGGGGGAGGGATTCTCGGGGGACGGGGGTGGCGTCCGTACAGTCCAGCCTTGCACAGCCTGACCCGGACGGAAAGAACGGCTGCTTCGGCGCGGCGTGTGCTAGCTTTGAAGACGTTGCAGTTTTGGTGTTCCCATGAACGTTGTGTGCGCCTGGCGGGTTAACAGTAACCGCGGGCGCACTTTTGTTTTTCCGGCCTTTTGTGTCTTGTCGCAGCCGGAGCGGGGCGATCATCGCGGCGACTCGGACACCGCACAGTGCGGGGTCCGAACTCTGCCCCTGAAGGAGACAGATCATGGCCAGTGGAACCGTTAAGTGGTTCAACGCCGAAAAGGGCTTCGGCTTCATCGAGCAGGACGGCGGCGGCGCCGACGTCTTCGCCCACTACTCGAACATCAACGCCCAGGGCTTCCGCGAGCTCCTCGAGGGCCAGAAGGTCGAGTTCGACGTCACGCAGGGCCCCAAGGGCCCGCAGGCGGAGAACATCCGCCCGGTCTGATCGACTCGATCGACTGACAGGCTGATGCCGTGAGGGCCTCGCCGTCCGCGCCTCCTACTGGCTGCGGACGGCGGGGCCCTCACGCTGTCCGCAGCCGGTAGGCGCGCACCGCGGTGCCGCCCAGTACCGCCTCCCGCTCATCGCGGCCGAGCGCCGAGATGAGGTCGCGGGCGGTGTCCAGGACCCGTCCGTAGTCCGCCGCGAGGGTGCACACCGGCCAGTCCGAGCCGGCCATCAGCCGGCCGGGGCCGAAGGCGTCCAGCGCCGTCTCGGCGTAGGGACGCAGATCGGCGGTGGTCCAGCTCTGCCAGTCGGCCTCGGTGACCAGGCCGGAGAGCTTGGCGTGGACGTTGGGGCGCAGTGCCAGCTCGCGCAGCCGGCTCGCCCAGGGCTCCGTCTCCCCCGATCCGACCGGCGGCTTTCCCAGGTGGTCCAGGACGAGGGTGAGCCCGGGCAGCAGTTCGGCGGCCCGGGCGGCTGCCGGCAGCTGCTGCGGGAGCACCAGCAGGTCGTAGGCCAGACCCGCTGCGGCCACAGCGGCCAGGCCGCGCAGCACGTCGGGACGGATGAGCCAGTCGGGGTCGGGCTCGCCCTGCACCTGGTGCCGGATGCCGACCAGGTACCCGCCGCCCGGTCCTTCGCACAGCTCGGCAAGGGTGTCGGCGACGTCGGGAGCGGTCAGGTCGGTCCAGCCGACGACTCCGGCGACCAGCTCGCTGCCCGCCGCGAGCGCGAGGAATTCCGGGGTCTCCTCGGCCACCGTGACCGTCTGCACCAGCACAGTGGCGCCGACCCCGGCCGCCCGCGCCTGCGGTTCCAGCTCGGCCAGGGTGAAGTCACGGCGCAGCGGGGCGAGTTCGGGACCGGTGATCCAGTCCTGGTCGCGGACCGAGAGGTCCCAGACGTGGTGGTGGGCGTCCACGACGCCGAACGTGCCGTCCGGGCTCACAGTTGCCACACCACCGGCAGGACCGCCGAGCCGCCATCGGCCGAGTAGTCGTGGGCGACGTCCAGGAGTTCGGCCATCCTGGCCTGCCAGGCGATGTTCACCGGCAGCTGCTCCAGCGCCGCCAGCAGCGCAGGGTAGTCGGCGCAGTCCAGCAGGTGGAACAGGTCGGTGCCGCTGCGCCAGATCGTCCAGGAGCTGGCGCCGGCCGCGCGGATGGCGGCGGTGAGCTCGGCCGGGACCTCGCGGTGGGCCTGCTCGTAGGCCTCGATCCGGTCGGCGCGGACCCGGGTGTGCAGGGCGACCCTCATACGGTCGGCTCCGTTCCGACGAGGACGACGACGAGGGTGCGCGGCCCGTGCACACCCTCGACCCGGTCGAGTTCGATGTCGCTGGTGGCCGATGGTCCGGAGACGAAGGTCAGCGGACAGGCCGGGTCGAGCGCGGCGAGGGCCTCCGGCACATCGCCGACGATCTGCTCCTCGCGGACCACGCACAGGTGGTAGTCGGGCAGCAGGGTGAGCGCGCGGCGGCCCTGCCCCGGTCCGGTGTCCAGCACGATGGTGCCGGTGACCGCGATGCCGACCGCCGCGGTGGTCAACACCCCGTCCGCCGCGTCGAGTTCGGCGACCGTCAGGTGCGGGTCGTCGCCGAGCCGCTGCCAGGGGCCGTCCGGGAGGAACTCCTCGGGAAAGCCGGGCGGCACCACCAGGCTCCGCACCCCCCTGCGCCGCAGGGCGTCGCCGACGGCATGCTTCGCGTCCCCGGGGCCGGTCCGGACCACCTCGGCGCGGTAGTCGGCGACCCGGGCCGCGAACAGGCCGGTCGGGTCGGCCCCGGCATGGCTGGACAGGTAGTCCCGGACGACCAGGACGTCCTGCGGGGCCTCGTCGGCGGGGACGTCCGCGAGGGCGGCACGGATCCGTCCGAGCACGGTGTCGCGGGCGCTCATCTGCTCTCTCCTGAATGCGTCTCCGCTGGATGCGTGCGCTGCCACCAGGCACGGAAGGTCTCGGCCGGGGGCTGCGGGCTGTCCCGGGTGTCGGACCAGGCACGCAGCGGTCCCGGCAGCCGGCCGATGCGTCCCTTGCGGGCCAGCAGATGGCTGCCCAGCCGGGCCGTGCGCTGAGCGGCGGCCAGCCGGCGCGGGTTGGCCAGCGCGGCCGCTGCGGCCTTCATCACCAGCGCCTCGGGGGTCGGCGTGCGGCGGCCGCGGCGCTTGGCCTCGACCACCTCGGCCCGCAGATGGGCCAGCACCTCGGGGATGTTGATCTTCACCGGGCAGGCGTCGTAGCAGGCCCCGCACAGGGTGGAGGCGAACGGCAGCGACGGCGCCTTGTCGACCCCGGCCAGTTGCGGCGTGAGCACCGCGCCGATCGGCCCGGGGTAGACCGAGCCGTAGGCGTGGCCGCCGGTGCGCTCGTAGACCGGGCAGACGTTCAGGCAGGCCGAGCAGCGGATGCAGGCCAGCGCCTGGCGGCCGACGGTGTCGGCCAGGGTGGCGGTGCGGCCGTTGTCCAGCAGCACCAGATGGAAGTCCTGCGGGCCGTCGCCGGGGGTGCGGCCGGTCCAGGTGGAGGTGTAGGGGTTCATCCGCTCGCCGGTGGAGCTGCGTGGCAGCAGTTGCAGGAACACCTCCAGGTCCGACCAGGCGGGCAGCACCTTCTCGATGCCCATCACGGTGATCAGGGTCTGCGGCAGGGTCAGACACATCCGGCCGTTGCCCTCGGACTCCACCACCCCCACCGTCCCGGTCTCGGCGATCGCGAAGTTGGCCCCGGAGACGGCTACCCGGGCCCGGAGGAACTTCTCCCGCAGGTGCAGCCTGGCCGCCTCGGCCAGCGCCCGCGGTTCGTCGGTGAGGCCCTCGGGGGCCGGGCGGCCCCAGGCGGCCATCTCGCGCTGGAAGATGCCCCGGATCTCGCCGCGGTTGCGGTGGATCGCCGGAACCAGGATGTGCGAGGGCCGGTCCCGGCCCAACTGCACGATCAGCTCGGCCAGATCGGTCTCGTAGGCGGCGATCCCGGCCTCGGCGAGGGCCTCGTTGAGGCCGATCTCCTGGGTGGCCATCGACTTGACCTTGACCACCTCGTCCGCGCCCGCGGCCTGCACCAGGCCGGTGACGATCCGGTTGGCCTCGTCCGCGTCGGCGGCCCAGTGCACCGTGCCGCCGGCCCTGGTCACCGACTCCTCCAACTCGACCAGATAGCGGTCGAGATGACGGAGGGTCCGACGCTTGAGCGCGGCCCCGGCCTCGCGCAGCTGCTCCCAGTCGCCCAGTTCGCCGGTCACCGCGAGGCGCTTGTCGCGGATGGTGCCGGTGGCCTTGCGGAGATTGCCGCGCAGCTGGGTGTCGGCGAGGGCGGTCCTGGCGGCCTCGGGGAAGGCCGGGGTGTCCAGCCAGATCAGGCCGTCGCCGGTGCCGGTCGTCATCAGGCGTCTCCTTCCGTCGCGGCGAGGATCTCGGCCAGGTGCAGCGTCCGCACGCCCGAACGGAGCCGTGAGAGCCCGCCACCGATGTGCATCAGGCAGGAGTTGTCGGCGGCGGAGAGCACCTCGGCGCCGGTCCCGAGTACGCAGTCGGCCTTGTCGGCGAGCATCGCCGCCGACGTCCCGGCGTTCTTGAGGGCGAAGGTGCCGCCGAAGCCGCAGCAGGAGTCGGCGGCGGGGAGCTCGACCAGGTCGATGCCCTTGACCGCGCGCAGCAGCCGCAGCGGCTTGTCCCCCACTCGCAGCATCCGCAGCGAGTGGCAGGTGGGGTGGTAGGTCACCCGGTGCGGGAAGTACGCGCCCACGTCGGTCACCCCGAGCACGTCCACCAGGAACTCCGAGAGCTCGTACACCCGCGGCGGCCGCTGACCGGTCAGCAGCTCGTGACTGTCGCGCACCATGCCGGTGCAGGAGGCCGAGGGGCTGACCACGGCGTCGTAGCCGGCGAACACCTCGCTGAAGCGGCGGGCCAGCGGGGTCGCCTCGGGGCGGTAGCCGGTGTTGAAGTGCATCTGCCCGCAGCAGGTCTGGTCGAGCGGGAACTCCACGGTGTGCCCCAGCCGCTCCAGCAGCCGCACCACCGCCTTCCCCGTGTCCGGGTACAGCGTGTCGTTGAAGCAGGTAATGAACAGGGCCACCCGCATCAGCGCACCCCCTCCGACTCGGCGAGGTCGACCCAGAGCGCCTCCGGGATCTCCCGCCGGTACTGCGCCAGCGCGTCCTGGACCTGGGCCGCGTCGCGCAGGCCGAGCAGCACTCCGGCGACTGCGGGCTGCCGCAGCGGGTAGCGGGCGGCGGCGGCGCGCAGCGGGACGCCGTGCCGCTCGCACACCTGCTGCAGCCGCAGCGCCCGGCTCAGCAGTTCGTCCGGGGCGGCGGCGTAGTCGTAGGTGGCGCCGGGCCGGGGGTCCGCCAGCAGGCCGGAGTTGAAGACTCCGCCGACGATCACGGAGACGCCGCGCCGGGCCGCCTCCGGCAGCAGTTCGTCCAGGCCGCTGTCGTCCAGCAGCGAGAGGCGCCCGGCGAGCAGCACCACGTCCAGGTCGGTCTCGCGGACGAACCTGGTCGGCAGCGCGGTCTGGTTCATGCCGACGCCGATGGCACCGACGACGCCCTCGGCGCGCAGGCGCTCCAGGGCCGGGTAGGCCTCGGTGAGGGCCTGTTCGGCGTGGTCGTCGGGGTCGTGGAGGAGGACGGTGTCGACGCGGTCCAGGCCCAGCCGGACCAGGCTCTGCTCCAGGCTGCGGCGGACCCCGTCGGCGCTGAAGTCCCAGACGCGGCGATGGCTGGCCGGGACGGCGAAGCCCTGGTCGTCCAGGCCGGTCGCGCCGGGGTTGGGCACCAGCAGCCGGCCGACCTTGGTGGAGACGGTGTACTCGGCGCGCGGACGGTCTCGCAGCGCCGCGCCCAGTCTGCGCTCGGACAGGCCGAGGCCGTAGTGCGGCGCGGTGTCGAAGGAGCGGATGCCCCCGTCCCAGGCCGCCGCGACGGCCTCGGCCGCGTCCTGCTCGCTGACCTCGGTGAACAGGCTGCCGATTCCGGCCGCGCCGAAGGACAGCTCGGTCACCTCGGTCTTGCTGCGGCCCAGCGGGTGCGTTCGCATCGTCCCTGCTCTCCTGCTCTCTTGTTGCGGTGGTTCTCAGTTGTCGGCGGGCGGCCGGAGGCGCAGGCCCTGCATACCACCGTCGACGGCCAGCGCGGTACCGGTGACGGATCCGGCGGCCGGGCTGAGCAGGTAGGCGATGGCGGCGGCCACCTCCTCCGCGGTGACCAGCCGGCCGTGCGGCTGACGGGCCATCAGCGCCGCCCGCTCGGCCGCCGGGTCCTCGGCGTCGTCGAGCAGCCTGCCGACCCAGGGGGTGTCCACGGTGCCGGGGTTGACGCAGTTCACCCGGACGCCCTCGCGGACGTGGTCGGCGGCCATGGCCAGGGTGAGCGAGAGCACCGCGCCCTTGCTCGCGCTGTACAGGGCGCGCTGCGGCAGCCCGGCGGTGGCGGCGATGCTGCAGGTGTTGACGATCGCGGCATGCGCCGAGGAGCGCAGGTAGGGCAGGGCGGCGCGGCTGGTGCGCACGATGCCGAGCACATTGACGTCCAGGACCCGGAGCCACTGCTCGTCGGGGTTGGACTCGACGGTGCCGGCCGCGCCGATGCCGGCGTTGTTGACCAGCAGATCGAGGCCGCCCAGCGCCTCGGCCGCCGCCGCGACGGCGGTCCGCACGGCCGCGTCGTCGGTGACGTCGGCGCTGAAGCCGGTCAGCTCCTTGGGCAGGCCGTGCGGCTCCCGGTCCAGCACGGCGACCGCCGCGCCTCGGTCGGCGAGCAGCAGCGCCGTCGCCAGACCGATGCCGGAGGACCCGCCGGTGACCAGGGCGCGCAGTCCGGAGAGTTCGCTCATACCGGCAGCTCCTGGGGTTCGTTGCGGAGGTCGGCGGCCCAGAAGCCGCCGTCGGGGTAGCTGTAGCGGAGGATCGACTCGGGGCGCATCTGGGCGGAGAAGCCGGGCCCGGTCGGGGCCAGGTAGCGGCCGCGCCGGATCTCGACCGGGGCGAGGAAGTGCTCGTGCAGATGGTCCACGTACTCGATGACGCGGTCCTCGGTGGTGCCGGTCAGCGCGACGAAGTCGAACATGGACAGGTGCTGGACCAGCTCGCACAGCCCCACCCCGCCGGCGTGCGGGCAGACCGGGACGCCGAACCTGGCCGCCAGCAGCAGGATCGCCAGGTTCTCGTTGACCCCGCCGACCCGGGCCGCGTCCAGCTGCAGCACGTCGATCGCCCCGGCCTGGAGCAGCTGCTTGAACACCACGCGGTTCTGCACATGCTCGCCGGTGGCCACCTTCACCGGGGCGACCGCGGCCCTGATCGCCGCGTGCCCGAGGACGTCGTCGGGGCTGGTGGGCTCCTCGATCCAGTACGGGTCGAACTCGCCCAGCGCCCGGGTCCATGCGACGGCCTCGTCGACGTTCCAGCGCTGGTTGGCGTCGACGGCCATCCTGATGTCCGGACCGACGGCCGCCCTGGCGGCGCGGCAGCGGCGGATGTCGTCGGCCAGGTCCGCGCCGACCTTCAGCTTGATCTGGGTGAAGCCGTCGGCCAGCGCCTGGTGGGCCAGCCGGGTCAGCTTCTCGTCGGAGTAGCCGAGCCAGCCCGGCGAGGTGGTGTAGGCGGGGTAGCCCTCGGCGCGCAGCACGGCTTCGCGCTCGGCGCGGCCGGCCCGGCCGCGGGTGAGCAGCTCCAGTGCCTCGGCGGGGGTGAGCGCGTCGGCGATGTAGCGGAAGTCGACCTGGCTGACCAGCCAGGCCGGGTCGGCGTCGGCGAGGAACTGCCACAGCGGCTTGCCCGCGGACTTGGCGGCGAGGTCCCAGACGGCGTTGACGACGGCGCCGATCGCCATGTGCATCACCCCCTTCTCGGGGCCGAGCCAGCGCAGCTGGCTGTCGCCGATCAGGGCGCGGGAGAGCGTCCCCGGGTCGGCGCACAGCTCGCTGACGGAGCGCCCGAGCACATGCGGGCGCAGCGCCTCGATCGCCGCGACCTGGACCTCGTTGCCGCGCCCGATGGTGAAGCTGAAGCCGTGGCCCTCCAGCCCGTCGCCGGCGTCGGTGCGCAGCACCAGGTAGGCGGCGGAGTAGTCGGGGTCGGGGTTCATCGCGTCCGAACCGTCCAACGACCGCGAGGTGGGGAAGCGGATGTCGTAGGTGTCGACGGCGATGACGCGCGCCGCTGCTGCGGGCATGCTGGGGCCTCTCGTGCTCGGGTCTCGGTGCGGGTCTCGATGTGGCGGCCGTCTCATGCCGGGACGAGGGACTGGCGCTGGCTGCCGAGACCGTCGATGGAGAGCTCCATGACGTCGCCGGGTCGCAGGTAGGGGTGGTCGGGCAGGCCGAGGGCGACTCCTGCCGGGGTCCCCGTGTTGATCACGTCGCCGGGCTCCAGCACCAGGTACTGGCTCAGGTAGTGGACGATGTGGGCGACGCTGAAGATCATGTTCTTGGTGCTGGACCGCTGCCGCTCGGTCCCGTTCACCGACAGCGCCAGTCCCAGGTCCTGGGGGTCGGCGACCTCGTCCGCGGTGACCAGCCAGGGGCCGAGCGGGTTGAAGGTCTCGCAGGACTTGCCCAGGTCCCACTGGCCCGAGTACTCCAGCTGGAACTCCCGCTCGGACACGTCGTTGCTGACGGCGTAGCCGGCGACGGCCTGCCGGGCCTCCTGCACCGAGTCCAGGTAGCGGGCCCGGCGGCCGATCACCACCGCCAGCTCCACCTCCCAGTCGGTCTTCACCGATCCCCTGGGGATCAGCACCTGGTCCTGCGGGCCGACGACCGTGCCCGGGTCCTTCATGAAGACCACCGGCCTGGGCGGGATCGCCGCGCCGGTCTCCTCGGCGTGGTCCCGGTAGTTGAGCCCGATGCAGACGACCTTCCCGGGCCGCGCGACCGGTGCGCCGGTGCGCAGTCCGGCGCCGTCCAGCACCGGCAGCGCTCCGGCCGCGGCCGCCGCCCGGACCCGCTCGACCCCGCCGCCGGCCAGGAAGGCTCCGTCGATGTCGGAGGTGAGGCCAGAGAGGTCCCGCAGCACGCCGTCCGCACCGAGGAGCGCCGGGCGCTCCTGACCGACCGGTCCTACGCGCATCAACTTCACGCTGTGTGCCCATTCTTGAGGTTCCATCAGGAAGCAGCGGAGGCGGGTTCTCCCGGCTCGGTCCGCGACTGCCGGGAACTCTACCCAGCCCCCGCCCTCCCCACAAGTATTCATCGGAGGACTCGCCCGAAATCGCCGGATCCCGACCTGGCAGCCCTGCATCGGAGCAGCAATTCTCCCGCCGATCCGGGGGTTTGTCCGCAGGTCCGAGGGTTTTCGGACGACAACCCTCCGGTTTCGCGAAAATTCATCGGAGGACACCCCTTGTCGCCCGCACTCCGGCACTCGTATTCTCCGTTGCGCCCAGCGCACACCCACCGCACAGGCAGAGAAGAGTGAGCAATGAAGCTCGCACGATCCCGCACCGCAGCCGCCGCAGCCACCGTCCTCGCCGTCGCCGCCCTCGCCACCGCCTGCAACCGGGGCAGCACCACCAGCGCCGCTTCCGGCGGCTCGGCGAAATCGCCGATAGGCATCGACCTGCCGCGCTCCGACTCGGACTTCTGGAACTCCTACGCCCAGTACGTCAACAAGGACATCACCGCCGCCGGCGCCGCCACCCTGCCGATCAGCAACTCGCAGAACGACATCACCAAGCTGGTCGCCAACGTCCAGGTCTTCGAGAACACCGGGGCCAAGGCCGTGGTGATGGCCCCGCAGGACACCGGGGCCATCGCCTCCACCCTGGACGCCCTCGCCGCCAAGAACATCCCGGTGGTGAGCGTCGACACCCGGCCCGACAAGGGCAAGGTCTACATGGTGGTCCGCGCCGACAACCGCGCCTACGGCACCAACGCCTGCCAGTTCCTGGGCAAGCAGCTGGCCGGCAAGGGCAAGGTCGCCGAGTTCGAGGGCGACCTCACCTCGATCAACGGCCGGGACCGCTCCGAGGCCTTCGCCGACTGCATGAAGCAGAACTTCCCCGGCATCACGTTCTATCCGCTGGTGACCAACTGGGACGGCTCGATCGCCTCCAGCAAGCTGCAGACCCTGCTCGCCCAGCACCCCGACATCAACGGCCTCTACATGCAGGCCGGCGGGGTGTTCCTGCAGCCCACCCTGGCCCTGCTGCAGCAGAAGGGCCTGCTCAAGCCGGCCGGCACCGCCGGACACATCACCATCATCTCCAACGACGGCATCCCGGCCGAGTTCGACGCCATCCGCAAGGGCCAGATCGACGCCACCATCTCCCAGCCCGCCGACCTCTACGCCAAGTACGCGCTGTACTACGCGGAGGCCGCGGTCCAGGGCAAGACCTTCGCGCCGGGCCCGACCGACCACGGCTCGACCATCATCCAGCTGCCCAACGGCCTGGAGGACCAGCTGCCGGCCCCGCTGGTGACCAAGGCGAACGTCGACGACAAGACGCTGTGGGGCAACAACATCGGCAAGTGACCGGCGCCTCGTCCACGGCGCCCGCGGCGCCGCAGCACCCCAGCGAAAGGACGGCAGTCCCCGTGCCGGACCCAGTGCCCCAACCAGACCTGGATTCAGAACCGGAGCTCGCGGCCCCCGTCGTGGAGGCCACCGGGATCTCCAAGCGCTACGGCGCCACCGTCGCCCTGCACCAGGCCCGGATCACCGTCCGGCCGGGCGAGTCGCACGCCCTGGTGGGCCGGAACGGGGCCGGCAAGTCGACGCTGGTCTCCGTCCTCACCGGAATGCAGCGCCCCGACAGCGGCAGCCTGCGCTTCCACGGCGAACCCGCCCCGGCCCTCGGCGACACCGACGCCTGGCGGGCCCGGGTGGCCTGCGTCTACCAGCACTCCACCATCCTCCCGGACCTGAGCGTCGCCGAGAATCTCTTCATCAATCGACAGAGCGCATCGGCCCCGCGTCCGATCCGCTGGAAGGAGCTGCGCCGCCGTGCCGCCACCCTCCTCACCGAGTACGGCGTCGACATCGACCCGTCCCGGCGGGCCCGGGAACTGACGGTGGAGCAGCGGCAGTTCGTGGAGATCGCCCGGGCGCTGTCCTTCGGCGCCCGGTTCATCGTCCTGGACGAGCCCACGGCCAAGCTGGACGCCAAGGGCATCGACCGGCTGTTCGGCAAGCTCCGCGAGCTCCAGCGGCGGGGCGTGGCCTTCCTGTTCATCTCGCACCACCTCGCCGAGGTGTTCGAGCTGTGCACCACGGTCACCGTCTACCGGGACGCCCGCCACATCCTCACCACCGAGGTGGCCGGGCTCAGCCCCGACGCCCTGGTGGAGGCGATGACCGGTGAGCAGTCGGCTCCGGCGGCCACCCCCGCCACCGCGGCCAGGGCGGCCAAGGGCGCCGAGCTCCTCCGGGTCACCGGCCTCACCCTGCCCGGCTCCTTCCAGGACATCAGCCTCAGCCTGCACGCCGGCGAGGTGCTCGGCCTGGCCGGCGGCGCGGCCAGCGGCAACGTCCGGCTCGGCGAGACCCTCGCCGGGCTGCACCGGGCCAGGTCCGGCCTGATCGAGGTCGCCGGGCGGACGGTGCGGGGCGGGGACGTGCCCTCCGCGCTGGCCGCCGGGGTCGGCCTGGTCCCCGAGGACCGCCGGGCTCAGGGCCTGGTGCTGCAGCGCAGCGTGGCGGAGAACGCCACCCTGACGGTCAGCGACCAGCTCGGCCCCTACGGCACCGTGCTGCCGTCGCGGACCAGGGCCTTCGCCCAGCGGATGGTCAAGGACCTGGACATCAAGACGCCGAGGTCGGACACTCCGGTCTCGGCGCTGTCCGGCGGCAACCAGCAGAAGGTGGTGGTGGCCAGGGCGCTGGCCACCGATCCGCAGGTCCTGGTGGCGATCCGGCCCACCAACGGGGTCGATGTGAAGTCCAAGGAGTTCCTGCTCGCCAGGATCCGCCGGGTGGCCGACGAGGGCCGGGCGGCGCTGGTGGTCTCCGACGAACTGGACGACCTGCGCGGCTGCGACCGGGTGGTGGCCATGTTCCACGGCGGGGTGGTCGCCGAGTTCGGTCCCAACTGGACCGACGAGCAGCTGGTCGCCGCCATGGAGGGCATGGCGGCCACGGCCGCTGCGAACCAGAGCGAGAACGAGCGCGAGAGGGAGAACGACGATGTCCAGCAGCAGTGACCTCGCCCCGCAGGCGGAGGCGGCCGCCACCGCACTGAGCGCGCCGGCCGCCGACCCGGGGTCCGCCCGGGACGGCTTCTCCTTCGCCCGCTACCGGGAGCTGTCGCTGATCCCGGTGCTGCTGGTGATGTGCGTGATCGGCTTCATCGTCTCGCCCGCGTTCCTGACCTCGGCCAATCTGCTCGGGGTGGCCCAGCAGGCGACCGAGCTGAGCCTGCTGGTGCTGGCCGAGGCGCTGATCCTGATCTCCGGCCGGATGGACCTGTCGCTGGAGTCGACCATCGGCGTCGCCCCGGTGATCGCGGTGTGGCTGGTGCTGCCCCAGCACGGCGGCCGCTTCCAGGGACTCGCCCTGCTGCCGACCTGGACCGCGATCCCGCTCTGCCTGGTGGTGGGCGCGCTGATCGGGGCGCTGAACGGATTTCTGATCCTGAAGCTGCGGCTGAACGGCTTCATCGTCACCCTCGGGGCGCTGACCATGCTCCGCGGGCTGCAGATCGCGGTCTCCCGGGGCCAGTCCATCGTGGAACTCCCGAGCTCCTTCACCTATCTGGGCCGGGCCTCCTGGCTGGGGGCGCCGGCCTCGATCTGGGTCTGCGCGCTGCTGTTCCTGGTCGGCGGCCTGGCCATGGGCTGGCTCAGGCACGGCCGGGCCCTGTACGCCATCGGCGGCAACACCGAGGCGGCCCGTACCGCCGGTATCAGGGTGGACCGGGCGGTGTGGTCGGTGCTGGTCATCGGAGGAGTGCTGGCCGCTTTCGCCGGTATCCTCTACACCGGCCACTACGGCTCGATCTCGGCGGACCAGGGCAGCGGATGGATCTTCCAGGTCTTCGCGGCGACGGTGATCGGCGGGGTCAGCCTCAACGGCGGCCGGGGCACCCTGTTCGGCGCGCTGACCGGGGTGCTCACCCTGCAGCTGGTCGTCAATGTGATGACCCTGGCCGGGGTGCCCCCGCTGTGGAACCAGTTCCTGAACGGCGCGATCATCATCCTCGCGCTGATCATCTCCCGCTTCGCCGCCGGCGAGCAGCAGGAGTAGCACCGACCGACCCGAGGAGTGCCATGGCCGTCACCGACGAGGCGATCGCCCGGATCAAGGAGATGATCGTCTCCGGCCTGCTGCCGGCCGGCGCACGGCTGCCGCGCGAGGAGGACCTGGCGGTCCAGCTCGGCATCTCCCGCAACTCGCTGCGCGAGGCGGTCAGGGCACTCACCGCGATGCGGATCCTGATCAGCAGGCAGGGCGACGGGACCTATGTCTCCAGCCTGGAGCCGCATCTGCTGCTGGAGGAGCTGTCCTTCGTCGCGGACGTCTCCCACGGCGACTCGGCCGCCCAACTGCTGGAGGTCAGACGGCTGCTGGAGCCGCAGGCGACCGCCCTGGCGGCGCACCGGATCACCGACCAGGGCCTGGCCGCGCTGCGGGTCATCCTGGAGAGCAGCATGAAGGCCGACAGCGTGGAGGCCTTCATCGAATGGGACATCGCCTTCCACCGGGCCATCGTCGACACCATCGGCAACCCGGTGCTGTCCCTGCTGCTGGACACCCTCTCCACGCACACCCAGCGGGTCCGCATCGTCCGCGGCGCCCACCTCGCCACCGCGCTGGAGTCGGTCCACCGCGAGCACGAGTCCATCCTGCGCGCCCTGGAGGCCCATGACGGCCAACTCGCAGCCTCCGCCGCCATGCTGCATGTCTCCGCGGTGGAGCAGTGGCTCCAGGCGCGCACCACCGACCTTCTGACCGGCGGTCAGTAGGGCAGTCAGTAGGCGATCCCCACCGCCTGCTTGAGGGTGGCCGGGTCGTCCAGGGCGGCGAGCATGGCGTGGGCCACGTCCGCCCGGGAGATCGACCAGCCCTTGGGCACCCCGGCGCCGATGATCCGCCGGTAGACCCCGGTCAGCGGGGCGTCCTTGAGCTGGGGCGGCCGGAACGCGGTCCACTCCAGGTCGCTGGCGACCAGCGCCGCCTCCATGTCGGCGAGGTCCGCGTAGACGTCCTTGAGGACCCGGCGGACCATCGGGGTGGCGACGTAGCGCATCAGCAGCGCGTCGTGCTCCGGGATCGGGAAGAGCGGCGCGGCGCTGATCACCACGATGCGCCGCACCTCGGCGGCGTCCATGGCCTGGATGATCGCCCCGGTGGCGGCCCCGGCGATGCCGGCCTGCTTGCGCCCGCGCGGCCCGAGGCCGGACAGCACCGCGTCCCGCCCGGTGAGGTGCGGGATCAGCGCCCAGGCGTCGGTGACGTCGGCGGTGACGATCCGGAGCCCGGGGTCGACCAGCGGCAGCCTGGCCTTCTCCCGGACCACGGCGGTGACCTCGTGCCCGGCGTCCAGGGCCTGTCGGACGATCTGTCCGCCGACCCCGCCGGTGGCGCCGAAGACGGTGAGTTTCACTTGGCTTCTCCTCGGGATGTCCAGGCACGACGGTCACTGACCACGGGTTCACGTGGGGCTACGGGGGGTCGCCCCCCGAAAGGTTGGAGCACGGCATCTCCTCGGTTGGTGAGCACTCACTCCTCTGACGCCCGGGCCGCGGAGAGTGTGACCGCCAGGACCGCCACGACCGCCGCCCCGCTGTGCTCAAGCGTTGATCACTGGAAATGAGAGCGCTCTCAATACCTCTTGACGGACAATCAGCGGTCGTCCTGCTGGTAAAACTTCCCAACACCTGCACTGAGCTGGGCGGATACCCGTTACAACGGTCGGCTTTCCGATCCAAATTGGCCCAGACCATTGACGTGGCCATGTGACATGAGTTCAATCATGCTCTGAGCACAGTCGCTGAGAGAGCGCTCACTGAGTTCACTTCCTGAACGTTTGGCCCGCCCGGGCAGACACCCCCACCATCCTCGGGCGCGCACCCCCACTGTCCCCAGGAGGACACCCCCATGCTCAGGTTCAGCATGCCCAGAACCCGATCAGCCGTCACCGCCGCGCTCGTCCCGCTGGCCGCAGCGGGACTGGTGCTCAGCGGCAGCGGCGCCGCCCACGCGGCCGCCAACGCCGGCCCCGGCTTCCCGGCGCACTACGCCGCGCCCTACGTGGAGACCTGGAACTCCCCCTCCGCCATGGCCTCCGCCGAGTCCGCCACCGGCCTCAAGTACTTCACCCTGGCGTTCGTCATCGCCGGCAGTGGCTGTACGCCGACCTTCAACGGCAGCACGTCCATCTCCGACGCCGGCTGGACCAGCGCCATCAACACCCTGCGTGCCTCCGGCGGCGACGTCATCGCCTCCTTCGGCGGAGCGTCGGGAACCGAGCTGGCCCAGGCCTGCACCTCGGTCTCCTCGCTGCAGGCCGCGTACAAGACCGTCATCGACACCCTCAACCTGACCCGGGTCGACCTGGACGTCGAGGGCTCGGCGCTGGACGACACCGCCGCCAACGACCGCCGCAACCAGGCGCTGGCCAACCTGCAGACCCAGTACGCCGCAGCGGGCAAGACGCTCTCCGTCGACTACACCCTCCCGGTCGACCCGACCGGCCTGCTGTCCAACTCGCTCAGCCTGCTGAACAACGCGAAGAGCCACAACCTCAACGTCAACCTGGTCAACATCATGACCATGGACTACGGGCCCAACGAGGACATGGGCGCGGCCGCGATCAGCGCCGCCAACGCGCTGCACGGCCAGCTCGGCGCGATCTGGACCAGCAAGACCTCCGCCCAGCTCTGGGCCATGGAGGGCAACACCCCGATGCTCGGCGTCAACGACTCCACCAACGAGGTGTTCAGCACCTCCAACGGGTCCAGCCTGGAGAGCTTCGCCGCCTCCAACGGCATCCAGGAGCTGTCCTACTGGTCGCTGGGCCGCGACAAGGCCTGCGCCGTGCTCGGCACCTACTCCGACACCTGCAGCGGCACCGCGCAGAGCACGTACCAGTTCGCGAGCATCTTCAACGCCCTGACCAGCGGCAGCACCGGCGGTGGCGGCGGCACGACGCCGACCGGCGCGATCACCGGCTACGGCGGCAAGTGCGTGGACGTCGCCGGCGCCAGCAGCACCAACGGCACCGCCGTCCAGCTCTACGACTGCAACGGCACCAGCGCGCAGAGCTGGACCGTCGCCTCCAACGGCTCGCTGCAGGCCCTCGGCAAGTGCATGGACCTCACCTCGGCCGGCACCGCCAACGGCACCCAGGTCCAGCTCTACGACTGCAACGGCACCGGCGCCCAGCAGTGGCAGCACCAGAGCAACGGCGAACTGGTCAACCCGGCCTCGGGCAAGTGCCTGGACGCCACCGGCCCCAGCTCGGCCAACGGCACCCGGCTGCAGATCTGGACCTGCGCCGACAGCGCCAACCAGCAGTGGACCCTGCCGAGCTGACACCGTCCGTCCGAACTCGTACGCCTGAACTCGTCGTCACCCTGACGACCGCATGGAGGCACCCATGAGAACAGCCCAGAAAGCGCGTGCGGCGATCGCCGCGTCAGCGCTGGTCGCCGGCGGCCTGACCGTCGCGCTCGTCCCGTCCGCGACAGCGGCATCGGCAGCCGTCACCTCGGGGACGACCTACACCGTCACCAACGTGAACAGCGGCAAGTGCGTCGACGCCGCTGCCGCCGCCACCGCCAACGGCACCGCCGTCCAGCAGTACACCTGCAACGGCACCACCGCCCAGCAGTGGGTCTTCACCGCCACCAGCGGCGGCTACTACCAGGTCGGCACCGCCAACAGCTCCGCGCAGGCGTGGGACGTCACCAATGTCTCCACCGCCGACAGCGCGTTGATCCAGCTGTGGGCCTACGGCGGCGGCAACAACCAGCAGTGGCTCCCGGTCGTCGAGGCCAGCGGCAGCTACCACTTCGTGAACCGCAACAGCGGCAAGTGCCTGGACACCCCGTCGGCCTCCACCGCCGACGCCGTCCAGTTGCAGCAGTACACCTGCAACGGCACCGCCGCCCAGTCGTTCAACCTCTCCACCACCGCCGGTGGCGGGACGACCACCCCGCCGGCCGGCACCCCGGACTTTGGCTCCAATGTGCTGACCTTCGACCCGTCGGAGTCCAGCGCCACCATCCAGAGCCAGATCAACGCGGTCTACAACACCCAGCAGAGCAACCAGTTCGGCACCCAGCGCTACGCCCTGCTGTTCAAGCCCGGCTCGTACAACGTCAGCGTCCCGGTGGGCTTCTATACCCAGGTGCTCGGCCTCGGCCAGAACCCCAACCAGGTCACCATCACCGGCGGCGGCGTCAACGCCGACGCCCAGTGGTTCAGCGGCAACGCCACCCAGAACTTCTGGCGCTCCGTCGAGAACCTCACCGACAGCCCGTCCAGCGGGACGGTGAAGTGGGCCGTCTCGCAGGCCTCGCCGATGCGCCGGGTGCACGTCACCGGCAACATGGTGCTGGACGACAACGGCGGCTGGTCCAGCGGCGGTTCGCTGAGCGACTCGCAGATCAACGGGCAGGTCAACTCCGGCAGCCAGCAGCAGTGGCTGTCGCGCAATAGCTCGTGGGGCAGCTGGACCGGTTCCAACTGGAACATGGTCTTCGTCGGCGACACCAACGCGCCCTCCAACAGCTTCCCCAGCCCGCCCTACACCACGGTGGCGCAGACCCCGACCATCGCCGAGAAGCCGTACCTCTACGTCGACTCCTCCGGCAACTACCAGGTCTTCGTCCCCGGCGACCGGACCAACAGCAGCGGCAGCACCTGGTCCGCCACCGGCAACACCGCCGGCACCTCGCTGCCGATCAGCCAGTTCTACATCGCCAAGCCGACCGACACCGCGGCGACCATCAACGCGGCGCTGACGGCAGGTCAGAACCTGCTGTTCACCCCGGGCGTCTACCACCTCACCGACACCATCAGGGTGACCCGGGCCGACACCGTCGTGCTGGGCCTCGGCCTGGCCACGCTGGAGGCCGACAACGGCGTCACCGCGATGTCCACCGCCGACGTCAGCGGCGTCCGCATCGGCGGGCTGCTGTTCGACGCCGGGACCACCAACTCGCCGGTGCTGCTGCAGGTCGGCCCGACCGGATCGAGCGCCGACCACAGCGCCGACCCGACCGTGCTGTCCGACGTCTTCGCCCGCATCGGCGGCGCGGCCGTCGGCAAGGCGACCGTCAGCGTGCAGGTCAACAGCAACAACGTGATCGGCGACGACTTCTGGCTGTGGCGCGCCGACCACGGCAGCGGCGTCGGCTGGACCTCCAACACCGCGCAGAACGGCCTGGTCGTCAACGGCGCCAACGTCACCATGTACGGGCTGGCCGCCGAGCACTACCAGCAGTACGCGGTGCTGTGGAACGGCAACGGGGGCAGGACCTACTTCCTGCAGAACGAGCTCCCCTACGACCCGCCGAACCAGGCAAGCTGGATGAACGGCAGCACCAACGGCTACGCCGCCTACAAGGTGGCCGCCGGGGTCACCAGCCATGAGGCCTGGGGGCTGGGCGTGTACTGCTACTTCAGCACCAACTCCTCGGTCGTGGGCGACCACGCCATCGAGGTGCCGCAGGTCTCCGGGGTGAAGCTGCACGACATGGTCACCGTGGCGCTCGGCGGCGTCGGGACCATCAGCCATATCGTCAACAGCACCGGAGGCCCGTCCAACTCCTCCAACAACGTGGCGGACCTGGTCAGCTACCCGTAGCAGACGCCCGGTCCACCTCACAGCTCCGCCCCGCCAGGGTCCGCTCCCCGGCGGGGCGGACCCGTTCCAGGCCGAAGACCGGAAACAGCGACAGGTCCTGGAAGGCGCTGATCCGGCTCACCGCGCCGCCGTCCTGATCCAGCGTCAGCACCTGGATCGAGTGCGCGTGCAGCGCACCGTCCGCCTCCAGCCGGTAGGTCGCCAGTGCCGGCTGCCCGTTGGCGGCGGTCTGCACGGCCCGGATCCGCCCCGAGGTGATCAGGACCCGGGTGGACAGGAACCGCACGGCGGCGTCCCGTCCGCTGAACCAGTCCGGGTGCGGCGGCATCTCCAGCACGACGTCCTGCGCCAGCAGCCTGCTGATCGCGCCCATGTCCCCGGCCTCGAACGCGGCGGCATAGCGGTCCAGCAGCGCCCGACGGCGCGGATCGCGCGGCTCCCGCACCGTCTCCTCCGCGAGCGCGGCCTGGTCGATCTGGGCACGGGCCCGCTGCAGCAGGCTGTTGACGGCGAAGACCGACACCCCCAGCAGCTCGGCCACCTCGGCCGCCCGCCAGTCCAGCACCTCACGCAGGATCAGCACCGCCCGCTGACGCGGCGGCAGATACTGCAGCGCCGCCACCAACGCCAACCGCACCCCGGCGCGTGACGCGACGACAGCGGCGGGGTCGGCGGGATCGCTCCCGTTCCCGGGCCCGGCCCCGAACCCGAGCAGCGCGTCCGGGATCGGCTGCAGCCAGGGCACCTCCGGCAGCGGCCGCCGCAACGGCCCCTCCAGCGCGCCGTTGGCCGTCGTCCCCAGCCCCGACGGCATCGGCCGCCGACTGCGGCCCTCCAGGGCGCGCAGACAGGCGTTGGTCGCGATCCGGTACAGCCAGGTCCGCAGCGACGACCGGCCCTCGAAACGCCCGAACGAGTTCCAGGCCCGCAGCATGGTCTCCTGCAGCAGGTCCTCGGCATCGTGCACCGAGCCCAGCATCCGGTAGCAGTGGGCCAGCAGCTCCCGCCGGAACGGATCGGTGAGCCGGACGAAGTCCTCGCTGCGCTCCACGGTGTCCGCCATCGCCATCCCCGCTCCTCGGTTGCTTTCAGTGTGTCGTGTCGTGTCGTGTCGCCTCTCGATGAGTACTGATCCGCGCGATGAGCGGAACTCATCGGTGAATCCGGTCGGCGCCCCGGATCGGTACCGGGTGATTCCTCACCCGTCCCCGTCCCCGTCCCCGCCACTCGCTCCGAGGAGCAGCCTGCATGTCCGCCACCGTCAGCACGCCCGAACAGCGCTGGGTCCTCGCCCTGGCCTCCACCGCCTCCTTCATGATCGCCCTGGACGGCACCGTGGTCGCCACCGCGCTCAGCACGATCCGACGCGACCTCGGCGCGCCCCTGGAGACCCTCCAGTGGACCGTCAGCGCCTATGTCCTCAGCTTCGCCGTGCTGCTGCTCACCGGCGCCGCACTCGGGGACCGCTACGGCCGCCGCCGCATGCTCGTCCTCGGCCTCGGCCTGTTCACCGCCGCCTCCGCCGCCTGCGCGCTGGCGCCCGGAATCGGCGCGCTCATCGCCGCCCGCGCGGTCCAGGGCGCGGGGGCGGCGCTGGTGCTGCCGCTGGCGATGACCCACCTCAGCGCCGCGTTCCCGCCCCGGCAGCGGGGACGGGCCCTCGGCCTCTTCAGCGGGCTCACCGGGCTGGCCACCTTCAGCGGCCCCTTCGTCGGCGGGGCAGTCGCGCAGGGGCTGGCCTGGCAGTGGATCTTCTGGATCAACATCCCGATCGGCCTGCTCGCCATGGTCCTGGTCCGGCTGCGCCTGGACGAGAGCACCGGCCCGACCGTGCGCTTCGACACCTTCGGCGTCGCCCTCGCGACCGGCGGAGCGCTCGGCCTGGTCTGGGCCCTGGTCCGGGGCAACGACGCGGGCTGGAGCAGCACGGAGGTGCTGAGCGCGCTCGGCGCCGGAGCGGCGCTGACGGTCGGCTTCGTACGCTGGGAACTGCGCACCGCCGCCCCGATGCTGCCCATGCGCTTCTTCCGCAACCGCACCTTCGCCGCCGCCAACACGTCCAGCTTCTGCCTGACCGCGAGCCTCTACGGCACCCTGTTCTTCCTCGCCCAGTACCTGCAGACCGCCCTCGGCCACGGACCGCTCGCCGCGGGCCTGCGGTTGATGACCTGGACCGGGATCCTGATGCTCTGCGCCCCCGTCGCCGGCACCCTGGCCGACCGCCTCGGCGAACGCCCCCTGCTCGTCACCGGGATGCTCCTGCAGGCAGCAGGCGGCGCGTGGCTCGCCCTGGCGGCGACCCCCTCACTCCCGTACGACCGGCTGATCGCGCCCCTGCTCATCAGCGGCACCGGCATCTCCATGGCGATGCCCTCCGCCCAGAAGGCGGTCGTCGGCGCCGTCGCCCAGACCGAGATCGGCCAGGCCTCCGGCGCCTTCAACATGCTCCGCCAACTCGGCGCCGCCTTCGGCATCGCCCTCTGCGCCGCCGTCTTCACCACCCACGGCTCCTACGCCTCAGCCCCCGCCTTCACCAACGGCTTCTCGGCAGCCATGTGGGCAACCGCCGGCCTCGCCCTGGCGGGCGCCCTGGCCGGAACAGCGGTACGACGAGCCCCGACGGAGAGCCCCGCAGCGGGGAAGCCTCCGGCCCGGCGGGAGGTGGGGGTCGGGGCTGAGCGCGGTGCGGTCGGGGGAGGCGGGGCGGCGTAGCAGGGCTCTGCGCTCCACGCTTGCAACGGCAGCGCGTGGTGGGGCGTGTTGGGCGCCGTCTCCCGGGCTCCGCCCGGAAAGATGCGGCTCCGCCGCGCGACAAGGGCCGGGGGTGGGGTGCTCTGGCGCGGAGCATTTGGCGGTGGGCGGGGGCGACGCTCCACGCTTGCAAAGGCAGCGCGTGGTGAGGCGAGTTGGGCGCCGCCTCCCGGGCTCCGCCCGGAAAGATGCGGCTCCGCCGCGCGACAAGGGCCGGGGGTGAGGTGCTCTGGCGCGGAGTGTTTGGCGGTGGGCGATGGTGGCGCCCCACCCTTGCAACGGCAGCGTGCGGTGGGGCGAGTTGCGCGCCGTCTCCCGGGCTCGCGCTTGGAAGGAAGCGGCTCCCTCCGCAAGCACTTCGTGCAGGGGATACCCCATGCGCGACAACGGCCGGGGGCGGCCCGGGTCCGGCGCGGAGTGCTCGCCGGGGGCGCGGGGCGAGGGCTTTCGCGCCTGCCGTTCGGGGTGTGGGGAAGTCCAGGCCCACCTTGGGGAGTGCTGGGCTCGCTCAGCGAGTCGGAACTACCCCAGGGTGAGGCCAGACGTCCCCAACGACCCCGTTCGTGGGCCATTCGAGCGATTTGGCTGGCTGCTGGGGGGAGTTACAACCACGCTGGGTGCCGTAGCAACCATATATGGGTGTAATTCACCCCAGCATGGGTGTAACTCCCCCCAACCCGGCGCGCACGCCCCTCCCCGGCAAGAAACCGGCGCGCACCCGGCAACGCACGCCCCACCAACCGCCCCGCTCCTCGTGGTTGCCGCGAGGCGGAGCCGAGCCACCCCAGCCAGGCACGGACCGGCGTGCCCTACGGAGGCGACGGACGTTCAGCGGGAGCAATCGCGCACGTCGGAGACGGCGTCGGGACGGGGGCTCGGCCGCGGTGGGGTATCCCCTGCACGAAGTGCTTGGGGAGGGACCCCGCCGCACCAACGGACGCCGCTCCGCCTCCCCCGCCCCCGACCCTCACCCGCTGAACCACGGCCAGAACACCCCCACCGAAATCGCCATCCCCACCAGCATGGCCCGCACCCCCATCCGTCCGGGGCGGCGGTAGGCGCCGGGGCGTGGGAGTGGGAGGGGGCGGGCGACCATCGTCGAGGCGGGGGCGGAGTCGAGCTTGGCGAGGGTCGCTCGGGAGCGCCACTCCGGTGACGGGCTGTGCTGGAGCGTCACCCGCCAGAGGCGGTCCGGGTCGTGGTCCACGACGATCACGCAGCCGGCCCGGTAGGCGTCCATGTCCATGAGGTTGACGGTGGCGTGCATCTCGACCCGGTAGCCGGGGCGGCCGTCGGGAGCGACTGTGAGGTCGAGCAGCAGAGGCAGGTCGGGCCCTTCGCCGACGGCGCGGGAGGTCTCGATCCTGGCCAGTGCGGGCGTCTTCGGGGCCGCCTCGACCTTGGCCCGCTCGGCCCGCTCGGCCTGCTCAGCCAGCCGCTCGGCCTTCGACCGGCTGTTGCGCACGGCGGCGAAGCCGATCAGCCCGGTCCACGGGATCAGGTTCATGCCCAGCACGAACAGCAGCACGCTGCTGGAAAAGGCCGGGTCAGTGAGATGGACAGCCCCCGCTGCGACCCCGCCGATCTCGACGCCGAGCAGGGCGCAGCACAGCAGCCCGAACCAGTACACAGTCCATCCCCCCGCCCGGAGAACCCGGGTCGGCCAACAAGGCCCGGCACGCGCCGGGCACGTCCAGTGTGTCGGAGCCTCTGCCGCAGTGTCAGGTGAACACCGGGTGAGCGCTACGATCCTCGGCAATGCCCGGAGGTAGCGCAGAGGCAGGCGCATCCTCTCCTCAAGGGGAGCACGCCGGTTCGAATCCGGCCCTTCGGGCAGCTGACAGTGGCAGTTCGCAGTTGATCGGCCCCGTAGCGCAGAGGCAGTCGCATCCCCTTGGCATGGGGGAGCACGCCGGTTCGAATCCGGTCGGGACCACAGGAAACGAAACGGGGGGCGGGATGACCTTGGCGGACGACATCCCGCTCACCGACGCCGAGTTGGAGGCGTTCAACCGTACCGTCGGCCGCCTGCGGGCGCTGCCCGCCACCGACCCGGTGCGGCTCCGTGCCGAGCGGGTGGCGGAGTCGTTCGCGCGGGACGGGCAACAGCAGCGCCGACGGGCCCGCCGGACGGAGAACGCCGAGGCGGACGCGGCGGTGGTCCGGGCCACTGCGACCGGGGGCGGGGAACGGCGCGAGGACGCACCGCTGGTACCCCCCGCCCGGGACGGCGACAGCGACAGCAGCGCCACCGCCATCGCTACCTACCGCCGACCGCGTCGCTGCTACATCTGCAAGGAGACCTACACCCTCGCCGACGCCTTCTACCATCTCCTCTGCCCCACCTGCGCGGCGGAGAACCTGAGCCACCGCGAGGCGCGGGCCGACCTGCGGGGGCGGCGGGCGGTGCTGACCGGCGGGCGGGTGAAGATCGGGTTCCAGCTGGCGCTGATGCTGTTGCGGGACGGGGCCGAACTCCTGGTCACCAGCCGTTTCCCCAAGGACACCGTGCGTCGTTTCCGGGCCGCGCCCGGCAGCGGCGACTGGCTGCACCGCCTGACCGTGGTCGGCATCGACCTGCGCGACCCGCGCCAGGTGCTCGGCCTGTGCGAGCACCTGCGGGCCGAAGGCCGACCGTTGGACATCCTGGTGAACAACGCCGCGCAGACCGTACGCCGCCCACCCGGTGCGTACGCCGTGCTGGCCGCCGGGGAGCGGGAGGCTCTGGCCGATGATGCGTCGCAAACGCAGCAGCAGATGCGGATACGGATACGGATGCTGGAGGCTCCTGGCTTCCGCACAGGCCAGGAGCTGGCCCCCGCCGGTGCCGCCGGACCCTCGTCCGCGCTCGCGCTGCTCACCGACGAGGCCGGGCTGCTGCCCGACACCGCGCCGGAGAACTCCTGGTCCGCCCGGCTGGGTGGGCTGGACCCGGCCGAGCTGCTGGAGACCCAGCTGGTCAACGCCGTGTCACCGACGCTGCTCTGCGACCGGCTGCTGCCGCTGCTGCTGGCCTCACCCCACCCCCGCCGCTACATCGTCAATGTCACGGCCGTCGAGGGCCGCTTCTCGGTGCGTAACAAGACGGCAGGGCACCCCCACACCAACATGGCCAAGGCCGCCCTGAACATGCTGACCCGCACCAGTGCCGAGGAGCTGGCGGCCCAGGGGGTGTATCTCAGCAGCGTCGACACCGGCTGGATCACCGACGAGAACCCGGCGCCCAAGAAGGCCCGGATCGCCGACCAGGGCTTCCGCACCCCGCTCGACATCGTGGACGGAGCCGCCAGGATCTACGACCCGATCGTGCGCGGCGAGGCCGGCCGGCCCGTCTCCGGCGTCTTCCTCAAGGACTACCGGGTCGCCGACTGGTGAGAATCCTGCGAGCGTTGGGGCTGCGGCTGACGCGGCATCAGCGCAAACGTCTCGATCCAGTACCGCTGGTGCTCGTCCGACGCTCCCACCAGATACGTCGACCTGAGCTTGGGCGGCAGCCAGGCCACCAGCCGGGCTATCAGCGCCTGGTGTCTCCGTAGCTGGGACAACTCGGCGTTGGAGATCACCTGGTGCACCGTGTCGCTGTCATTGGTCCCCTCGCTGGACGCCTCCGCAGCCCGGCGCAGCCGCTGCTCCCAGCCGGCCGGGTCGGCGGCCAGCTCGCGGAGCCCGGTCACCGGGCGGCGTTCCAGCCGCTCCACCAACGCCGTGAGCGGGACCGGCGCGTACTCACCGTCCCCCAGGTAGATCGTCCCGATCTGCAGCGGCAGGCCCTTGCCGTGCAGCTTGATCAGCCGTTCCAGGGTGCGCTTGGTGATCCAGGCCCGGCCGTCCTCGTCGATGTCGTTCTTCCACCACTCCAGCACGGTCTCGGCGACCGCGCCGTACCGTGCGATCAGCCATTCGTTGGCGGGGATGTCGGCCGGGTCGACGACCAGCGAGGCGGTGAACCGCGTCGCCTGGGCGATGTTGTTCCTGGCCACCTGAAGCTTGCGGCCCAGGTGGTACGGCGGGTTCTGCAGGGCGATCTGGGCCCGCAGCCCACCGATGCGCTGTCCGGCCAGCGACCACTCCTGGGTGATCTCCATCAGCTTGGCGAAGGCGGCCTTGTCCTTGGGACGGTTGTACTCGTCCCAGACCACGGCCTTCGGGGCGTCGCCGGTGAAGTGCACGGCGAGCAGATTGTCCAGCGAACCGTCCGGGGTCGGGACCGGTGCGCACAGGTCCTCGACGTTGGTGACCGGCATGGAGTAGTACAGCGGTTCGCGGCCCAGCTCCTCCCGGACCAACTGCCGGACGATCTCCGTCTTGCCGCAGCCGGGCGGGCCCTGGAGCAGCACCGTCCAGCGGTTGCGGAGCGCGGCGCGGACGACCCGGCGCACCGGGTCCGGGACCTGGGCGGGGTTGGCGACGCCGAGGGCGGCGGCGATCCGGTCCAGGATCTCGCCGGTGCGGCTTGGGTGCGGTTTGCCGTCGTCGCCCAGGCCGGGTTCGGCCAGCCGCAGCCGCTCGCCGTTGATCAGCGGCAGGCCCCAGACCAGCGGGAATCCCTCCCGGGCATTGGCGAGGATGTGCTCCAGGGTGCGCGGGGACAGCAGTTCCCGCACGGCCGGGGTCTGCGCGGCCCAGATCCGGAACAGCGGCCGCAGGTCCCACTCCGTGAAGCGGGCGCTCAGCTCGGCCCGCCAGGCGGTGTCGTTGGCCGTGATCCGCACCGTGACCATGCGGTCCAGGATCGCCAGGTCGCTCCGCCTGGCCGCGGTCTCGGCCAACGACTCGTTGTCGGTGAGGAAGACCCCGACACAGCCCAGCTCCCGCAGGTCGAACTCGCCCAGGGTCCAGTTGCAGGCGATCTGCATCAGCTGCGACTGGATCGACTCCCCGGCCTGCAGCGAGTCGTCGATCAGCAGCACGAACCGCTTCCCGGGCCGGAGCTGACGCATCACCAGCTGACGCAGCACCAGTTCGCCGCTGGCCGCGTCCCGCACCGGGGCGTTGGCGAGCAGGTCGTCGGGGGTGAGGTTGGCAGCGGGCACGAAGACCAGCTCGGTGTCCGGATGGCTCCGGGCGATGTGCGAGAAGAACGTCGCGGTCTTGCCGATGCCGTGCTCGCCGAAGACCTGGCCGGTCTGGCCGAGGTCGATCATCGCATCGATGAACTGCTCCAGCGGGGAGAGCTCCCGAACGACGGCGTCCACCGTCGTGCTGTGCTGGTTCACTGCTCTCCTGTCGTCACGCGATGGCAGGCCATGGCGGGGGTGTGGGTCTCGGGCCAGTCGTCGCCGCCCTCGGTGATCAACCAGATCCACTTGTCGGGTTCCGCCGGGGTGATGTGCGGGGCGTAGCCGTCGGTCAGCATGACCACGGCGTCGGGGCGCTCCTCGAAGCGCCGCCCGTCGATCTCCGAGCGGCCCTCCAGGTAGTCGGCGACGACCTGGAAGCTGGTGCCGCCTCCGCCGCGCACCCGCTCACCCGGCCGGAAGGGCATCACCGCGCCGTCAAACGACAGCCAGTGCGCCTCCACCCCGTCGATCTGGCCGACCAGTTCGGTCAGCCAGTGCACCACCGGGTCGGGCATCGACCCCGAGGTGTCGTAGGCGATGGCCAGCACCTTGTCCCGGACCGGACCGCGCCGGGAGAGCATCGGATCGTGACCCAGGGCGGCGAGGATCGCCCCGCGCTTCTTGGGGTAGACCAGCCGCTCGCCCTCGCGCAGTCTGGACGCCAGGACGTCCACCAGCCAGCGCTGCCACCAGTCGACCCGCCTGGTCCGTACCGTCTCCCCGCGCAGCGCGCCGGCGCCGATCCGGCCCCAGACCCGGGACGCGTTGGCGGAGCCGTCCTCGCTGCGGCTCATCAGGTCCACCAGTTCGTCCTCGGCGATCCGGTTGCCACGCCGAGCCGCGAGCAGGGCGTTGAGCAGGACGGACGACACGGCGGCGTCCACCGCCTCCTGATCGCACGGCACCCCGCCGCTCGCTCCGCCGCCGCCCGCTCCCCCGCCGCTGAGGTGAATGCAACGCGGCTGCGGGACGGGCGGGTTGCGCATGCGCTTGAGTTCGGAGTAGCAGCCGTGGTCGGTCCGGACGAACGCCGGGTAGGGCAGCGGCGTCAGCCCCTGCGCGTCGAGGTCGGCGACATAGCCGGCGTGCACGGTCCGCGGGTCGATGCCCACCGGTGCGCCGTTCAGCAGCGGGAGCCGCTCGCGGCCGAGCCGAAGCAGCACGACATGGTTGATGGTGACCTCGGCTGCCACCGCGAACACCGGGTCCTCCCGCAGTTCCGGCTCGGTGTAGAGGTGACGCTGGATCAGATGCCGGGCCTCGTGGAACAGGACGAACTTGACCCCGTCCAGGCCCAGGCCGACGAAGAACTCCGGGTTGTAGAGCAGCAGGCAGCTGCCGTCGCCGGAGGCCACCACGGCGGCGGTGTCCACGGCCGTGGTGGGCAGCTGGTGGTGGCATTTGGCATACAGCCAGGAGGCGACGGCGGACTCGGTCAGACCGAAGTCCAGCAGGGCGGCCTCCTTGAGCCGCCCCGCCTCAGCGACGACGGCCGGCGGGGCCGGACGGTAGTCGGCCAGGGCCCGGCGGTCGGTGGGGTCGACGACATGCATTCGGGGGCGGTCGTAACTCATGGCCCAACCGCCCCTCCAACGGCTAGGGTCGGGGCCGACGGGGGCTGTAGCGCAGAGGCAGGCGCGCCTGACTGCGGATCAGGTATACGCGGGTTCGAATCCGGCCGGTCCCCGTCGCCCACTCCCAACGGGTCCGGATCAGGCTCCAGGTTCGGATCAGGCTCCGGGTTCGGGTCAGGACCTGCGATCGCACCGGCCGTACTGATCAGCTCCGGAAGCGATCCGCTGAACGTCGGCAGCAGCTGGGCCAGCACCGCCCAGGCGTCGGCGTGCCCGCCCAGGCGCTCCCGTACCAGCGGCGCCAGTTCCTCCCGGAACTGACGGCCCGCCGGGAAGTGGGGCTGTGCGATCACACCCAGGGTCAGCAGGACGTCCCGGGCCGAGCCCCGCGCGATGTAGCCGTGCGGCTCCGCCAGCACCCCGGCCTGCTGGAGCCGGTACCGGAACTTGCCATGGCTGCCGAACTGCTCGCGCAGCGACGGCGGACAGTTGACCTGGCAGGAGAGCGCCCAGCGCGCATAGCCCGGCAGCGGGTCGGCCAGGTCCGCCCGCGCCACCTGGTCCCACTCGTCACGCGGCAGCGCCCCGGCGAACTTCCTGGCCCGGCGCAGCTTTCGGGCCTCGCCCGCGGCGCGCAGCGCAGGCAGCAACTGCTCGGTGGTCTGCCGGGACGGCAGGTCGAACTCCGTCTCCATCCGCCCCCAACTCTGACGCTGCTCCAGGATCGGCGACAGCGGCAGCCGCTCGGTCTGCCGGTCCCGGTCCGGCCCGAACGGGACGCCCTCGATGATGTCTCTGCGGATGGCGTCCCCCAGCTCGCGCACGTCGAACGCCACCGCGTTGAGCTCGGGCAGGTCGCAGGCCAGCACCCACAGCCACACGATGAGCGGCGGAGGCCGGCGTCCGTTCAGCAGTGCGCGCAACTCGCGCGGCGCCGACTGCTCGCTGCCGAGCTGCCCGATCCGGCCCAGCACCCGCTGCGCCTGGTCCGGACGCACCAGTTCCAGCAGGAAGGTCAGCTTCCGCCCGTCCGCAATCGTCAGCCCCACCCGAACCGCCCCCCTCTTCTCCCCTCCGATCTCCCGAAGACTATCGACCGGGACTGACAACCCGCACCCGGGAATCGAGGGCCCCCGGTGGTCCACGTCAACTCCGAGTTCGGCCGTGACCCGGCTGCGGTAACCCCGCACGAACGGAGCAGCGGTTGCGGGCCCGTCGGCGCGGCCCTACGGTCGGAGCCGCGGCAACTGACCACCCATCATGCCGAGGCATTCACAACGGAGACCGTCTTGACGCAGCCTGGTGAGCGGAGTGACAGGCCGAACGTCGCGCCCAGCATGGTGCGGACCGTGGTGCGAACCTCCCGGGGAGCCGTCCGCGGCACGCCGGTCGAGGGCGACGCCGTCGCCTTCAAGGGAATCCCCTACGCCGCACCGCCCTTCGGCGCGAACCGCTTCCGACCGCCGCAGCCACCGGCGCCGTGGGAGGGGGAACTCGACGCCACCGCGTACGGGCCGACCGTGCCCAAGCCGCCGTACCCGGCGCCGCTGGACAGCCTGCTCCCCGAGGTCGACATCCCGGGCGAGGACTGTCTCAACCTCAATGTCTGGACTCCGGCCGAGGCGCTGACTCACGGCGGGTCCGCCGGCCGGCCGGTCATGGTCTGGCTGCACGGCGGCGGGTTCACCAACGGCTCGGGCTCACTCCCGGGCTACGACGGCTCCCGCTTCGCCCGCGACGGCGTCGTCTGCGTCACCGTCAACTACCGCCTGGGCGTGGAGGGCTTCCTGTACCTCGGTGCGGACGACCCGGCGCCGCCCAACCTGGGTCTGCTCGACCAAATCGCCGCGCTGGAGTGGGTCCGGGACGACATCGCGGCCTTCGGCGGGGATCCCGAACAGGTCACCCTCTTCGGCCAGTCGGCCGGAGCGATGAGCATCGGCACGCTGCTGGCCGTGCCCCGGGCCCGGGGGCTGTTCCGTCGCGCGATCCTGCAGAGCGGCGCCGCCCAGCACACCCTTTCCCTGGGCACGGCCGAGCTGGTGGGCCGTCATCTCGCACAGCGGCTGGGCATTCCGGCCACCCGCGAGGCGTTCGCCACCGTGCCGTCGGACCGGCTCCTCTCCGTCCAGCGGGGCCTGCGCGGCGAGATCGCGACCGATCCCGAACCGGCCAGGTGGGGCGAGGCTGCACGCAATCTGATGCCCCTGGAACCCGTGGTCGACGGAGAGTTGCTCCCCGTGCCACCGCTGGAGGCAGTGGCGGCGGGGTCCGCCGCCGGGATCGACCTGCTGATCGGCTCCAACAGCGACGAGTTCCGCCTCTACCTCACCCCCTCGGGCCTGCTCGACCTGGTGTCCGAGGAGCTGGCCCGGAAGACCGCCACCGGATACGACCTCGACGATCCCGAGCAGGCCCTCGCCGTCTACCGCGGGCGGCAGCCCGATGCCTCACCAGGGGAGTTGCTGGCGGCCCTCGCCACCGACTGGTTCTTCCGCATCCCCGCCATCCGCCTGGCCGAGGCCCAAGGGAGGCAGGGGAGGCAGGGGAGGCAGGGGAAGCAGGACGAGCGGGGTGAGGCCGACGGCCACGGCACCGTCCACCTCTACGAGTTCGGCTGGCAGCCGCCCACCTTCGACGGCCGCCTGGGCGCCTGCCATGTCACCGAACTGGCCTTCGTCTTCGACAACCTCCACGACAAGTCCATGGCCGAGCTGCTCGGAACCAGTCCCCCGCAGCGGCTCGCCGACGCCATGCACGCCGCCTGGGTCTCCTTCGCGGTCACCGGCGAGCCGGGCTGGCCGGCCTACGACCGCAACGATCGCGCCACCATGCGCTTCGACCTGGATCCCGAGGTGCAGTACGATCCGCGGCCGCGAGAACGCGAGCTCTGGGAGGGACACCGCTGAGTCAGATCCCTTCCCGGACCGTCCTCCGCTTGCCAGACTGCACGTGCGGGACGCCACCGCACCGGGCGTCCCCTCCAGCTGGACGAACAGCGGGAAAGGGGGCCGTCCCACGATGCTGCTGCCGCCGGGAATGCCGCAGAACCTGGACTATCCGCGCTGCACCGTCGGCGACATCCTCGCCGGGACCGCAGCCCGTCACCCGGAGCGGGTGGCGCTGCGGGACGGTGAGGAGTCGCTGACCTTCGCCGAACTGTACGACCAGGCGCTGCGTCTGGCCCAGGGGCTGCGGGAGCACGGCGTCCGCCCCGGCGACGTGGTGGCCCTGCACCAGCCCAACTCGCTCCGCTACACCCTGAGTTACTTCGGGGTCCTGCTCGCGGGAGCAGTCGTCAGCCCGCTCAGCCCGCTGCTGCCCGCCAGGCTCCTGGCCGAACAGCTCGCCGAGGTCGCCGCTGTCGCGGTGATCACCCACCCGGGCGTCGCCCACGTCCTCAGCGAAGCCCGCAGTCTCGGCAGGGCCCGCAGCCTCGGTGGGACCCGCAGTCTCGGCGAATCCGGTGCCGCCCTGGGCGCCGAGCCGCGGTTCGTCGTCGAGGTCCCGGCCACCCACGCGGCGCCGGGCCGCCCGCCGGGCACTGCCGAGGGCAACCCCCCACTGGCAGAACTGCTCACCGCCCGCCCTGCCCCGGCGGCCCCGGTGAACCCCGACGACCTGGCCCATCTCTCCTTCACCGGCGGCACCACCGGGCGCTCCAAGGCCGTCCGGATCCTGCACCGGCACGCCGTCGCCAACGCCCTGCAGATGGGCTGCTGGCGCGGGGCCTCGCTGCCGCGCCTGGACCGGAACGGCGGCATGTACCTGGAGCAGGTCCCGGAGGCCGTCGGCCCCGGCACCGTCCCGATCGGCGAGAGCATCCTGCTCTCGGTCGCCCCGATGTTCCACGCGATGGGCCTGGTCACCCAGCTGCTGTGCACCGCGAACGCGACGACCGTGGTGGTCTCCGGACGTTTCGATCCGGCCCGCTACCTCGCCGAGGCCGAGCGGTGGCAGGTCACCCACCTGGCGGGATCACCCGCCCTGTTCCACGCGCTGCTCGCCGCCCCCGCCGTCCACAAGGCCGACCTCTCCTCCGTCCGCCAGGTCAGCTCGGGCGCGGCGCCGCTGGACTCGGAGACCTTGGCCCGGCTCCGCGAACTGCTGCCGCAGGCGGAGATCAGCGAGGGCTACGGACTCACCGAAGCCACCATGGGGCTCACCAGCCACCCGCCGGGCGGGCCGACGGCCGCCCCGATCGGCAGCGTCGGCGTCCCGGTGTTCGACACCGTCGTCGAGATCAGGGACCCGGTCACCCGCGAGGCCCTGCCGACCGGCGAGGTCGGCGAGGTCTGGGCGCGCGGTCCGCAGATCGCCGACGGCTACCACAATCATCCGGAGCTGACGGCCGAACAGTTCGAGGACGGCTGGCTGCGCACCGGCGACCTGGGCCGCAGCGACCAGGAGGGCTGGCTGTACCTGGTCGGCCGGGCGAAGGACATGCTGATCCACAAGGGCTACAACGTCTATCCCGCCCCGCTGGAGGACCTGCTGCACCAGCACCCCGCCGTCGCCGTCGCAGCCGTCGTCGGCGCTCCCGACCCGCTGGCCGGGGAGATTCCGGTCGCCCATGTGATGCTGCGGGCCGGCTACCGCGCTTCCCCCGAACTCGCCGACGAGCTGATGGCTCATGTCGCCGCCCGGGTCGCCCCCTACCAGCGGGTCCGCGCGGTCCATTTCACCGCCGCACTGCCCGTCTCGGCCGCAGGAAAGATCCTCAAGACCGAGCTCCGCCGCCTGCACGAGACGCCGGGGACGGGTTCGGGTCGGTAGGGAGAGGGGCGTGAAAATCCGAGCGCCGGCGTCAACGCGCCCCGGCGTCCGGTCCGGCGCACCCTGAGGTGCGCCCAACTCCTCTGGGGCAATAGTGTTATGAGCTGCAGCGGTCCGGTGCTGCCCGGCAGCAGCCGAGGGCTGGCGAATGGACGAACCCTGCGGCATGTTCCGCCGGGGATTGGCAGGGTGCGTGCGCCGCTCGCAAGCGCACCCGTATCGTGTGCGTTCACGCAGCACGGGACCACCGCTGCGCATGACTCTGCCCCGACGCCGCAGTCCTCCCTGCCACGAAGCGGACCTCACCATGACGACGATCGACCTGACTAACACCGACGAGACACCAACGGCCCCCGCGGCCACTCCGAACGATGAGCAGCAGTCGGACGTCCTCTCAGGCGTCCGCGACGACCTGCTCAAGTACTCCGCCCAGGGCGGATTCACCCTCACCGCCGAGACCCACGCCTGGTACGCGGCGGTCGGCACCGTGGCGACCCCCGAGGACGCCCGCGCCGCCTCGACCGTCCTCGCCGAGCTGCGCGGACGCGACCTGGCGACCGTCCGCGAGGCCGCCGAGCTGCTCGACTCCGGCACGCCGCTGGGCGGGCTGGACACGGTGGCAGCGGTGGCCGAGGCCGTCGCCCTGCTGCTCCGGGTCCGCGAGACCCTCGCCACGCTGACCCCCGCCGCGTACCGGTCGGCCGACCTGGACCGGCTCTCCGCCGCCACCGCGAGCAGCGCCGAGCGCAAGGCGCAGGGCGTGAAGCTGTCCTGGGGCGACCGCCGCGCGCTGGCCAAGGCCGCCCGCAACCTCGCCGTGTCCAAGCGCACCCGTCGCGCCACCCTGCACACGGCGATCAACGCCGCCGCCGCGCAGCGCGCGGACTGGGCCGTGCTCGCCCCGGACACCCTCCCGGCGCTGCCCAGCGACGCCTCGGTGCTGGACAGCGCGGCCCCGTCCGTCGAGACCGTCCGCACCGGCCTGGCCGTACTCGGCAAGCTCCTGCCGGAGCAGGGTGAGCTCGCCGAGCTGCCCTTCGCCGAGCTAGCCGAGCTGGTCGACCGCCTGGCCGCCGACGAGGGCACCCTCTACCGGCTGCCCACCCTGCGGGCGCTCCGCGACAGCATCGAGGAGCGCGGCCACGGCGAGCTGCTCGCCGAACTGACGGAGCAGCGAGCCGACGCCGACGCCGTCACCGCGGCCTGCGACCGCCACTTCGGCCCGGCCGAGGCCGCGTCTCCTGCGGAGGCGCCCGTCGCCGCCGAGGCGGCCCCGGCCACCGCCACCGACCTGCTGCCCGCCCCCCGCGCGACGGACGACGCGACGGAGGTGGAGGTTGCGACGGAGGTGGAGGTCGCGGCCGAGGTGGGGGTCGCGGCCGAGGTGGCTGAAGCCGAGGTCGTCGAGGCTGAGGTGGACGCTGAGGTCGAGGTGGCTCAGGCAGAGGTCGAGCCGGTGGCCGAGGCTGAGGCCGAAGTTGAGCATGAGGCGGCCGAGGTTGAGGCGGAAGTCGAGGTCGAGGTCGAGGTCGAGGCTGCAGTCGAGCCGGTGACGGTCGAGGTTGAGGCCGAGGTCGAGGTCCAGGTGGAGGCGGAAGCCGCCGACGTTGAGGTTGCAGCTGAACCGGTGACGGTCGAGGTAGAGGTTGAGGTCGAACCGGAGGCTGTGGTCGAGGTTGCCGAGACTGCGCCGGTCGAGGTCAAGGCTGTCGAGGGCGAGGCGCCCGAGACCGAAGGGGCCGAGGCGGAGATCGCCGAGCCCGAGGCAGTCGAGGAGCCGAAGGCGGCGTCCCGCCCGCGCAAGCCCTCGTTCACCGCCGGCCGTCCGGTCACCGCCTACTCCGCCGACGAGCTCGTCTCGGTCGTGCGCTGGATCGACGGCGACGGCACCGACCGCACGGAGGACGAACTCCTCCGCGCCGCCATGAAGGAGCTGGGCTTCTCCCGCCTCGGCCCCCGCATCAAGGAAGCGCTCGGCGCGGCCATCACCGCAGCCCGCGCCTGATCGTTCACCCGAAGCCCCTCGGACCCGGCCGCGCCGGGGCCCGAGGGGCTTCTTGGTTCCGCAACCCCGTTTGCACACAGGGACATTGACACCCGCACATCAACCGCTGTAGACATCGACCACCCCTTTCAGAGAGCGCTCTCAGGGAGAGGTCAAGGCTCCACAGGACCCCCCACCCGGTTCAAGGAGAGACCATGTCCACCAGCACTCCTGTCCATCTCCGCACCAGGCGCAGGCCGTACCTTCTCATCGCTCTGATGGTCGCCGTACTCGCCGCCCTGGTTCTGACCGTGAGCCAGTCACCCGCACGGGCGGCAGGCACACTGCTCTCTCAGGGAAAGCCCGCAACCGCCTCCTCCACCGAGAACGCCACCTTCCCCGCCTCGGCCGCCTTCGACGGCAACACCGGCACCCGCTGGTCCAGCGCGTTCAGCGATCCGCAGTGGATCCAGGTCGACCTCGGCTCCGAGGCCACCGTCAGCCAGGTCGTCCTGCAGTGGGAGGCGGCGTACGCGACCGCCTTCCAGATCCAGGTCTCCGACACCGGAACCGGTAACTGGACCACCGTCTACTCCACCACCACCGGCACCGGCGGCACCCAGACCCTCAACCTCACCGGCACCGGACGCTACGTCAGAATGAACGGCACCGCCCGAGCCACCGCCTACGGCTACTCCCTCTGGGAGTTTCAGGTATACGGGACTCCGGTCGCCAGCGGCGCCTGCGGCACGGCCAATGCGGCGCTGAACCATCCGGCCACCGCGTCCTCCAGCGAGAGCGCCACCTTCCCCGCCTCGGCCGCCTTCGACGGTGACACCGGCACCCGCTGGTCCAGCGCGTTCAGCGATCCGCAGTGGATCCAGGTCGACCTGGGCTCCTCGCAGCAGATCTGCCAGGTAGTCCTGCAGTGGGAGGCGGCCTACGCGACCGCCTTCCAGATCCAGGTCTCCGACACCGGAACCGGCAACTGGACCACCGTCTACTCCACCACCACCGCAACCGGCGGCACCCAGACCCTCAACCTCACCGGCACCGGACGCTACGTCAGAATGAACGGCACCGCCCGAGCCACCGCCTACGGCTACTCCCTCTGGGAGTTCCAGGTCCACACCGGCGCGTCCGCGACCGCCAGCCCGACCGCCTCCGCCAGCCCGACCAGCTCCACCACCCCCGACCCCAACGGCTTCTGGGGCGACACCAGCACGATCCCGGCGGCGCAGAACGTCGTCGAGGTCAAGATCCTCAACCGCACCTACGGCAAGTACCCCGACAGTCAGGTGTACTGGAGCTTCAACGGCCAGACCCACTCGATCGCCGACCAGCCCTACCTGGACATGCCGGCCAACTCCGCCGGCCGGATGTACTTCTACCTGGGGTCCCCGACCAGTCAGTACTTCGACTTCATCGAGTTCACCGTTGGAGCCAGCGTCTTCAACGGCAACACCACCCGCGTGGACGCCTTCGGCCTGAAACTGGCGATGCGCCTGCACGCCAAGGACGGCTACGACGTCCAGGTCGGCGAGGACCAGCAGACCTTCGCCGAGGACCGGTCGGTCACCTTCCAGAAGTTCATCGACTCGGTGCCGGCCGAGTTCAAGGTCCTGGCGCAGACCCAGGCTCCGTACCGGATCATCGCCCCCGGCAGCGACCCCAGCTTCCAGACCGGCGGCGTGAACGCCAACTACTTCACCGCCTACGCCAACTCCGTCGGCGTCAACGCCCCGACCTCCGACATCTTCGGCTGCGCCGGCGTCCTCGCGAGCAACCCGAACGAGTGCGCCGCCCTCAACCGCCATGTGGCCACTCTGACCACGGCCCAGCAGTCCGACCCGACCCAGTACTACCTCGCCGCCCCGGCCAACTACTACGCCAAGTTCTGGCACGACCACGACATCAACAACCTCGCCTACGGCTTCCCCTACGACGACGTCGCAGGCCAGTCCTCCTTCATCTCCCACTCCAACCCGCAGTGGTTGGAGGTCGCCGTCGGCTGGTAGCTCGCTGACAACACCGGCGCCCCGCCTCGCCCGCACCACGACCACGGGGGAGGCGGGGCACCACCGTCGCTACGACGGAATCCCTCTAGCGACCGAGTCCCCGTCCCGCCCCCGTCTCTGACGTGCGCCTTTGCTCCCGCTGACCGTCCGTCACCTCCATGGGGCACGATGCTCGGTCCCGGGCTGGGGTGGCTCGCTGTCGCTCGCGGCCAACTGCGCAGAGGGGGAGGGGGTGGTGGGGCGTGCGTTGCCGGGCGGCGCGCCGGTGCCGGGGCTGCAGAAACGTTCCTTCCGTGTGTCTTCGGCTGAACCTGGGTCACTTTTCGTACACCTGGTCACTTTTGGTACACGAATACCGGGATGAATCGGGCACAACGGCATGATCAAGTGGCACCTTGTCCCGAAAGTGACCCCGGTTTGCCTGAGGCATCCGATTTTGGGGTCACTCGACCTACTTTGGGGTCACTCGTCCGACGAATTGTGACCGCTATGTCCGATATGGCGTCGAAAGAGTGACCCAAAATAGGTCGAGTGACCCCAAATCGGTGAAGTCGCCCAGCCCCGCGCCCCCGCCGCACGCTCCGCGCCGGACCCAGGCCACCCCCGGCCCAGTCGCGCGGCGAAGCCGCTTCCTTCCGGGCGCGAGCCCGGGAAACGGCGGCCAGCTCGCCCACCACACGCTGCCGTTGCAACCGTGGAGCGCTACCCCCGCCCACCGCGAAACGCTCCGCGCCAGAGCGCCCCCACCCCCGCCCCAGTTGCCGGCGCGAAGCGCCTTCTTTGCGCCGGGCAGGCGCGAGACGGCGGGTAAGATCGCGCCGCCAGCGTTGCCGTTGCAAGCGTGGAGCGTGGGGCGTCGGCGCGCACCTACGGTGCTGCCGCCGCCACCTCCCGTACCACCCCCCGTACCTCCACCGGGATTCCGTTCAGGACGGCGGTTCCCGACAGCAGGTCGAGCGGGATCTCGTCCGTCAGGACGTTGCTGTTGACGCCCGGTTCGCGGGCGGCGAGGGGGAGGCGGGTGGCCGGGTCGTCGTGGCCCCAGCCGTGGGGGAGACTGACGACGCCCGGCATGACGCCGTCGGTGACCTCGGCCTCGGCGTGGAGTTCGCCGACCCGGGAGCGGACCTGGACCTGTTGGCCGGTGTCGATGCCGAGGCGTTCGGCGTCCGCCGGGTGGAGCTGGAGGGTGCAGCGATTGCTGCCGCCGGCGAGCAGCGGGACGTTGTGCATCCAGGAGTTGTTGGAGCGCAGCTGCCTGCGGCCGATCAGGAGCAGGCCGTCCGTCGGGGCGGAGCCGAGCTCGGCCAGGTGGACGGCCAGTCGGGCGGCCTCGGCGAGCAGTTGCGGGGGCGCGAGTTCGACCCTGCCGCTGGGGGTGCGGAGGACTCCGGGCAGGCGGGGGCGCAGCGGGCCGAGGTCGAGGCCGTGCGGGGCGGCGGCGAGGACGTCCAGGCTGAGGCCCTCCGGCTCGGCGCCGAAGCCGTCGCCGTAGGGGCCGCCGCGCAGCATCAGGTCGAGCAGGCGCTCCTGGCGGCTGCGGTGCGCGACGGCGGCGAGGAGTTCCTCGGGGTCGCGACCGTGGGCCGGGGAGGAGGGGTCGGCGGCGATGCGGCGGGCGGTGTCGGCGGCGGTGAGGTCGTCGAGCTGCTGGGCGGTGACGGTGCCGCCGAGCGCGGCGGCGGCGAGTCGCAGCAGGACCTCGGACTCGTCCAGCTCGCCGGGGCCGAGCGGCAGGCTCGGCGGCGACCAGTGGGCGGTGTTGCGGATCGAGAAGGAGGCGAACACCAGGTCGTAGTGGCTGCGGGCGAGTGGGGAGGCTGCGGGCAGGACGACATGCGCGTGCCGGGTCGTCTCGTTGAGGTAGGCGTCGACGCTGACCATGGCGTCGAGCGAGGCCAGCGCGGTGCCGAGGCGGGAGCTGTTGGGGGTCGACAGGACCGGGTTGCCCGCGATGGTGATCAGGCCGCGTAGTCGGGACCCGGACGCGGTGCCGGACGCCGAACCATCCGCATCCGCATCCGCTGACGGTGTGTCGATCTCCTCGGCCAGGGCCCCGGCCGGGAACTCGCCGAAGACGCTGGGGAGTCCGCGGACCCGGGTGCGGCGGGAGCCGGGCACCCGCACCCCGCGCCCCCGTCCGGGCTCGCCCGTGGTGGTGGGCGAGCCGGCTGCCGGTTCGGGCCACATCACCCCGCCGGGGCGGTCCAGGTTGCCGGTCAGCGTGTTGACCACGTCGACCAGCCAACTCGCCGCGGTGCCATAGGCGGTGGTGGTGGTCCCGATCCGGCCGTAGACGGCGGCGCTGGGGGCGGCGGAGAGCTCCCGGGCGATCCTGCGTACGGTGTCGGCCGGGACCCGGGTCGCGGCGGCCACCGCCTCCGGGGTGAACGGCTTGAGGGCGACGCCGAGTTCGTCCAGGCCGTTGAGGTGGGGAGCCGCCTGGGGGCCCGGGTCGGCCAGGCCCTCCTCGATCAGGGTCCGGGCGATCCCGGCGAGCAGCAGCGCGTCGGTGCCCGGGCGGATGGCCAGGTGCTCGTCGGCGATCTCGGCGGTACGGGTGCGGCGCGGGTCGACCACGACCAGCCGTCCGCCGCGCCGGCGCAGGGCGCGGAGCCGTCCGGGCAGGTCGGGGGCGGTGAGCAGGCTGCCGTTGGACACCATCGGGTTGGCGCCGAGGACGAGCAGGTAGTCGGTGCGGTCGATGTCGGGGATGGCGATCGACAGTTCGGTCCCGTACATCAGCCCGGAGGCGACCTGCTTGGGCATCTGGTCGACGGTGCTGGCACTGAAGCGGTAGCCGGTGCCCAGGGCCTGGATCAGGGTGCGGCTGTAGAGGCTCAGCCCGAGGTTGTGCACGGTCGGATTGCCCAGGTAGACGCCGACGCTGTCGGCTCCGTGCTCCCGCAGCAGCGGCGCCAGCAGCCGTCCCGCCTCGGCGAACGCCTCGTCCCAGCTCACCTCGGTCCAGCTGCTGCCCCGCCGGACCAACGGGGTGCGCAGCCGGGCCGGGTCGGAGTGCAGCTGGCCGAGGGCGACGCCCTTGGGACAGATGTAGCCGCGGCTGAACGGGTCCTCGGCGTCCCCGCGCACCCCGATCGCCTCGCCGGCGCCGTCGGGGCCGGGACCGATGGTGACGGTGAGCCCGCAGGTCGCCTCGCACAGCGGGCAGGTGCGGTGCGTGGTGGCAGTCATGCCCGCGAGCGTAACCCGCGACGGGGACGGCGGGAACGGTGCGGAGGTCCCCGGCCGCCGGCCGTTGCAGCGTCGGCCGTCGGGCTTCCTGGCCCTTTCCGCGAGCCAACGGCGCTGGTCGGGGGTGGGGTCGGTTACCGTGAGGCGGCATCGGACGGCAAGGAGGATCCCGCAGTGCTCGGCCGAGAGAGCTGTACCCAGGAGGTGTCCGACCGCGGCAGGTCCGTCGTCGGGGAGCAGCCGGCCGCTGCCCCGGGCCGTCCGCCGTGCTGAACGACGCCTCCTCGCCGCTGGCGCAGGAGATCCTGCGGCAGATGCTGGACGGCACCACGGCGGGGGTCGCCGTGCTGGACCGCGAGCTGCGCTACGCCTACGTCAACCCCACCCTGGCCCGGATGAACGGCGTGCCGCCCGACGACCACCTGGGCCGGACCATCGGCGAGGTGCTGCCCGGGATCGACGCCAGGGAGGACGTGCTGTGGCTGGTCCTGGGCGACGGCATCCCCAGGGAGGTGACCTCCAGCGGCCACACCCGGGCCGGGTCCGACCGTGAGCGGCGCTACTGGCACGGCGCGTACCACCGCATCGAGGACGACGGGCAGGTGCTGGGCATCATCGGCATCGTGCTGGAGGTCACCGACGCCCGGGAGCAGCAGCACGCCCTGGAGGAGGCGCGGGCCCGGCTGGCGATGCTGGACCGGGCGGCCACCGTGATCGGCACCACCCTGGACATGGACACCACCTGCGAGGAGCTCGCCTCCTTCCTGGTGCCCGCCCTCGCGGACATCGCCACGGTGGAGGTGATCCCGGTGGACGGCACCACCGAGCTGCGACCGCCGCCCCCGGGAGTGCTGCGGCTGCGCCGCGCCGCGATGGCGGCACTGCCGCGGCTGCGCGAACGGTCGCGGATGTTCGAAGCCCCCGGCCAGTACGTGGACTACCAGCCCGGATCGGCCATTCCGCGCTGTCTGGAGACCGGGCAGCCGATCGTCGAGAACCTGCCCAGCGACGAGGCGCTGAGCCGCTCCGCACCGGACCCGCAGCGGGTGGCCCGCTACCGGGAGGCGGGCATCCACTCCGCGATGGTGATCCCGCTCTCGGCGCGGGGGGCGCCGGTCGGCACCCTCACCATGGTCCGCGCGGGCGGCTCCCCCGCCTTCACCGACCAGGACATCGTCACCGCCCAGGACCTGGCCGGACGTGCCGCGATCAGCCTGGACAACGCCCACCGCTACACCCGCGAGCACCACATCGCCCTGCAGCTGCAGCGCGCCCTGCTGTCGGGCCCCAGCCATCCGCATCCGGGCCTGGAGATCGCCACCCGCTACCTGCCCTCCGGCACCAGCGCGCTGGTCGGCGGCGACTGGTTCGACAGCGTCCGGCTGTCCGACGAACGGACCCTGCTGGTCATCGGCGACGTCATGGGCCACGGCGTCGCCGCGGCCGTGGACATGAGCCACTACAGCGCGACGCTGCGGGTGGTCGCCGACGAGGGACTGCCGCCGCACGAGATCCTGGCACGGATGGACGCGCTGATGGCCCGGTTGGCCGGGGAGCGGCCGGCCACCTGTCTGCTGGCTCTGGTCGACGCCCGCCACGGCATCTGCACCTACTCCAGCGCCGGTCACCTGCCGCCCGCGGTCGTGGACCACCGCAACCGGCTGCAGCTCGTGGACGTGCCGACCGGCCCGCCGCTGGGCACCGGCCAGGGCGGCTACTCCTCGTTCACCCGGCCGTGCGTCGGCGGCGACACCCTGCTGCTCTACACCGACGGCCTGGTGGAGCGCCGCGGCGAGGACATCGACCGCTCGCTGCAACGGCTGACGGAGATTCAGCTCCCGCCCGACCCACCGCTGGACCGGCTGCTGGACGACCTCCTGGAGCAGCTGATGCGCTACGGCACCGACGCCGAGGACGACGTCGCCGTGCTCGCGGCCCGGTGCACGCCGCAGGAGGGGCGCTAGGGCCGGGAGGGTCGGGCCGGTTCGCACCTGCCTGCGGCCCCGAGCGTGCGGGAGACTGGGGGCGGATCGACCCGGACCGTGGAGGTGGTCGGGCATGGCGCGTTCCCGGGCAGGGTTCCTCGTCCCGCTCTGCGCTGCCGCGCTGCTGGTCGGCACGGCAGCCTGCGGCGGCTCCGGGCCCGTCGCCGCGCCGGCTCCCGCGCCGCTCACGCTCACCCCGGGCAGCCGCCACCCAAACCCGTCGCTGCCCGGTGACTGGACGACCTACCACCATGACGCGGCCCGCAGCGGCTCGGTGACCGGCCTGCCGCAGGCGGGTCCGGTCCGGAAGGCCTGGAGCACGGTCCTCGACGGCGCGGTCTACGCCCAGCCGCTGGTCGTCCGCGGCACCGTCGTCGCGGCGACCGAGAACGACACCCTCTACGGCCTGAGCGGGACCGACGGCCACATCCTCTGGCAGCGCCACATCGGCACCCCGGCCCGCCTCGACGAGCTGCCCTGCGGCAACATCGACCCGCTGGGCATCACCGGAACCCCGGTCTACGAGCCGACGACCGGCCTGGTCTTCGCCGTCGCCGAGCTCAGCGGCGGACGGCACGTACTGGTGGGGGTCGACCCGGCCACCGGCGCGCTGCTGAGCCGCCGCGAGGTGGAACCCCCGCGCGGCGACCCCCGCGCCCACCAGCAGCGGGGCGCGCTGGCCGCGGTCGACGGCAGGGTGCTGATCGCCTACGGCGGACTGTACGGGGACTGCGGCGACTACACCGGCGGCGTGGTCTCCGTGCCTGCCGAGGGCAGCGGGCCGGTACGCGACTACACCGTGCCCACCGGCCGCGAGGGCGGGATCTGGGCGACCGGCGGCCCGGTGGTGACCGGCAGCGGCGGCACCGCCAGGATCTTCGTCTCGGTGGGCAACGGCGCGTCCAGCACCGGCTACGACGGATCGGACTCGGTCCTGGACCTCACCCCCGCGCTGACCCGCGCCGACTGGTTCGCCCCGGCCACCTGGGCCGACGACAACAGCCGGGATCTCGACCTGGGCTCGATGACCCCGGCCGTCGTCGGCCGCTTCGTGCTGATCGTGGGCAAGCGCGGCACCGGCTTCGTCCTCGACTCCACCCGTCTCGGCGGCGACGGTGGCCAGCTTTCGCAGGCGCCGGTCTGCAGCGCGTACGGCACCGCGGCGGTCCTGGGCAGCTCAGCCTTCGTCCCCTGCGACCGCGCCCTGGCCCGGGTGGACATCGGTCCGGACGGCGCGCTCCGCACCGCCTGGCGCATCCCGCTGGGCGCGGCCGGATCGCCGGCCGTCGGCGGTGGCGCGGTCTGGGTCGTCGACTACGCGTCAGGCACGCTGCACGCCCTGGACCCCGCCACCGGCCGCTCCCTCGCCGAAGCGCCGACCGGCCCCGTCCCCCACTTCGCCGCGCCGGTGCTCAGCGGCTCCCGCGTGCTGCTGGGCACCGGCAACGGGGTCACCGCCTTCAGCGGCGGCTGAACACGGGGATGGGGACGGGGACGGGGCACTGCGCAGGGCAGCCCGGTCAGCCCCCGGTGCTCAGCCAGGTGGCGGTGAACTTGCGACCGCCGCTCAGGGCCGAGACGGAGTCCTCCTGGACGCCCTTCATGTCCTGGAGGTTGCCGGTCCACAGGTCGTAGCTGCCGAGGCTCTTGCCGTTGGCGGTGGCGCCGCCGAAGGTCACCGAGCCGAAGTCGGTGACATTGCCCGACGTGCCGGCGTCACCGTTGTCGGAGTTGGCCTCGACGATCACGTTCGCCGAGGTGGGGGTCCCGCCGGTGGAGACCTGGGTCTCGGTCTCGGTCCTGGTCCAGCCCTGGGTGACATTGGCCAGCGTCAGGGTGAACACATTGTTCCCCTTGTAGGTGACCGAGGCATGGATGTGGTCGCCCGGCGCGGTCTTCACGGTCATCGGCACGCCGGCCGCCGGATACATCTCCCACCAGGCGTAGTAGTCCGGTGTGGTGCCGTTGCAGTTCGCGGCGGTGCCGGTCTGCGCGATGGTGCCGGCGCCGCTCAGCCCGACCCAGAAGCCGGTCTGCTGATTGCCCCCGGCGCAGACGGCGGACGGCTGGATCCAGTTCGCGGTCACCGAGGTGAAGCTCCCGTTGATCGCCGAGTAGCCGGACCCGAAGTTGTAGCCGGTGCCCTTGGTGACGGTGGCCGCGCCGGCGCTGTGCACCACCGCCCCGGCGGCGACGAGAGCGGTGACCGTCCCGATGCCGATGGCCGCGAGACGGCGCGGGCGGCGGATCGCCCGGTGGCGGGGGCGGGAGTCGGGGCTCGGAGCCGGGCTCGAACTCAGGTCGGGAACGGCGTCGGGGGTAGGACTCATTGCTGGGGTCTCTCCTGTGCGTGCGTCAGGACGGGGGTCGGGCGCGCACCGCCGCAGCGGTCATGCGCCACCCCTCAGTGGCCCCGGAACCGAAAAAGGTTGCCCGGATCCGCTCCCATGCACTGCCGCCGAACCTCCACAAGTCCCCTCAACTGCGGCGGAGCACCCGAAAACCTGCTGCGGCAGCGCTGCTGATGTCGGCTATTCTGCGGCTGCCAGCCGCGCGAACCGCCGAGCCGGCGTTGGAGGGGGAACACGTGTCAAACCTTTCGCTGCTGGTCGCTGCCGGGTTCGGGGCCTCCATCGCCGCTCGCGCGTACGCGAATCGCAAACCCGCCACCGGCGGACCGAAAGCGGTGCCGATCGACCCCGGCTACGGCGACCCGGAGCTGACGGCGCTCCGGAAGGCCGTGACGGCCGCGGACTGGTCTGCCACCGCCGCGATCCTGCAACCCTGCCGGGACCGGGGCGACCATGCCCGGCTGACCTGGCTGACCATCGCCGTCGAGGACCTCGGCAGCAAGTTCCTGCTCAAGCTCCCCGAGCAGCGGCCGGACGACCCGCTCGCCCTCACCCTCTCCGGCGTGCGGCAGGTCGCCCGGGCCTGGGAGGCGCGCAGCGGCGCCTATGCTTCCCAGGTCTCCCAGCAGCAGTTCCGGACCTTCCACGAGCTCCTCCGTACCGCCGAGGAACACCTCTACACCGCAGTCGAGTTGGACCCGGAGTCGGCCACGCCCTGGCACGCCCTGACCAATGCCTCGCGCGGTCTGGGGCACGGCCTCGAAGTGACCCGTCGACGGTTCGAGGCCGGGGTCCGCCGCGCGCCGCACCACGTCGCCCTGCACTCGGCGATGCTGCAGCAGCTGTGCGCCAAGTGGGGCGGCTCCCACGAGCAGATGCACGAATTCGCCCGGGAGTCGTTGGCGCAGGCCCCGCCCGGCAGCGCCATGGGCCTGCTGACCGCCACCGCGCACCTCGAGCACTGGCTCGACCTGCCAGAGGGCGAGCGGGCCGGCTACATGCGCGGGTACCAGGTCCGTGCCGAACTCGACCGGGCCGCAGCCGTATCGGTGCTGCACCCGGGCTTCGCTCCCTCCGAATCGCCCTGTACCGCCCTCAACGCCTTCGCCATGGCGTACTGGCTCGCGGGCGACCGGCGCTCCGCCAAGGAGCTGTTCCGGCGCATCGGCGACCGTCCGACCCGCCAGCCCTGGGGCTACGCCGGGAATCCGGGGCAGGTCTTCGCCAGGGCACGGCAGGAATGCAAGAAGGGGAAGTAGGAACCACAGTGAGCACCACAGAGCCGGACCACACGTTCCAGGTCGACCTCCGCGGCCTCGTCGACCTGCTGTCGCACCATCTCTACTCCTCCCCCCGGGTCTATCTGCGGGAGCTGCTGCAGAACGCCGTCGACGCGATCACCGCGCGGCGCATGCTCGACCCGTCGGCCCCGGGCCGGATCACCATCCGTACCGGCGTCGACGGCGGCGTCACGGTCGAGGACTCCGGTGTCGGGCTCACCGAGGCCGACGTCCACACCTTCCTGGCCACCATCGGCCGCTCCTCCAAGCGGGGCGCCGACGGCAACCTGGACCTGTCCGCCGCACGCTCCGACTTCATCGGCCAGTTCGGCATCGGCCTGCTCGCCTGCTTCGTCGTCGCCGACGAGATCACCGTGGTGTCGCGCAGCGCCCGGGAACCGGGTGCGCCCGCCGTCGAATGGTGCGGCCGCAGCGACGGCACGTACAGCCTCCGGACGCTGCCGGGCGGAGCCGTCGCGCAGCCCGGCACCACGGTGACCCTGGCCCCCCGCGCCGACGGCAGCGAGTGGCTGGAGCCCGGACGGGTGCTCCAACTGGCCCGGCACTTCGGTTCGTTGCTCCGCTACGAGGTCGAGGTGGTGGACCGGCACGGCGACGTGGTCAGGGTGAACGACACCCCGCCGGTCTGGGAACGGCCGTACGGCTCGCCCTTCGCCCGCCGCGAGGCGCTGGCCGCGTACGGGCGGACGGTCTTCGACTTCACCCCACTGGACACCATCGACCTGGACATCCCGCTGGTCGGGCTCAAGGGCGTGGCCTTCGTACTGCCGACGCCCGCGCACCCGACCAAGCGGTCCGGCAACCGGGTGCACCTCAAGGGCATGCTGCTGTCCGACCAGGCCACCGAACTGGTCCCGGACTGGGCCTTCTTCGTGTCCTGTGTGGTGGACACCACCGGCCTGCGCCCGACCGCCTCGCGGGAGGCGCTGTACGAGGACGAGACGCTGGCCGCCGTCCGCGACGCCATCGGCGAGCGCATACGCCAGTGGCTGACCGGACTCGCCGCCTCGGACCTGGCGCTGCTGCGGCGCTTCCTGGACGTGCACCACCTCGCCGTCAAGGCGCTGGCCAGGTACGACGACCAACTGCTGGCGCTGCTGCTGCCGTGGCTGCCCTTCGAGACCACGGACGGCACGGTCAGCCTGGACGAGTTCAGCCGCGCCCACCCGGTGGTGCTGGTCACCCAGACCGTCGAGGAGTTCCGGCAGGTCGCGCCGATCGCGGCCGCCGCCGGGCTCGGGGTGGTCAACGGCGGCTACACCTACGACCGCGAACTGGTGCACCAGCTCCCGCAGGTACGGCCCGGTGTCAGCGTCGCGGACCTGGACCCGGAGACGGTCACCGCGCACCTCGACAGCGTCGACCCGGCGGCCGAGCTCGCCGCCGCCGCGTTCCTGGCGCGCGCCCGCGCGGTGGCGGACCGGCTCGACACCGATGTGGCGCTGCGCTCCTTCCAGCCCGTCGGGGTGCCCGCGATGCTGGTGGACAACCGGGAGGCCCGCCATGAGCGCCGGCGTTCCGAACTGTCGTCCGGCGCAGACGAGTTGTGGGCCGGGATCCTCGGCTCGCTGAGCTCGTCCGCACCACGTGCCCAGCTGATCCTCAACCACCTCAACCCGCTGATCCGCAGGCTCGCGGAGCTGGCCGGGACGGTCGACCCACAGCTGTCGGAGACGGCGATCGAAGCGCTCTACGGCCAGGCCCTGCTGCTGTCCCGGCGACCGCTGCGTCCGACGGACCACGCCCTGCTCAACCGCTCGTTCCTGGGCCTGCTGGAGTTCGCGACCCAGGCCGCCGGAACCGGCACCAGCACCGGAACCGGCACCACAACCGGGGAGGCCCGCTGATGACCGCGCCCACCACGAAGGAAGAGTTCTTCCAGGCGATGGCCGAGAACCGGGAACGCCCCAGGGGGCGCGCCACGGCAGCGGTGGCCGAGGAGCTGGTGGAGGCCGCCGAGGCGTTCGGTGACCCCGAGGTCACCGTCTCGGCCCTGGTGGAGCTGATGCGCGCCTACCACGGCAGCGGCGAGGCGGTGAAGTACCCGGTCGCCTTCGCACGGCTGCTGCGGCTGTGGGACGAGACCCCGGAGTCCTTCGACGAGCAGGAGGTGCACCGGCTGTACTGGTTCTTCAAATGGGTCGGCACCGGGCTGCTCTCCACGCCGGACGTGCCGCTCGCGTCGGTCCGCGGCTGGATCGCCGAGATGCGCCGCCGCTACCGGGAGGCCGGCCATGACCTGCAGCCGGTCTATGCCCAGGAGTACTACCTGGCGGAGCAGTTGGGTGAGCGGGAGGAGCTCGCCTTCGAGCTGTGGACCACCCGTGGGCGGACCGGGTTCAGCGACTGCGAGGCCTGCGAGGCCAGAGCCCGCGCCGACCACCACATCGCGCACGGCGAGGACGAGCGCGGCCTCGCCGAGCTCCGGCCGACCCTGGAGGGCCGCAGCAGTTGCGACGAGGAGCCGCACGGCAGCCAGGCGTTGGCCCTGCTGCCGCTGCTGCGGCTCGGACGGCACGACGAGGCCCGGGCCGCGCATCTGACGGGCTATCGCAAAGTGCGCGGCCAGGAGTCCGAGCTCACCCCGGTCGGCCGGCACCTGGAGTTCTGCGCGCTCACCGGCAACGAGGCCCGCGGCCTGGAACTGCTGGCGCAGAACCGCGCGCTGTTCGACTTCACCGCCGCCCCGTCCAGCCGCCTGGAGTTCCTCACCGGCGTCGAACTGCTGCTGGCCCGGCTGGTCGAGACCGGCCACGGCCAAGTGCCGTGCGCCGGACCGCTGCTGAGGGACGGGACGGAGTGGAGCGTGGCCTCGCTCCAGGACGCGGTCAGCGCCCAGGCCGATGAGCTGGCATCCCGCTTCGACGCCCGCAACGGGAACGACGCGGTGTCACGGCGCCGTCGTGAGCGACTGGCCGTCCGGCCGCTTGTCGCGCAGCTGAACCTGGGCGTGCAGACCTCGGCGCCGGCCTCGGAAGCGGGACCGCTGGCCGCCTCGGTCTCCGCGCCGGTCGAAGCACGGACGTCGTCGGCCACCGAGATGCCCGCGGACTTCACCGAACTCGTCGCCGAGGTCCACCGGTTGGACCAGGAGGGCCACCCCGGCGCGCGGGCGCTGTGGGACGCGCTGCTGGAACGCGCCGAGGGTGCGGACGCCGGCGCCGTGGACGACCTGCTGCGCGGAGAGATCGCTTCGGAACTGGCCCAGCGCGCCGCCAACAGCAAGGACTGGGACGCCTGTTCCGCCCGCTTGCGCGAGGCCGTCGAGCACTACACCAGGGTCGGCCGGCCCGCGCGCGGGATCGCGTCGGAGTCGCGGCTCGCCTGGAGCGAGGCGGTCCGCGACGACGTGGCCGACGCGCCCGCGGCGGTGGAGGCGGCCTGGCCGGTCCTCGACGAACTGCTGGCCCGCATCGAGGCGCTGATCTCGGCCGGTTTCGCCACAGAGGAGGAAGCGAGCGAGGCGCTGCGGCGGAAGCTGGTGGTGCGGCAGAGCCGCGTCTTCACGGCACGTCAGGCGGCGATCCGGGCCGGCAGCCCGGAACAGCACGCCCGGTGGACCGAACTGTTCACCGCCGAGGCCAGGACCTTGATCGCCGAAGGTTCCGCCGCCGAGCGGCCGGCACAGTCCACGGTGGCCCTTGAGGTGCTCGCCGAGTTCCAGGCCAGGCACGGCGAGGCGGTGGAGGCCGAAGCCTCGGCCCGTCGCGCCATCGAGATCTTCACCGAGCAGGACTGGCCGTGGCGGCTTCCTCGCGGCCGTCTCATGCTGGCGCTCGCGCTCGGCGGACAGGGACGGCCCGCCGAGGCGATGGCCGAGCTCGAACGGGGACTGGCCGAGGCCACGCCGGAGGTCGAGGCGGACGACCTGACGCCGCTGCACCGGCTGCTCGGCAGCATGGCGCTGCGGGCCAAGCAGTACCCGACGTCGGTACGGGCGTTCTCCGAGGCGGCGGCGCGGCTGGACCGCGAAGGCAAGGCGCCGCAGGCACGCGAGACACGCTGGGAGCTGAGCCGGGCGCTGCTCGCGCAGGGTTCGACCGGCGACGCGGTGGCCGTGCTGGAGACGCTGCTGGACCCGGCCGGCCCGGTCGTCTCTGCGAGCGCCGACGGCGACAACGGCCGCGACACCCAACCCGACGGCGCCGCGACGCCTTCCGCGGACGAGCAGTTGACGGCGCAGATCCGGGTCGACCTGGCCAACGCCCTGCTGACGATCGGCGAGCCGCGCGACGCCGCGGCGGAGTTCCTGCTCCTGGCCGACGCCGTCAGCCGCTGGTCCGAGAAGGGGCCGCTGACCTCCGCCGCGGCGGGGGCCGCGGGCGCGCTCGCCCAGGCGGGCAACTGGGAGGGCGCGCGGGCGGCGCTGGAGCGCGCGCTGGCCTCCAACGCGGAGTCCCCGTGCATCCCGGACCTGACCGACGCATTGCGCACCCTCGCCGTCGAGGCGGTCGACGCCCGGGGCGCGGAGGCGGCCGAAGAAGCGCTCGGCTATGTGGACCGGGCCGACCGGCTGCGCGAGGAGTTCCCGGACGCCGCGCGCGAACAGTTCATCAGCGTGGAGGTCGACCGGGCGCAGTGCTGCTACACCCGCGGACGGGTCCATGCCGCCGTGGGCGACCCCGGGGACGCGCTGGCCGCCTTCGAGCAGGCGATCGTCTGCTACGAGGAGGCGGGCCATGCCACCGTGCCGGCCCGCTTCGAGGCGATCCGGATGGCGGCGCTCATGGAGGGACGGGCCCTGGACCGGGCCGCTGCGGCACAGGAGCGTCTGGCCAAGGCCGCCGCCGAGGCCCGGGCCGCAGGACTGGCCAACGCCGCGACCACGCTCCAGCGCCTGCGGGACAGCCTCGGCTGACGCCCCGGCAGACCAGACCCAGGTCCTAGGTCGCCTCGCCGGTCGGCGTCTCCCGGTTCCGCACCGGCCTGGTCGCCTGCTTCGCCACGCACGACGGCATTCCCGCCGTCGTGCGTGCGCCGTCGCGCCGGTAGACGCTGGGCGGCACCCCGACCAGCTCGGTGAAGCGCGTGCTGAAGGTGCCCAGCGACGAGCAGCCGACCTCGAAGCAGACCTCGGTGACGCTGAGGTCGCCACGGCGCAGCAGCGCCATGGCCCGCTCGATCCGTCGTGTCATCAGATAGCTGTACGGCGACTCGCCGTAGGCGAGCCGGAACGCGCGGCTGAGGTGCCCGGCCGACATGTGCTCGCCGCGGGCCAGCGCCTCGACGTCCAGCGGCTGCGCGTACTCCCGGTCGATCCGGTCGCGGATCCGCCGCAGCCGTACCAGGTCGCGCAGGCGCTGGGCCTCGTCAGGTTTGCTGGTCACTCTCGAAATCGTGCCATACCCGAATCCGACCGGCGGTGCGGTCAGCCGCCGACGTAGTCCGCGAGGTGCTCGCCGGTGAGGGTGGAGCGGGTCGCCACCAGGTCTGCGGGCGTGCCCTCGAAGACGATCCGGCCGCCGTCGTGGCCGGCGCCGGGGCCGAGGTCGATGATCCAGTCGGCGTGCGCCATGACCGCCTGGTGGTGCTCGATGACGATCACCGACTTGCCGGCGTCGACGAGCCGGTCGAGCAGGCCGAGCAGGTTCTCGACATCGGCGAGGTGGAGGCCGGTGGTCGGCTCGTCGAGGACGTAGACGCCGCCCTTCTCGGCCAGGTGGGTGGCCAGCTTGAGCCGCTGCCGTTCGCCGCCGGACAGCGTGGTGAGCGGCTGGCCTAGGGTGAGGTAGCCGAGCCCGACGTCGGCGAGCCGTCCGAGGATGGCGTGCGCGGCCGGAGTGCGCGCCTCGCCGGCGCCGAAGAACTCCTCGGCCCCGGTCACCGACATCGCGAGCACCTCGCTGATGTCGCGGCCGCCCAGGTGGTAGTCCAGGACCGCCGCCTGGAACCGCTTCCCCTCGCACTCCTCGCAGGTGGTGGCCACGCCGGCCATCATCGCCAGGTCGGTGTAGATCACCCCGGCGCCGTTGCAGTTCGGGCAGGCGCCCTCGGAGTTGGCGCTGAACAGGGCCGGCTTCACGCCGTTGGCCTTCGCGAACGCCTTGCGGATCGGTTCCAGCAGGCCGGAGTAGGTCGCCGGGTTGCTCCGCCGGGAGCCGCGGATCGCACCCTGGTCGATCGACACCACGCCGGCGCCGTCAGCCCCTGTGCCCTTCACCAGCGACCCCTTCACCAGCGACCCCTGGACCAGCGAGCTCTTGCCGGAGCCGGCCACGCCGGTGACCACGACGAGCACCCGGAGCGGGATGTCGACGTCGACGTCGCGCAGGTTGTGCTCGGTCGCGCCGCGGATCTCCAGCGCGCCGGTGGGCGTCCGCACCTTCTCCTTGAGGGCGGCCCGGTCGTCGAAGTGCCGTCCGGTGACGGTGCCGCTGGACCGCAGCCCCTCGACACTGCCCTCGAAGCAGACGGTGCCGCCACCCGTGCCGGCGCCGGGGCCGAGGTCCACCACATGGTCGGCGACCGCGATCGTCTGCGGCTTGTGCTCCACGACGAGCACTGTGTTGCCCTTGTCCCGCAACCGCAGCAGCAGGTCGTTCATCCGGCTGATGTCGTGCGGGTGCAGGCCGATGGTGGGCTCGTCGAACACATAGGTGACGTCGGTGAGCGAGGAGCCGAGGTGGCGGATCATCTTGACACGCTGGGCCTCGCCGCCCGACAGCGTGCCCGCCGGCCGGTCGGTCGAGAGGTAGCCGAGGCCGATCTCCACGAACGAGTCGAGCGTGTGCCCCAGCGAGGCGAGCAGCGGCGCGACCGAGGGCTCGTCCAGACCGCGCACCCATTCGGCCAGGTCGCTGATCTGCATCGCGGACGCCTCGGCGATGTTGGTCCCGCCGATCCGCGACGACCGGGCCGCGTCGTTGAGCCGGGTCCCCTCGCAGTCGGGGCAGGTGGTGAAAGTGACCGCCCGGTCCACGAACTCCCGGATGTGCGGCTGCATGCCCTCCTTGTCCTTGGCGAGCATGGACTTCTGAATACGAGGGACCAGCCCCTCGTAGGTCATGTTGATGCCCTCGATCTTCATCCGGACCGGCTCGCGGTGGAGGAAGTCGTACATCTCCCTCTTGGTGTACTGACGGATCGGCTTGTCCGGGTCGTAGAAGCCCGAGGAACTGTAGAGCCGGTAGCTCCAGCCCCCCGGTTTGTAGCCGGGGACGGTGAGCGCGCCCTCGGCGAGCGACTTGGAGTCGTCGAAGAGCTGGGTGAGGTCGATGTCGGTGACCGAGCCGCGGCCCTCGCAGCGCGGACACATCCCCCCGACGATGGCGAACTCGCGACGCTCCTTCACGGTCTGGCCGCCGCGCTCCATGGTGACCGCCCCCGCGCCGCTGATCGAGGCGACATTGAAGGAGAACGCCTTCGGCGAGCCGATGTGCGGCTGCCCTAGCCGGCTGAAGAGGATGCGCAGCATCGCGTTGACGTCGGTGGCGGTGCCGACCGTGGACCGGGGGTCGGCGCCCAGCCGCTGCTGGTCCACGATGATCGCGGTGGTCAGCCCGTCCAGCACGTCGACCTCGGGCCGCGCCAGGGTCGGCATGAAGCCCTGCACGAACGCGCTGTAGGTCTCGTTGATCAGCCGCTGCGACTCCGCGGCGATGGTGCTGAACACGAGCGAGCTCTTGCCCGAACCGGAGACGCCGGTGAACACCGTCAGCCGACGCTTCGGGATCTCGATGCTGACGTCCTTGAGGTTGTTCACGCGCGCGCCGAGCACGCGGATCAGATCGTGGCTGTCGGCGGCGTGCGGCGCGATGCTGGTGTCCATGACGGTCACCCTAGGGGCGTCACGGGGGCCGCGCTTCTCGATTCCTGACGGGTCCCGTCGACTCTTCCGGCGTGGACTGTGCGGATCGACCCTGCTCAGGCCGCGGTGATCCGGAAGACCGGGAATCCCGGGGCGATGCGCTCCAGGTCCTCCTCCGGGGAGTCGGCGGTGATGCCCTCGAAGAAGTAGCCGACCTCCCAGGCCCAGCGCTTGAGGTAGTGGCGCAGCACGGCCGGCTTGTCGGCGTCGGCGATCTCGACGGCGGTGAAGGCTTCAGTCTTCCTGCCGAGCCGCAGCTCGCCGCCGCCGGCGGCGCGCATGTTGCGGACCCACTGGGTGTGGCCGCGCGGGGCGACCAGGAAGCGCTCGCCGTCGAGGGTCATCAGATTGACCGGGGTGGTGCGCCACTCACCGCTCTTGCGGCCGCGGACGGCCAGCACGCGGGAGTCGAGGATGCTGATGCCCCGGTTGGTCAGCCAGATCATGACCTTGCGGGTGATCCGGTCCATGGTGACCATCAGGCGGCCCTGCGGGGTGATCAGGCGGGTGGTCGCGGCGTCGGCGGTGCTCATGATGTGCTCCTTCGGTGGGTTTCGGGTGGATGCGGGCGGGGATCTGTTTCGAGAGCGGTGCTCTCGTTTGCGTGATATGACTATCGCGCGACCAGCGCACACTGTCAAGAGCACTGCTCTCGAAAGTAACCGCCGCATCTAGTTGCGTGCAGCGCTCTTGACCGTGGCACACTGTCCGACATGGCAGCAGCGATCCGAACCGCACGTGAGCGGGCCCGTGAGGAGCTCACCCGCGAGATCAAGAAGGAAGCCCGCCGACAACTCGCCGAGGAGGGCGCCCAGCGCCTCTCCCTGCGCGCCGTCGCCCGCGAACTGGGCATGGTCTCCTCCGCCCTGTACCGCTACTTCCCCAGCCGGGACGACCTGCTCACCGCGCTGATCATCGACGCCTACAACGCCCTGGGCGAGCGCGCCGAGCAGGCCGTCGCCGCCGCCCCGCCCCAGGACGCCCGCGCCCAGTGGCAGGCCCTCTGCCACGCCGTCCGCGCCTGGGCGCAGCAGCATCCGCACGAGTACGCCCTCCTCTACGGCACGCCCGTCCCCGGCTACGCCGCCCCGCCCGAGACGGTCGCCCCCGCCGCCCGGGTCGCCCTCGCGCTGATCTCGGTACTCCGCCACGGCGCCGCCCGGGTCGAGCTCGCCGCTCCGGTCCGCCCCCTGCAGGGCGTCTTCGCCGAGCAGATCGCCGCCCTGGTCGCGCAGGTCGCCCCGGACGTCAACGCCGGCATCCTCAGTCGCGGCCTGGTCGCCTGGACCCAGCTCTTCGGCATGATCAGCTTCGAGCTGTTCGGACACCTGGTCGGATCGGTCACCCCCGCCGACGGCTTCTTCGCCCACACCGTCGAGGAGATGGCCGACTTCCTCGGCCTCCCCGACAGCGCCCCCTGAGACCCTCCGAATCCCCCGGTCACCTTCCGTCACAGGTTCCCGGTAGGGTCCGTGTCCGGACACACATCATCGAAACGCATCACAGCGCACACGGGGGCGGAACTTGGCTGCCGACGATCTACCGGGCCCGGTGGTGACATTCCTCAATGTCATCGGCGTCCCCTGGCCCTATCTGAACGAGGACGAAGTGCGTCGGTTCGCCGACATGGTCCGGAAGTTCGGCCAGGCCGTGGAGCAGACGCACCAGGAGTCCACCACCGCGATGGCGAACTTCGCACAGGCCTACCAGGGCGCAGCAACGCGGCAGATGCAGTCCGGCTGGACCCAGCTGTCCGAACGGCACACCCGGGAACTGGTGGAGGGCTGCCGCCTCCTCGCGGAGGCGCTGGACCTCGCTGCGGACTACATCATCGCCCAGAAGGTCGAGGCGCTGGCCGAACTCATCGCCATGGCGGCGACGTTCGTGGCCGACCAGGCGGCAGCGGTGGCCACGCTCGGGCTGGCCGAGGCTGCCGTCCCGCTGATCATCGCCACCGGGAAGAAGCTGCTGGAGACGCTGAAGCAGCAGATCATCCAGCACATCATGGGCGAGGTCATCGAGGCCGCCGCCAAGCCGCTCTTCGCCAAGATCGAGACGGCCATGTCGGGCCTGGACTGGTCGCAGACCAGCCCCGCCGGCGCGAGCGACCCCGGCGACGGCTTCACCATCGACCACGGCACCGCCGGAGCACACCTGAAGGTGCTCAGCGGGCACGCGGACACCCTCCGCGGCCACGCGGACGTGCTGCGGCAAGGCATGGCCGGGCTGGCCTTCTGATGAGCGGCGGCGGAGAGGAGAAGGCGGTCTTCCACGCCTTGAAGGCGGACGCGGAGAAGAGCCTCCCGAAGATCGCGGAGAAGCACGCCGGGCTGGTCGACGCAACGGTGGAGAAGGGAACCAGGAACCTCGCCGAGCACGCGGCCAACGAGAAGGAACTCGCCGACGCCTTCCGGTCCAAAATGCCCAAGGACAACCCCCTGACGGACCCGAAGCCGCCCGCACCGGGCACGTCACGGATCACCCAGGCCCTGGACTCCGGCGCAGCACCCCAGCTCGGCCGCGACGCCCTGCACGACTCGCCCGACTTCAACACCCAGATCGACCACGAACTGAACGCCCGCGGCCTCAACCGCGCCGAACACGACCGCCTCCGCACCACCCCCACCAACAACCTGACGGACGAGCAGATCCAGCAGGTGGTGGACGTCCGCAACACCATCAAGATCGCGGACGGGCAGGTCGTCACCAAGGTGCTCGGGCCGGACGTGGCCACGTCGTACCTGAAGAACGCGGAGCAGATGCCCGATGGAGGGGTGTTCGACCCTACGAGATTCGGTGGCTCCATCGCCCGCGGCACCGACACCGCCGGCCTCACCACCCCCTCCGAACTGCGCGACGCCCTCGCACTTGACGACAAGGGCGTCGGATGGACGCCCGTCCCCGAGGGAGCCACAGAGGCATACCAGTTGCGTCTGAAAGCGCCGGAAGGGCTCAAGGCCGACACCACCTTCGGCGCCGTGGACGACCCCGCCGCCGCGCAGCACGTCGCGGACCTGGCGGGGGCAAGCAAGGGACGGCCCTGGAATGATCCTTTCACCGGAACCGGATACACGGGCGGCGGAATCCCCGAGTGGGAGGCGGCTCGCACCGGGATTCCACCAGGCGCGGAGATCTGGAGGATGACCCCGGACGGCAGCGAATCCCTCGCGGGCTACTACAACGGAAGCAAGTGGATCGGAACCAATGGCTGACACACCCGATTACCGAGGGGGGCGATATGCCGTGTACCAGGAACATGCCTACTGGGCCGTCGGAGACAGCAACTCGCCCATGATCACGCTCTGCGTACGCGACGGCGACCCCGAGCCGGAGGGGCTGGAGCCGAATACCGACCCGCGCGGACCCACCGACTCCTACCTCGTGAACCCCCGAGCTGTCACCGCCTGGTACGACTCCAGCTGGACCTTCCGCTGGAAGGGCGAAGAGTTCGCCAGCTATGGATCCGGCGACGGCCGGATCACCGGCTACTACCAGGGCACCCAGGGGGCGCCTTTCGCCTCGGTGTATCTGAAGCGCGTCGGTGTCATCGAGTACGAGGGCACCTTCCCCCTGGAAGAGGTCACCGACCTCACCGAGGAGCGCTACGACCTGCTCGCTGCCTGGAAGGCCAAGCACCCCGAATGACCACCCCCACCGCCGCCGGCCTTTCCCCCCGCACCATCATCCAGCTCCCGATCACCCGTCAGCTCGCCGAGCAGTACCTCGGCAACACCGTCGTCCCCGGCGAGTTCGAGCCCTCCCGGATGTGGGGCCTGTGCTCCCGTCTCGTGGACGTGACCGCCGCCGAATCCGGAGCGCAGGCGCGGGCCTACCACGGCCTCGCCGAGGACGAGCTGAACTTCCCTGCGGGCGACGGCCTGTTCGTGCTCCGCTTCCAGGCGCATTGGCCAGCCCTGTTCCAGGCCTCTTTCGGCGGCCAGAGCACCGCCGGCGCGGCGCGGCTCGGCTCCACTCTCGTGCTGCCCGACCCGTTCCTCGGCACCGGCTACACCAAGTACGCACCCGCGGCCGTCCCCGAGTACTGGCTGGAGCTCACCGACGTCCCGGTCGGCGCCGAGATCTGGCACTTCGCCGAGGACGGCGCCGAAGGCTGGGAACAGGCGCTGGCCCGCTACCCCGGCCGCTTCACCGGCTGGCACGCCTTCCCCGCCGCAGAGACGCTGGGCCTCCCCTCCGACCGCGTCGCGCCCGCTCCGGACGGCAGCATCCCGCGCGGCCCGGTCGTCACCTTCCAGGGCTCGCCCTACCTCGCCGACTTCGGCCCCAACCCGGGCGAGGCCACCGTCTACCGAGCCGCCGAGGACGGCACGATGATGTCCCGTCCGCTGGAGTTCGAGCTGTGCGACGAGGTTACCTACCGTCGACTGCTCGCATCCTGGCGCGGCAGCCGCTTCGAAGTCCTGGCCGTCGCCGACGGAATCGCCACCCTCGCACTCACCACCGGAAACGCCGAGGAGGCCGCCCACCTCGGCCTCCCCTCCGCAGGCCGCCACGCCTGGCGCACCCAGGCACCGACCGACGAACTCACCGAGGTCACCGAGGAGACCCGCCAGATCGCGGCCCCGTAGCCGCGCGTTGGCCGAGGAGGGGCGGGTGTCGCACAACGGCAGGCTCCCGCCGCTACCTTGGGAGCATCGACGGGCAGGTGCGTCCGGTCCGAGAGGTCAGGGGGTCGCGGCCTGATGCTGCACGTCAGTCTCTTGGGACAGCAGGCGATCACCGACGTCACCACCGGCACCGTGCGCACGCGTTCGTCACGCTCGATCGCTCTCGTCGCCTTTCTGGTCACCCATGCGGGTTCGCCGCAGACCCGGCAGCGCATCGCCGGACTGTTCTGGCCCGAGTCGACGGACGCACAGGCGCTGACCAACCTGCGTCGCGAGTTGCACCACCTGCGTCACCTCCTCGGCGACGAGCCCGCCCTCGTCGTGACTCCCAGGGATCTGTGCTGGTGCGAGACCAGGACGTGCCGCGTCGACGTGCTCGTCTTCGACAGCGAGCGCAGGGCCGCCCTGGCTGCCGCGGCGGCCGAGGACAGCGAGGGGGTCCTCGTGCACGCCACCACAGCCGTTGCCCAGTACCGAGGGGAGCTCCTCCCCGGCATGTACGACGACTGGCTCCTCGGCGCCAGGTCGGAACTCGAGCGCCAGTGCGTGGACCTGTGCGATCTGATCTGTGCGACCCGGGCGCGACGGGGCGACCTGACCGGGGCCGTGGATGCCGCCCGCCACCGCATCCGGCTGCAACCGCTGGAGGAGGTCGGTTATCGCACCCTGATGCAGTTACAGGCCGACCTCGGGGACCGTGCCGGTGCCCTGAGCACGTACCACCACTGCGCTTCGGTCCTCGACCGCGAGCTCGGTATCGTCCCGGACCCGGCGACGCAGCAGGCGATCCAACGCCTGACGGCCCGCGTGGACCCGACGGACACGAGGCTGCCGACGCTGCGGCCCACCGTCAGCCGTTCCGGCTTCGCCGCGGCACAACTCGTCGGACGGTCCCGGGAGCTGGGCATGCTTCAGGACCTGTGGCGGACCGCCGCCGCAGGCCGTCCCGGCCTCGCCCTGGTCCGCGGCGGCGCCGGCGTAGGGAAGACCCGGCTGGTGGCCGAGGTCGCCGAAGCAGCGCGCCTGCAAGGGGCGGTGGTGGCCAGTACCCAGTGCTTCGGGACCTCGCGGCGGCTGGCGCTGGCGCCGGTGGCGGACTGGGTCCGGCACCCGGCGGTCCGGTCGGCGACGGAGACGCTCGACCCGGCCTGGCGCGCCGAGGTCGACAGACTGGTGCCGTCCAGGGGCCGCCTCGAAGAACGCGAGGGAGAACGCGAAGGAGAACGCGAGGCGACCGCGCGGGCGATGGTGGACGCCTGGCAGCGCCACCGCTTCTTCGAGGGCCTGGCACGGGCGTTGATCGCGGTCGACCGCCCGATGCTGCTGGTCCTGGACAACGTGCAGTGGTGCGACCAGGAGACGCTGACGTTCCTCACGTTCTGCCTGGGACTCGCCCCCGAGGCTCCGATCCTCGTCGCCGGGACGTTGCGCAACGACAGCCTCGACGAGGACCCGGAACTCGTGGACTGGACCGTCAGGATGCGGGCCGCCGGACTGCTCACCGAGCTCTCCCTCAGCCCGCTGGAGGCCGCCGACACGGCACGTCTCGCCGAGGCGATCTCCGGGCGCCGCCTCGACCGGGCCGACACCGGCCTGCTCCAGGCGACCACGGGCGGATTCCCGCTGCACATCATCGAGGCAGTACGCGGCAGCATCGACCTCGGCCGCACCCCACTGGCGGTCGGCGACCTCACCGGAGTACTGCGCCATCGGCTCGAACAGGCGACTCCGACGGCCCGGGAGGTGGCCGGCCTCGCCGCGGCGGTGGGGACGAACTTCACCCTCGACCTGCTCACCGAGGCGAGCGACCTCGAAGCCGACACCGTGGTCGCAGCCGTCGACGAACTGTGGCAGCGCAGGATCGTGCGCGAGTTCCGCGACGGCTACGACTTCGCCCACGATCTGCTCCGCGAGACGGCATACGCGCAGGTCAGCCCGCCGAGACGGTGGCTGCTGCACCGGCGCGTCGCCCAGGGCCTGGAACTGCTCCACGCCGCCGACACGGACCTGGTCTCGGCCCAGCTCGCGGAGCAGTACGCCCGTGGCGGGAGGACCGATCGAGCGGTGGCCTACTACCGGCGCGCGGCCGACGTCGCGGCAGGCATGTTCGCCCACACCGAGGCGATCAGGCTGCACCAGGAGGCGCTGTCCCTCGTGCGTGGACTGCCCGAGGGGAGAAGCCGGGACACACTGGAACTCGCCGTCCTCGAAGCCATGGCAGCGCCGCTCAACGCCAGACACGGCTACGCGTCCCCGGAGTTGCAGCAGGCGCTCGAACGCTCCATCGCCCTCGCGGAATCGCTCGGCCGCAAGGACGCCATGCTCACCGGCCTGGCCGGCCTCTGGGCGTCACGGTTCGTCCAGGGGCGCACCGGCGACGGATACCGGACGGCCGTCCGCGCGCTGAGCCTCGTCGGCCCCGACTCCGAGCTGAGCGGCCCGGCCCACTTCGGCGTCGGCGGCTCGGCGGTGAGCCTGGGGAGGCCCGCGGAAGGGCTCCGCCACCTCCAGCTGGCCGCCCAACTGGCCAGCGGTGCCGTCTCATTGAGCATCGGCACCCGTCCCGACGTGCACAGCACGGCATTCGCCGCGCACGCCAACTGGCTGCTGGGCCACGACGAGCAGGCCCGGTCCAGCTGCCTCGACGCCATCGGGCTGGCCCGGGAGATCGAGCATCCGTACAGCCTGGCCGTGGCCCTGGCATACGGCAGCGTCACCCACCAGATGCGCCACGACATGGCCGCGCTGCGGGACACCGTCGGCGAGTTGTGCGAGCTGTGCGAGCGGTACGGCTTCGCCTACTACCGCGAGTGGGGGCTCATTCTCGACGGCTGGTCCCGCACCGACCGGTCGGGCCTCGGACTGGCCCGACGAGGCATCCACAACCTCACGTCGGAAGGCTCGTTCGCCCGCATGCCGTACTGGCTGTCGCTGCTCGCTGACCTGTTGGCGCGCGACGGCCGCCCGGACGCCGCCCGGGCGGCCCTGGACGCCGCCCTCGTCGCCGGGCAGGCCAGGGACGACCTGTGGTGGCTGCCGGAGGTGGCCCGGATGCGCGCCGCCTACGACAGCGACGAGGCAGCGGCCGTCTCACGCCTGCGTTCCGCCGCACGGATGGCATCGGCCCACGGCAGCACGGCGCTGCTCCGGCGCTGCGAACGCGACCTCGCCGAGCACGGCGTTCGGATCCCGACCGCCGACGCTCCCCCGGCCTGCTGACCCGAGCGTCTCCGCGAACGCTGTGCGAACGCCGTGGGTCCTAACGTCGCTGTCGCCCGAGGTTCGGGCAACGCATTCGAGGGGGAAGCGACATGAGCACCACACCTTACGCCCAACTGGCCGCCGTCCTGCGCGGCGAGCTGATCACGCCGGGGGACCCGGGGTACGACGAGGCGCGCGCCGTCTACAACGCCATGATCGACAAGCGCCCGGCCGCCGTCGCCCGCTGCCGGGACACCGCCGACGTCATGGCCTGCGTGCGCTTCGGCCGCGAGCACGGCGTCGAGATCGCCGTCCGGGGCGGCGGCCACAACGCGGCCGGCCTGGGCGTGTGGGACGACGCCCTGGTCATCGACCTCTCGCTGCTGCGCAGCACCACCGTCAGCCCGCAGCACCACACCGTCCGCGCCGACGCCGGCTGCACCTGGGGAGACGTCGACCACGCGACCGTGGCGTTCGGGATGGCCACTCCCTCCGGCTTCCTCGCGTCCACCGGGGTGGGCGGCCTGACGCTGGGGGGCGGCATCGGCTACCTGAGCCGCCGCTTCGGTCTCACCGTCGACAACCTCCTGTCCGCCGACGTGGTGCTCGCCGACGGCACCTTCGTGACGGCCGACGAGAGCTCCCACAGCGACCTGTTCTGGGCCCTGCGGGGCGGGGGCGGCAACTTCGGCGTCGTCACCTCGTTCACGTTCCGCTGCCACGACATCGGCGCGGGCGGCACGATCATCGGCGGCCCGGTGCTGTACGACCTCGCCGACACAGTCGAAGTGATGCGCTGGTACCGGGAGTTGCTGCCGTCGCTGCCGGAGGAGCTGAGCGGTTGGCTCGGCCTGATCACCATCCCGCCCGCCCCGCCGTTCCCCGAGGCGCTCTGGGGCCGCAAGTCCTGCGCCATCGTCTGGTGCTACACCGGCTCGCACGACCGGGCCGACGAGGTGCTCGAACCGGTCCGGACCTTCGGCTCGCCGCTGCTCGTCGGGGTCGGCGAGATGCCGTTCAACCTGCTGCAGAGCGCGTTCGACGGGCTCTACCCAGCCGGGTTGCAGTGGTACTGGCGGGCGGACTTCTTCGACGAGATCTCCGACGAGGCGATCCAGGTCCACCAGAAGTACGGCGAACAACTGCCGACCGGCCACTCCACCATGCACCTCTACCCCATCGACGGCGCCGCCGGCCGCGTGCCCGCCGACGCCACCGCCTTCGCCTACCGGGACGGCGGCTGGGCCGGCGTCATCGTGGGCGTCGACCCGGACCCGGCCAACGCCGGCCTCATCTCGCACTGGGCCCAGGACTACTGGGAGGAACTGCACCCCACCTCGGCCGGCGGCGCCTACGTCAACTTCCTGATGGACGAGGGCCAGGACCGGGTCAAGGCCTCCTACCGCGGCAACTACGCCCGGCTCGCCCAGATCAAGCACCGCTACGACCCCGACAACACCTTCCACATCAACCAGAACATCCAACCCGCCGACAGGACCGACGCATAGGCGGTGACCGCCGGGGTGGCATCCGATAGGCGCCTCGCAACATCGGACATTGAATGCCCTGGACGGGAAAGCGCCATCGACTATCGTCAGGCAGGAGGGGTGATCTGCGCCCAGGCACCCGGCCGGCTCACAGGACTCGACCGAAGGAGGACGACTCATGACTGCGCTCTCCGATCGCCCACAAATGCTGCCCGAGGAGTTCGAGGAGTTCGCGCGGCTCAGTGCGCACGCTGCCGAGGGCGTTCGGCTGGAGTTCATCAACGGGAAGCTGAGGGCCAAGCCCGTGCCGGACGGCGCCCACGGCCGCATCATCGAATGGCTGACGCGCATCTGCATCCAGGGCCGGCCCGAGTTGTGGCTGTACGACCAGGGCCTGAAGATCCAGACCTACCGTGGCGGACATGCTCGGCCGGACGGCACGCTTGCCCCCAGCGGCGCGTTCGTCGGCCAGGGCGAATGGGCCACTACCGAGCAGGTGCTCATGGTCGTCGAGGTCACCTCCTACGACTCCGACTCCGACACCGACACCGACCAGCGCGACCGAGTGGAAAAGCCCCGTGCCTACGCCGAGGCGAATCTCCCCATCTACCTCCTCATTGACCGCGACAGCTGCGAAGTCACCATCCACAGCGAACCTGACGGCGTCCGCTACGAGAGGCTCCAGACCCTGCCCTTCGGCAGGACTGTCGCCCTTCCCGAACCGGTGAACCTCACTCTGGACACCGAACCGCTCAAGGATTGGATCCGCTGACCCCTAGCGATCCCCGGAATCCGGGATTCCCAGCTCTACGCTGTGTAAGTGGGTCGGTTCGCGCCCGCCAACCAACCTGATGGCCGCGTCCCTTTGGACACGTTGATGCCGACCCCGGCCGGTCGCGTTGGCCAGCCTCTGCTTTGTGCATCCAACCAGCCGCAATACGACCCTCTCCCCTACGACCGCGACACAGCGAGGATCTACGTCCAGATGTGTGCCACAGTGATCGCCATCAGTCGCCAAGTCCGCGGGCACAAGGCCGACCTGATGATCGCCGCCACAGCGGCCAGGAATGGACTCCCCCTCTGCACATCAAACCCGAAGGACTTCAGGGCCTGGACGACCTCGTGGAGATCGTTGCTGTCACGCGTCCGACAGCTTGAGACCGTGTATTCACCCGGACCCGCAGGCCATGGAGTCGACGCACTTCTTCGCGCGCTGATCGGATGGTGCACCCCAGTAAACGCCACTGGAACACAGGGGTACACCTTTCCACCCTTAAGTCCCTTATCGGTAAATTGCCCGATATGGCGACACCAGTTGTGCCACACGAGCCCCGCCCGACGCCACGTACGGCGAAGCGACTGAAGGACGAGCAAGTACAGGAGCTGATCCTGGCGTACACCGGAGGCTCCACGGTCTTCCAGCTCGGTGACCGCTTCGGAATCGACCGTCGCACCGTCGGGGCAATCCTCAAGCGGAACGGCGTGGACACAAACCGCCACTCCCTTACCGAGGAAGCGGCAAAAGAAGCAGTACTGCTGTATGAACAAGGTCGATCACTGGCAAGCATTGCCAAGCAAATGAACGTCAGCTACAGCACGCTCCGCACAAAACTATTGAAGCGCGGCGTGAAGATGCGAGGCGTGAACGGGCAGGAGCGACCCTAGCAAGCACGGACAGCAGCACCCCGTTTTGCCTCACGGCTCCGGCCGGCGAGCGGGGCGCTCCCCTTCCAAGGGATTTCAAATGCCTTGAAACTCAATAAGCCTTGAGCTATAAATAAAGGCTGTGCATCAAAATAAGGAGGGAGGTTTGAATGAATGAGCAACAACCAGAAATGCAGCCACAAGTGTCACTCTCCGAGGAGGAGCGTAAACCCGTGGTCTTCGCAGTGCGCGTTGATCCAAGCCTCCGAGAGCAACTGGAGGCGCTGCGCGGGATCACCGGCCAGAGCGTCAATGACCTTGGCGTAGAAGCACTCAATGACTGGGTGACCAAGACCCTCGCCGATGAGACAATTAGCAAGAAGGCCATGGAGGAGATAGACGCCGAGGAGCGCAGGCTCCAAGACCGACGTAACACCATCGCGGGAATCCTGGGCAAGAAAATCGGCGAGGCGACCACTACGGGTGAAGCTTCCCCCGAAGCAGAGCCCGTAAAGCGAAGCGGTCGGCAGCCGAAGGGAACGGAGTAAATTTCTCAGCAGAATCCGCGGGCGGCCTGCATAGGATTTCTCTTGTAGATTTCAACAGCAGGAGACTATGGCGGGCTGTCCAGCGCTCGCGTTCTCTAAAGCCAATAGCTGTCATCCATGTCTGGATCCGCCTGGAGATCGGACCTAACCATCCAAAGCTCAAGGTTGTTCCTCTCCCATTCGTCGACCCCTGCACGCGCTTGATTGAGCGCTTCACACTGGCCATCCGACAAATAGAAACGCAATGATCTCACCGCATCCCACGCCTTGCTTGCCTCCCGTATATCCATAGGATCCGTTGAAGCAGCGCTAAGGTAACGCTCTACGGCGTTGATGACGATGTTCCTGCCAATCCGAGGATGTAGCTTCGGCAAGATATTGATTCCACCATCCGCACTGTAGACGATAACAATCGTTGTGGGCGGCTCGCTACCCAAGTATCGAATAGCATTATTGTACCGACTGCCGCGAGCTGGGTCGCCCTTTCCGCGCGCCATGCCGTCAAGAATCACACCGATGGCATGGCATCTGCCCTGTGGATCTATAAGGACTGCACCATCCATGTCCGTCATCTGAGTCAACAAGTCAGGGCTCAGAAATGTCGGCTCAATGGACCACGACTGCGGCGAGAGTCGGTTAGCTTCTCCAGGGGCGTCACCTGAAATGATAAGCATTGCTCCATGCCTGTGATCCCCGGCCGCGTGAGCAGCATCAAGCAGTGCTTGAATATCCGCATCCGGAAATAGGCGATCGACGAGATCCCGAAAGTATTCCTCGTCAAGCACCCGCGACGGCAAACGTGGAACTCCGTCTCGAACGGTCAACAGTACTTTGCCAGCATGTGAAAGTTCCCAGACACCGCGCCCCGTAATGCTAATAACGAATACGGTCTCACTTTGGACATCATAATCAGGAGTTACGGTTCCGAACCCATAGATCGAGTCTCCATGGGACAGTAGATCGGCCTCAGGTCCGCTCGCCTCCAGAAGCTTCCTGACTGCTGGCACGTTGTCCACTCTAACTGGCTCGCACAGTCTAAAGAGAACCTCTACCGCCGGATCATCATCCCGCGAGATGACGATCCTCCCCGACCCAGAACGTCCCTCGTAGGGCAACGCGGAGATGCTGCTCATCAACAGATGATTTCCGCCGCCAAACATAAAATGAGCACAATACAAGACTGTCCGCATCATATCTTCAGTCGCACTGCGCACGATCTCGTCTATACTTTCAGAGAGAACGCCCGATCCAATATCTGGAATATACAAGGCGCGAGAAGCGCGTCTCAAAACCTCGCTGATAACGGCATGTACAAGGGAGCGGAAGACAACGAATCGATCGACCTCCTCAGTAGAAATTTGAGGAACGCGCTCTAGCTCCCCCCTGTCGACGCTAAGAACAATATGGATCTCGTAGTCCCCGACCCGCACAGAGCCGCTAGAAAAGAAGGCCCTATCCTCTTCTCCCGGCATCAAAGCGAAGGCTTCTTCAAGCGCCTTAGCTCGCATCCGATCACGCAACCGCTGATGTCGCTGTTCATGCACGTGGGGGACTGAATCCCACATGCTACTTTCAGGATGCTCTGCGTATAGCTCTGCTCCTCGTCTGACTACATCAGAGAGATCGGTTGGAACATACGGGCCAGTCTCAGGCTCGATACATACTGAAAACTCGTGGTCTCCAGCAATTTGAAACCCCACAAGCAAGACCTTGGGCTCGCCAAAGAATCCGATCGCCTTAAGCGCAATCCCTGCCCCAATCCCTACCGATCCGCAAAATGAATCTTGAAATCTCCACATGAACTGCCTGATCGAGCGCCCCTGCATGTACTGGCCTCGCTAAAATCTGCTAGCTTTCCCGGGCAAATGGTTGCGCGTCCTTGAAGTCCGTCCCGGCCAAGCCAGATTCGGCATTGCCGTAGCGCTTCGGACTCCACTCCTTAAATATCAACTCACCGTCAGTCTTGCGGTCAGTGAAGTATTCACCTTCCAATCCTTCGCCGGCTTGCGTACCCAGGTACGTCTCTGCCGCGCCGTGGTGCCGTTCGCTACGCCCCCGGACGGCGGGGCGAGGATTATTGACATACTGCCACGTCAAGCGCCAGCGACCATCCGGGTCACAGGCAAGTTTGGCGTTCTCGGAAACAGACTTGGACTCACCGGTGAACAGGGTTACCGTGACATTCGAGGCGGTCTGAGAAACAAAAAGGATAGTTGGGATAGGTGCTACCGCAGTACCGTCCGGCCGGATATACGACGAGATCAGCTCACCGCGCCATGTTCCATGGACAAGAGGAACGCCAGTAAAAAACCGGACAGCTTTCCATCGCCAGATGAAACGGTCCCAAAAAAGGAAGACAATCGTAGCTGCCGTGCCGGCGATTGAGTAGATCTTGAGTGGGGTTGGAGACAAATTCTGCCCTGTAAGGAGCGCGAGCACAAGCCACACTAGGGCGGCAATGCCAATCGATACTTGCTGCCTGATGTTCGCCACTACTTCAACTCCAGGTGCTGCCACGCCTTAAGAGCAAGATTGTGAGCATCTTCCAACGCCCACTTTTGCCCATCGCCAAACAAGGGCTTGATCCCATTCGGCTCGTGCCAGTTGATCGCATCAGCCCCTGGCGCTGTGGCATTCCAGATATACTTGATAGCTGCGCTCAGATCAGAGGTGAGCGGCGTGTCGCCAGCATGTCCGAATTTCCCATCCGGTACACGGTAGACCAGACACTCCATGAAGTAGCTTGGCAATGGAGAGATCGCGCCAGTGGCCACGAGGTCATTCTCTACACGCTTCAGAATCCGAACCAGCTGCTTATAGCGTCTCCCAGTACGATCGTTCTTGGCGACTCCATTTTCGTACTGCTGTTCTGGGTAATTAATCGCCCAATCGGCGCCGCCCTTCCTTGGAGTCGTCGTGCCAGAACGGAACGTTACCTTGCCCATGATGTCGTAGTAATAGTGACGATGCTCGAAGGACGGGACTACATCTGCACTAACACGCCCTCCGTTTTCGTGGATTTCGATTGCCGTGTTTCCGCTTGTGTCACAATCGGTGCCGAACTTGATGCGCAATGCTCGCTCCAGTTCGCTTCGCCAGTCAAGGCCAGAATAGTGAAAACCGGAAACACCCGAAGACTTAATCTTGTCGGCCGCATAGAGGGCACTGTCGTTGTAATAGTAGAAGCCTTGATGAATCACGGCAATATCGACATCGCTATCGGCGCGCACGTTGGTGTTGTTCTTGTAGGAGCCCTTAAGCAGATAGCGCACCTGAATGCCAGACAGGCCCGACCATCCATCCAGTGCACTCCGAACCATGCGCTCGGCGCGCTCTTGCTTATCCTGCTCGGTAGCACTGGATGGCGCCGTGTAGCGAGCCAACTTCTCTTCGAGCGCAGTCACAGTGGAAATTCTCCTTTAAGCTATTCGTGATGAGTATGCGCGTTTCAATGGTAATGATCAAGAAGGAAGGTCGCCTCATCTCGTGATCGCCAGCCACGCAGGGGCTGCCATAAATCCGGACCACTCGCCAGGATGTACGGTCACACCCTGGATAGCGACGATGTGCACAGATTAGCCGGACGAACTGACAACGGCACAATCCGTGCTATGTGATCAAGGTATGGTCTAAACCGGTTACTATCTAACGCCGTCCGATCAGGCCTTCTCTAATATGGAATAGCACATTCCGTTCTACTCGTTAGTACCATTTATCTCCGCCTTCAGCACCCACACGAACGCCATCCCACACATCTACGCGCCGTCAGGTTCGGTCGAAACAACATGCCCTGGCTGGGGCTGAGTTGGCGGTTCCGCCTCGGACGTACCCCGTGGGCACCCTTGACCCCGTACGTCTTCCGGGTGATGGTCGTGCAAGTAGCAGCAACCCTCTCGACAGCGGAGGCACTCATGGCTCTACGGTTCTTGGGTATCTGGCCGAACACGCCCTCCGACCAGTCCCCCACCATCTGGCAGGACGAGGCGACGGGCGACCTGATCATCCAGTCGTGGAAGGCGGACGAGGCAACCGTCAAGGAGGCCCAGGACGTCGGCTCGGTACCGGGCCACACCACGGACATCCCCGAGCACGAGACCGTCATCCGGCTGCCCGCGAACATGCTTCAGTTCATCCCCCGACCCGATGGAGAAACAGGACGTGGCAACACCGGTACGTGAGGCGCTGGCCAGGGCCCAGCGGTCGGCGGTGCATCTGGAGATGCGCGACAGCTACATGCTGGACGACCCCGAGTTCATCGCCTGGCAGCACGGCAAGCGCCTCGACCGCAAGGACCGCGCCTCGTGGTGGCACGGCTGGCATGAAGCCGTCGCCGAGGCTGTGGGCCGCGGGGTGGTGGTTCGCCGCGCCCGGATCGTCTCTGAGCCGCTGCACGACTACGTCTGGTACGAGCACGACCTCACCTACGGCAACCTGGCCGCGGGTGAGCAAGTCCGATGGCTGCCGCGTCGAGACACGAAGGACCTGTCGCTACCCGGATTGGACTTCTGGGTCTTCGACGACGAGATCGTGCACTTCCACCACTTCACCGGGGACGGTCAGCTGGCCGAGCTCGGTGAAGAGATCCTGACGGATCCGGCACTGGTGAAGCACTGTGCCTCGGCGTTCGAGGCCGTCTGGGAACGTGCGATCCCGCACCAGGAGTACCGACCGGTCTGATAGACGCACACCATGCCCGCCTCGTCTTCCTCCAGCGTCCAGCAAGCCCGCCAGGCTCTCGGTGCGCGCCTGGGCGAGATCCGCGATGACGCCGGCCTGACCGGGCGGGCATTGGCGGCCCGCTGCGGTTGGAGCGAGTCCAAGGTCTCCCGTATCGAGCACGCCAAGACATCACCGTCACCGGCCGACATCCGGGCTTGGTGCACGGCCTGCGGAGCCGAGGGCCAGACAGCCGACCTCGTCGCTTCTCTGCGCGCGGTGAACGGCATGTTCATCGAGTGGCACCGGATGGAACGGGCCGGGCTCAAGCAAGCCCAGGAGTCCGTCCTGCCGCTGTACGAGCGCACTCGGCGCTTCCGTTCCTACTCCTCTTGGTTGGTCCCCGGGATGATCCAGACCCGGGGCTACACGACCGCCGTACTGCGAGCCGTTCAGCAAAGCCGGGTCGCCGTGGACGACGTCGAGGCGGCGGTGTCTGTCCGGATGGAACGGCAGCGCATTCTGCATGGTGACCAGCGCTTCGCGTTCCTCATCGAGGAATCTGTCCTGCGCAGCGGCATCGGCGGCACCGAGGTCATGGCCGGCCAACTCGGACACTTGCTGACCGTCGGCTCCCTGCCCAACGTCAGCCTGGGGGTCATCCCCATGAGACCTGACCGCACACGGCTACCAGTCGAAGGCTTCTGGCTCTACGACACGGCGCAGGTCAACGTCGAGCTGGTCTCCGGCTACTTGACCATCACGCAGCCGGGCGAGATCGATCTGTACGTCCAGGCCTTCTCCGAGCTGGCCGAACTGGCGGTCCACGGCGCCGCGGCCCGAGCCCTGATCACGGCTGCCGTCGACGCCCTTGGGTGAAAATCTGCAAGCCCCTGCAAGTTCGTAGACCCCTGCTTTCGCCCACTCGTACGGTCATTGACATGCCGTCAGCAGAGAGGGGTGGGGCGTCAATGAAGCAGAGACAGGCCGGCTGGGGACGGCCATGGCGATGACGCTGCGGGTTTACGAGGTCACCGCCAAAGACGTCACCGAGCTGGTGCCCCGGCATGTGGTCGCCCCCGTCTCCAGCTACACCATTTCGGATGCCCTCCCGCCGTGCCAGTGTCCGCTGCACCGCGGGAGTGTTCCGACTCTGTCGCAGCGGAAGGTCGCCAACTGATGGTCATCGACGAACGCCGCTGGGCCCGCTCCCAGGGCATCGCCCAGGCGTTCTACGGCGCTCGCCAAGCCCGGAGCCTGGCGGCCATAGATTCCCCGCCCCTGTCGGTGATACCACCGGCTCCCCCGTCGGAAGCAAGTACCTACAGGGGCAGGGCTCCATACGTACCGTCCATGGAGGCGACATGCACCAGCTGATCGCGAGTCCGTTCCTGGATCACTTCCTTGTCGTCCGTCCCGGGTCCACCAACGGCATGAAGATCGGCAAGGGCCGGTTCGAGGAACTCCGATCCAATCCAGCTGTGGTGCCGCAGTGGCTGGCCGATGCCGCCCGGAAGGCCTGGGGCATCGAGAAACTGACCTCAGTCATGGTCCGGGAACCGGCTCCTCTGGCCTACGGCCGGGCGTCGTGGGAGATCAACAAGGGCTGCGACTACGACTGTGAGCACTGCTACCTGGGGCTCAAGCGGTTCGAGGGATTGACCTGGGAGAACAAGGTCAATCTGTTGACCGTCATGCGTGACTCCGGCGCCCTGTGGCTCCAGATCACCGGCGGCGAACCGCTCATCGACCGGGACTTCCCCGCGGCCTACGAGTACGCCAACCAGCTCGGCATGATGGTCTCGATCTCCAGCAACGGCAGCCAACTGAGCAAGCCCCGGATCATCGAGATATTGACCCGGCACCGGCCGTACCTCATCGCGGTCAGCGTCTACGGCGCCACCGCCGAGACCTACGACGGGTTGACCCGTAACCGTGGTGCCTTCGGCCGGTTCATCAAGGGCCTGGACGCCGCAAAGGAAGCGGGGCTGTCGCTCAAGCTGAACATCGTGGTAGCCGAGCGCAACGTCCACGAGATCGAGGCCATGGAGGCCCTGGCCGACAGCTACGGCTTCCCGCACCAGGTGTTCACCAGCATGAGCCCGACCATCGAGGGCGGCGGCGAACGGCTCGGAACCCAGGCGGCCAAGTTCGTCGTCAAGCGGGAACCGTTCAAGGGCTGCAACGCCGGGCACACCTTCTTCCACTCCGATCCCTGGGGCAAAGCCTCGATCTGCAAGGTCGGCCGTGATCCCCAGTTCGACCTGATCACCCAGGGCCTCGACGGCTTGCGGCAGCTCGGCTACGTCGCCGACTCCCTTCAACTTCGCACCGGTGGCTGCTCCGGCTGCACGCTGTCCGGCAGCTGCTACACCTGCCGGCCGCTGGCCAAGCTCTACCAGGAGGCGAAGGCCCCGCTCGATACCTACTGCCAGCACGGAGGGAGGTGAACCATGCCGCTCCTGCTTGAACTCACCGAGCGTCCCCTCGGCGACGAGGAGATCGCGTTCGTCGGCGACCTGGACGAGGTCCTCGAAGTCGCCATGTGCTCCTGCTCGTCCAGCGACGCCAACCCGTACTCGTAAGAGGGATGTCCCGGTCTGTACCTTGGGCCGGGACTCTCCGCCCCATGCTCAGGAGCCTTAGCCGTGTCCATGCCGCGTATCGCCTGGCATGACCTTCCCCGCCTGGCTCGGTCCGCCGTCCAGGAGTGCACCGGCCCTGTGCTGGCAGCAGCCAACGTCTCCACCGGGGCCAATTCCGGCCTGGCGGTGAAGCTATACACCCAAACCGGTCCGGTGTTCGTGAAGGGCATCCTCCTCGACCATCCCCAGGCGAAGACGCAGGCGCGCGAAGCAGGGATCAACGCGCACCTCCCGGCGTCTGCTCCAAGGCTCCTGTGGCACGTCCAGGCCGGCGGCTGGGACCTGCTCGGCTTCCAGCTGGTCGAGGGACGGATCGCCGACTACGCGCCCGGCTCCCCTGACCTCCCCATCGTCGTCGTCGCCCTGGAGGAGCTGGCCGCCACCGACTGCCCGGACATTCCACTGTTGGACTGCGCAGGGCGCTACGCGGCCTATACCGACGAGCCCGAGCTGTTCGCCGGGGATGCGCTGCTCCATACCGACATGGCTCCGCACAACGTCCTGGTCGACGACCAGGACAGCGGCATGGCGCACCTCATCGACTGGGCTTGGCCGACAAAAGGCGCGGCCTGGGTCGATCCGGCAGTCTGGGTCATCCGCCTGATCGACGCCGGACACACGCCGCAGATGGCTGAGGAATGGGCAGCCCGGCTGCCGGCCTGGCGGGATGCGCCACGATCAACGATGACGGCCTTCGCTGGGGCCAATGCGGTGATGTGGGAGGAGATCGCCGCAAACAGTCCCGATGTCGAGTGGCAGAAGTCGATGGCTGTGTCGGCGCGGCTCTGGCTCGACTTCCGCGCATCCTGACGTCATTCGGTTCGTTTTTTGGCGACGACGCCGCACAGGTCGAAGCATTCTCAGCTGGTGAGACCAAATAGGTGGGCAGCTTCGTCGGGTAGGTGTAACGATCAGCCAGCGAAATACACCGTGGCAACGGTTTTCCGGGGCGGGAGCTTGTAACGGCTTCCGCTTTTCACAGCCTCGGATACGTTCGCAGTCTGTACAGTCCACTTTCCCGAGGACTTGTCAAACAACTTTCCGTCGACGTCGACAACAATGATGTGATTAGGATCCTGGCAGTAATACGCAGGAATAAGACCAAAGGGCAGCGTATCTACAGCTCCGCCGATTCGACGCGTACACTTGTCACCTCCGTCGAGCTCCATCGCCCAGGGCAATGGATCGGCCCCTGGCTTCATTTCCTTGATCGAGTCCGTTAAAGTGAACTCTCGAAGCGTCATCACCCAGGGAGACACACCACAAAGTACCGTGACACGGTCTGATTTCACCCAGCACACATCCGCCCCGTCCGCAGCACTGCCGCAGGAGACAATATCGGCGGCAACCGCTGAAGGAGATGGGACGTAACAGCTGATATCCCCCGCCATGCGGGTCACCGAGTAGCCCGTACCGACTTTGCCAGAAGCATCCAAGGGTGCGATCTTCACAACAGTCGTTGGTTTTGGCGGTGAACTACAAGCGGCTACACCCATGACGGATGCGCACATGCTCACAATTGCGAGTGACCTTAGTCGTAACATTGATGTCGTTGCCACCTTTCGTTGATCCTGATTGAGTATCTATATAGCATTTAACGACCAGGATATGCCCTCGCCAAGAGCGCCATCTTGCATTCGGGATCGCCTTTGGGTTTTCCACTTTTTTGCTCACGGATCAGTTACGGTCAGCGCCTGGCTTGGGCTCCTGATTCCAGGCTTGGAGACGGTCCCTCCTGACCAAGTAGTTGGACCGCCGCCACCGTTGTACATCCAAAAGGTGTCATTTAGGTTCCCGACTACCTTGAATGGCTTACCTGCATCCGTGATTGGTACAGTCCGAGACTCACCATTAATCACAGCATTTATCGCCAATTCAAAGCTACAGCTACGCTGACTCTTCATTAGTAGGGCGGCGATATCAAACTGCACAGTATCATTACCCGGCACTGGGAATCCGAATGGCTTCGGCGTTGACAGGGCAGGATCAAGGTTCACAGTCTTCGGATAATACAATGGGGTTGGCCGTTTCGCGTCGAGGTCGATAACTATTGCGCGTGGCTCGAGCGGATCAGCTCCACCACCCTCAAAGATTCTGATTCCTTTCATCGGAGCGCCACAGACAAGATTAGTCACTTCCATGCTCCGCAGATAGACATCACCACCCGCGAGGTTCTGGATGGTGACGCCAAAAACCAACCTTCCTACAGCAACGCCGTGGTATGACTCTGCGAACTTATAGAAGTTCTCGGCAACAATTCCCGGATCCCCCACAACTGTTTGCCCGGCAGGAAGCAGCCATTCTTGGTGCCGACCATATACTTCCATCATATCGGGCGAGCTAGCATGAAATGGATCGGTGTCTACCAAAACCTTCAGGTTGGCGGGAGTGACAGCCGCAGGGTGAGATCCAGTGGCTGTGTCCCCTGTTGTCGCCGAGCCAGATGACCCCGACTGCATCCACAGTGCCAGTGCAATTGACAATGCCACTACGACCGCAAGCGAGAGGATGACGAGAGGACGCCAGCCGGAATAGATATTGATCGTTCCATGCGGGGCCACCGGGCCTTTAATGTCCCCGTTGAATTGCGACTGGATCTTTTGCTTGGACGGGTCACGCTTTGCCATGTATTCTCCCCGCCGAATCCGCGCCGCTGCTGGAGGTATCGGCCTCCGTCACTTCTTCTTGGCCTTCTTGTCGGGATTCACGTAGATGCGGCCGTGGGGTGCCACGTTGCCCGTGATCTTCCCGTTGAACTGATTCTCAATCCGGGCCTCCCGCGCAGCTGGCTCCTTGCTGCGTCGCCGCTCTCGCTCCGCCCACGAGGCGGTGGCTGCGAGCACGGCACTGGCCACGACCATGCCAGCTGTGGTCGCGAAGACATAGCGGTTCGCATCATCCGTGTGGATCCACTGCCAGACCACGAGTCGCATGATGACAAAGCTGGCGACGAACGCGAGCACGGTGCTGATCACTGCGATCAGCCACCGGAGTGATGCACTCATGGGTCCCCCTTTGGCTCCTTGAGTCTGACAGAGCGCAAGATGTCTCGTGCGTTGTTCGCGACAGGGATACGTCCGTTCCTCAGTGCTTCCCTCGAACGCCTTGGATTCCGCCCGTTTTCCGGCTGTCGCAGGACCTATGACACAGCATCACCTACTTCGGACGCCATGGGAGCGAAGCGGCGGAGTGCGATCATCACCGGGCTTGCGCGGGATCGGCCACGCCGTGGCGCGGGGTTGCCAGCGCCGGCAACGGGTGTGCCAGTGACCGCCCCAGACAAAATCACCGAAGGGACGCTCCCCGAGAGTCTGCGCCGCTTCGGGACGGGCGGAACCAGCAGATCCGGTGAGCACTGCCGTTCGGAACCCTGTCGAACCGCAGCTGACAGGGCTACCACTGTCGGCGCGGATCTCCCTGTGCCACGAGATGCGGAGCTCATTCTTATGTCGACCGATCGGGGGCCTCCGTCGGCCTGGGCGCCGGAAGCTACACGCCGGTAGCGCTCTGGGGGCCGAGGGCATCGTTTGGCGAGTGGATCTCTGCATTGGTGGCGCTGTGGCACCAAGAGGAGTCTTGGTTGCTGCCGGATGCCTGACGGTAGTTGTTGCCGTCATCACAGGCATGGCCGTTCTCTACGAGAGCATCAAGCAACGCAATGACAGGGAATCTTGGTGAAAGTGGCTTCAGCCCTCCAGCCGCTCCAACACTTTCTGGATCGTCACGCCAAGCGCCTTGGCTACGTGACCCAGCTCGATGACGTCGAGCCGTCGTTCCCCGGATTCGTACTTGCTTACGAATGACTGTGGCTCGTCGAGTGCCGCGGCAACCTGAACCTGCGTCAAGCCTGCTTCGCGGCGCAGGTCCCGGAGTAGAACACAAAGCCGCAGGTACTCGGCGGAATAGATCGACTTGTCCACCGCACCAGCGGACTGCCAGCTATGCAAATATCCCAACATCGGATATCGTTGGAGTTGCCGGATTCGACCTGGTTCCAGCACGATTCTTCGTGCTGGCCATGGCCCCCCGAGGGGAGGTGGAGTATGCGCATCGGACTCACGAATGGTGACGGTGGCGGCGGAGGCTGACCCCACCCGCACCGCGGCGACCTCCTGTCGCCGCCCATGCAAGTAGGAACCCCGGGAGACAGCTGCTCCCGGGGTTCGTTCGTCTTTCCCGGCCGACCAGAAAGGTCTTGGATCAAAAGCTACATTTGATATACTTGATCTTGTAATGCAAGATCTGCTTCACCGTCTCTACAAGGCCAAGCTCACCATCCTGGCGATGCTTCTGACAGTGGTCGGTCTGGGTCTGCTGTTCTTAGCTCACTGGGCTGCCGGCCAGCCGAACTGGTCGGGGCTCCACAACCTGCCGGTCAGCGACATCGGGTCGGGACTGTTCACCACCGGGCTGTTGGCTGTCGCCTGGCAGTACTTCACGGGCGAGGTGGCTGACGCCCGCACCGTCCGGCTCTTCCACCGTGTCGTGAAGGAAGAAGTACCGAGCATTCGCGATGCCGTCATTGACGGCTTCGCGTTCAACGCCGAGGACCTTGCCCGGGTGACCAACGACAAGACCCTCGACCAGATCACCCGGAACGCGTTGGCTCTCCAGCTCGGTGACAGCGGCCTGGCCGCGGATGTCTACGCCGACATACGGCAGCAAGTCATCCAGTCGCCGGAGCGACGGAAGAACTGCATCATCACGGTGGATCTGGCGCCTTGGGATGGCGGCAAGGACGAGCCAGCTATGTTCGTAGCCACAGTTCGCCACGACTATCGGGTCGTGCCCACCAGGCCCGAGATGCGCTTCTCCGCTACCAGCGACCAACAGGAGTACCGGGATCTACTCCTGGACCCACAGTCAGGACTGGTTTGGTACTTCAAGCCCGTCGGTGATCTGCACGGTGGTTCTACCGAAGCCTTTGAGTTGCTGCAGTTCACGGTGGACGGTCGGGACCAAGTGATCCGCCGCTCGAAGCGCAACCGCGGGCAGAGCTTCACCGTCACACCATCCGGCCGGCCCTCTGACGACGAAGGTGGGCCCTCGTCGTCACCTCGCGAGGTGACGGTTTCCTACACCTACCGCGTGCTCGTCCGGCAACACGGTCATCTGCTGTACCTCAACGTCGGGACATCTACCAAGGGCTTGAAGATTGCCCTACGCTACGGCGGCTGCGGCATCCGCTCGGTGAACACCCTGCCCTTCATCGCCAGCGCGACGCCGAGCCGGTTGTCCCAGACGCCAGCATCAGTACCGACACCAGCCGTTGAGGTCAGCTTCGACGGGTGGGTCTGGCCACGGTCTGGGGTGACGTTCGTGTGGGAGCTGGAGAGCGAGTGACGCGCTTTAGGGCTGACTGAGTCTGGCTGACCAAGCGTCACCTTGGCTCAGACAGGATCTACGTCTCCTCCGGTTCCGCCAGTGCGCTCAAGGAGCCGTACACCACGTGCACGCTATCGTCAGACTGAACCAACACTCCAACATCGAGCTTCCCCTTGAGCCAGGACGTAGCGAAGGCCAACCCACAGCCGATGTCGTAGGGCGTCGGCTCGCTGTTGATGGTCCACCGCACATAGGTGGGCGGTTTCTGGTCGAGGATCAGGATGGTGGGGTACCCGGCGGCTTGGGCCCGGGCAAGTTGCACCTGGAGCTTCTTCTCGACGGCGGGGGAGAAACGGAATCCCTCTTCGATCTTGGGATCGTGATAGCTCAGCAGAACGCGGCGGCCCTCCCAGAATGATGAGCCAGGCCCCTGCCAGCTGATGCTGACCTCGGAGTCATGCCACATCCCCGTCGGCCGGACCGCAGCGACTGCGACTCGGACGAAGATGTTCTCCTCGTACTCGCGCATCAGGGCGTTCCATCCGTTGCGGGTATGTCGGTCTGACCTGACGAACGGCTTGCAGCCCACCATCACCGCACGGTCGAACTTGGCGGCCAGCTCCTCCAGGCGCGGCAGGAGGTTGTCTTCGAGCTGCTTCATGGCCGCTGGGATCTGCCTGTCGAACTTCTTGGAGGCCAAGGCAATGTCTGCCGCCCAGGTACGGGAGGCACCTCCCTCCGTGACCTCGATCAAGGCGTCCACGGTCAGGGCGTGCTTCTCATTGTCGGGGCGGCCGACGACTGTAAGGGTGCGCCGTTCGTTACTCAGCCCGTCGCAGACGAGCTTGAGTACGGCGTCCTCGCGCTCTAGGGCTTCATCCTTCGGCATGGCATCCATGGTGACCGAGGAGGTGGACGCGAGCGAGCCAATTACGGATATGGGTCGAAGCGGTTAGCTTGCAGCGGGAGGGAGTTCTACTCCTTGTTCCTCGGTGGAGAGCATGGTTACCGTGACAGTTGAGTCCGATCCCGGCCTCAGAATGATCGCAGGCGGGCTGGTCTCTCCGGCAGCTTCGGCCACTTCAACGATGCGGGCGGTCGCGAGATTCTTCCTGGCAATGCCGAGGAAGTAGGAGTCTCCACCGAGTTCTACGACCAGGGGCTCAGTGAACCACATGTCGCGAACCTCTCCCTCTCTGAATTGCTCCTGGAATCGCGTCAGTCCCTCGGGGGTCGTTTCGATTCGTAGCGTTGTCCACTCGCCTGAGAATTCTTCGCGCGTCAGGTAGGCATGGGCTTCTTGGAGGGCTTCGACCTCATCGCTAGTCAGAGTGCTTGGCATAGGGAAATAAACGCCACTGCTTCGTTGAACATCGTCGATTAGTTTAAGGAGTGCTGCATGTTGGGCGTACTTCTCAGTCCCGCTCTCCGAGATGGCAATCGGTGGCCCAATCTCTTTTCCATTCACCAGCATGACAAGATGGCGCCCAGGCTTCATCTCACGAAAGAAGATCGCCGCTGGTAGCAGCTTTCCGGGGAGCGAACCAGGCGGATCACGGTGTTCGTAGTGAAGATTGATCCGGTGCTCCTGCGCGTCGATTCGCGCTTGAATGGACACAATGGAGTTGAGATCTGAGAGTTTCAGCATGCCCCCGCGTTGCCCTACTGTGCTTTCCGTAGCCATGAAAGGCATCTGGGCGGCAATTAGGCCGCGCTCATCTTGGATGCGAAATACTACGCGAAGATCTTCTGGGGGAGTGTTGACGACCGCCTCCAAGCGCAGCTCTCCGCCCTCGAAGTTGCTTCCTAGGCCAACTGGCGCGTCGATGTCTAGTCGTTGGATGTACTCGGCCGGGATGACGCTCGACGTCCCGTAATTGAAGGTGTCTTCGAGGGCTTGAGCGACCGCTCTCCCCACTACCGTTTCGGGGAAATGAAAGGATCCGCCGATTGTGATGGGGCGGTCATTCTCTGCGCCTGGATAACGAGGTGCGACCGTAACATTTACAGCTCCGTCGGGGGTAACTGAGAAACCGAAGGAGTAATGCGGGTCGAGGTCGTTGAGTCGGTCCTTGAGAACTCGGACGCGTTCAACGAGATCCGGTACCCCTTGAGTAAGACCGGCTTGCTCACTATTGATCTCCTTCAGGAGACGAAAGATCTCGTCCTTACTGCCCTCAAGATAGTAGCGAGGCAGGTCTGGATGTTTAGCCATCTTTCCATCGAGCCAAGTCTTGCCTCGCCAGTAGCAATCAAACGAGTAGGGGCTCGTCAATCCGTCAAACCACTTGAGTTCGGCATCGTTATGGTCGATAGGGACCACCAAGTACCATACAACCGGGTTGTGAGTTGCGGCTCGCTTGAGTGATCGCTTGATTTGATCTCGTTGACTTTTGCCGACGCGCCCAGTGAAGCTCTTTAGCTCAAAGATTTCCAACCCCGTAGGTAGTGGAAGTTGTACATCTTTGCCGCCATCCCCGCCGGCGCCATCAATTCGCTGAGCCTCAGGATGAAGCCGACTAATGAGCACGGCCACCATGTCCTCATAGACACTTGAGCTGAGTCGCTCGTCCGTCCAGTCAACGCGATTCTTCATTCCATGCTCCATTGCATGGTTCCATTTTCTCATGGTCGTCGGATGCTAGCAATGAAGGGCGGTCGTCTCGACGGCGGTGCCGCAGGTCCACCGAATGTCCACCCTCGGCTCCCCACGAGTCTTCTGGTGAACACCGACTCGTAGCCGAGATCTTGGGTTCGGCCAGCATGCTGGAGACACCACAGCTCTGGCTACTCAGCCACACCGGCTTCACCAGAAGACTCGTGGGGAGATGCACTGCGCTTCCGACAACCGGTGGCGCGGCATCCGGGTCGGGACGGTGGTCATCTTCACGACGCGGACCCATTGGCGGCTCATGCTCGCTCCCGCACCCAGGCTGCCAGCTGGCGCACCAAGTCTGCGGGAGCACCGCCGAGTTGGACCAACGGCCTTCCGGCCACTGGGAAGTCACGACGGAGCGAGGGCAGTGTGAACTCCGCCAGCTTCAAGGCGTCGGCCAGCTCCTGGGCAGCGTCGGCTGCTTCCTTGAGCGGGTCGCTGTGGGTGTCGGCTTTGGGCATGGCTGTGCCTTCCTGCGGTGGTTGGACTTCTGGGTGCGACCCTGACCCGATTCGGTCGCCATGGGTTAGTACTGACGTTCCCGATCAGGGGGAACGCGGCGGTGCGGTGAGTGCCAAGCCCAGTTCGCGGGCGGCTTCAATGACGAGCGTCATGAGCTGGGCGGTGGTGAGCAGTTCGCGGCGTTCACCCTCCGGGCCGAAGTCCAGACGGTACATGCCGGAGTCCGTGGGGCAGATCGGCATCCGTAACCCCGGGGTCGTATCGGAGCTGTCGCCCACCAGGAAACCTCCTTGTGGCCAACTCGCCCGCCGCCAGTGTCCTTTCGGGCACCTTGAGCACAAAGAACGTGGCCTTGCCGCGGAGTACGCCGCGCGTGCCCCAGTCGTCAGCCAGTTGCTCGACGAGGAACAGTCCGCGGCCGGAGGTGGCGTCATCCGGGCTATTACGGCGCTTCGGAACTCCGCGCCCGTGGTCAATGACGGTCACCGTCAGCAGCTCCTGCCGCAGTTGGCAGACGATGCGGTAGGTGCGGCTGCCGTGGGCATGCAGCACGACGTTGGTCACCAGCTCACTGACCAGCAACTCGGCTGTGTCGACGGTCTCCTCAGGGATGCCCCAGCGTAGGACGGTGTGCCGTACTGCCCTGCGGGCTTCCGGCACTGACTCGGCGGTACAGGGGAACCCAAAGGATGTTCGGTCGTTCGTCACCAGAGATCACCTCACGGTGCTTGGGTTGGCAGGCTGGAAAAATGGCTGCCTGCAAGGGAGTTGGCCCCACCGCAAGCGCCACAAGGCGTCTGACGGGGCGTTACCAACTGCCCCTACGGTAGCCATGCAACTACGCCATGTGCAAGTCCCAATCTGCAAGTATGCAGATTTACTTGCTAGCGTTATGCATGGCCTACCGGGCAGACTGACAGCTACATCGACAAGGAGAGCCATGGCCCAGACCATCCGCAGCCGCCGCCTGGGGGCAGACCTGCGCCAACTCCGACGCAAGGCCAACCTGACGGCCGAAGCGGTTGCCTCAGAGCTGGGCTTCTCCCAGGCCAAGGTCAGCCGCATCGAGAGCGGCGAGGTGCGCGTAGCCCGCACTGACCTCAAGGCCATGCTGGCCATGTACGGCGTTACCGACCCCGCGGAGGTCGAGAACTTCGTCCAGGCCGCCAAGGATGCCCGTACCCAAGGTTGGTGGCTGGCCTACGAGGACGCCCTGCCACGGGAGTACCGAGACTTCATTGCCCTGGAAGCGTCGGCTACCAGCATCCGTACCTTCCAAGGCATGATCCTGCCGGGCTTGGCTCAGACGCCGGACTACATCCGTCACGTCACCACCGCCGGGCCGGCTGTACTTGATCCTGGCCACGTCGACTCGCTCATCAAGGTGCGGACCGACCGACAAAAGATCATTCTGGACAATGTGCATCCGCCGAAGCTCTGGATGATCGTCACCGAGGGCGCCATCCGCCAGCTTGTCGGTGGCGCTGCTGTCATGGCCGAACAGCTCCAACACCTGGCACAGCTCACCCAGCTGTCGAACGTCACCTTGCAGGTGCTGCCGTTCGCGGCCGGGGCCCATGCTGGCGTCCACAGCTCCTTCGTGCTGTTCGACTTTCCCGGCAACGACGGCAGCGTTGCCTACGTCGAGAATCTGACCGGCACGCTCTTCATGGACAAGCCCGGTGAGGTTGAAGCCTTCTCCGGTGCGTTCGACCACCTGCGGGCCGGCGCTCTCAGCCCGGCTGACTCCTTGGCGCTCATTCAGCAGATTGCGGATGGGCTGTGACCCCGATGACCAGAGGAAGCACCATGACCAATCCAGAGATCGTTGGCCCGTTCGTCAAGTCCAGCTTCAGTGGCCAGCAAGGTGACTGCGTGGAGGTTGCCCCACTGGCCGACGGTGGCAAGGCTGTCCGCGACAGCAAGGACCAGGGCGGCCCTGTGCTGCGCTTCACCCCAGCGGAGTGGAGTGCGTTCGTGTCCGGCGTGCGGAGTGGTGAGTTCGGGGTGTAGGTGCGGCAGCAGTGATGCAACAGAAGGAGTCCCGGCCAGTGGCCGGGACTCCTTTCATTTGCTGCATGACGCTGGCACTTGGGGTATCACTATATGAACCAGCACGTCAGTAAGTCACTCATTGGTACGCCAACGGGAGCAAGTTTATCCCCTTTGCTGAGCAATCCTTACAAGCTCGGCAGCGATTGCCCCTGAAATCGGCAACCCGAGATCTTCTTCCAACCAGCCGTACTGACCGTTTGCGTTACACTCCAGGAAGACGATGCTTCCGTCCGGCCGCTCGATGAAGTCGAAAGCGCCGAACCCAAGCCCCATTGCTTCCAAGTATTGGATGCAGAGTTCGGCTATACCCTCGGGAAGATCGCCTTTCCTGAACTGAACACCTGTACCATTCTGGTGCTTGCGCCAGTCATCCTTTGCTTTCGCGTCTGTGTAGATCGCCGCAGGAAAGACCTCTGATCCGACCACGGTTACGCGCCACTCGCGGGCCTTCTCCACATACGGCTGATACAGCCCCGGAAACGGAGAAGTAGCGTCCTTTATCTCGTCAACGCGCATCTTGTCGAGGATGGTAGTTGGCAGGGCTTTGACGGTGTTTCCTTCGCTGATGACACCCCTCATCATCTTCACGATTATCCGGGCGCGGCCGTCAGGTAGGAGCGCTTCTGCGATGGCATCCCAGTCGCTGCTTACCACAGTATCTGGAACCTCAAAACCGATCTCATGTGCAATCAGTAGCTGGCCGAGCTTCCTGTCTGCCTTGGCTAATTTTGCAGGCGAGCTGAGCCATACCCCCTCCGGATAGAACTGGGGCCAGATCGTATCGTGAAGGGCGCGAACCTCGTTATTCATATAGAGCTGCTTTGCCAATTGCTTGCCAGCGTCGGGAAGGCCGAAGCTCGCGATCTTGCGATACCAGGCGGCACTCAAGTGCTCAGGCAGGATTGAGACGCCCTCGTAATCGGCTGAAAGCACTCCCCCCTTGACGCCAATCACCAAGCGATCCTGGCCGCCGAGCACCCTGTCCGTCTTATAGACGATGACCGGATACCCCCTTGCTTCGAGTAGACGACTCACGGGGCCATAAGCGTGCTCATCAAAGGTTGCTGCTGCGATGAGGATGGGATTCTTGGTCATTGGAATTTCCCTTCTCGTGGGCACGACGTTGGCCCAGAGGCCAGGAAGCTACTTTCGATTTGTGATGCGGTCAAGCTCATCTTCGGCCGGCATTCGCATAACTGCTTCAGAGAGCGGTCGCTTCAACCATGGTTGTTCATCTTCGGGAATTGCCAGCGACTTGGGCCAACGATATGGTTCCCGGCCGTATGCTGCCCGACGACTGTTAAGTTCGACAACTGTGGTAAAACGAGCAACAGTCGGCAAGAACGGGTACTTTTCCTCGTCGAACAACCACTGTGTGCCGAACTCCTGCGGTTGTCCTTTCTGAACCAAGACCCAATCGAGCATCGCGGGGATTAAGTCATAAGCACAGTCGTCCTTGTCTCGGTCGTAGCACTTCTGGAAGGCCGCTAGAATCTCTTCCAACGGCTCGCGCGAGGCATGAATAGCTAACACGGAGAGAGCCACTGAGCCATCTCGTCCAATATTGCTGAGCGACGGTTCGCCAATCTTGCGAAGGATCTCTAGCGCTCTCCCAAGTCGCGCGTCAACATGCCCATACAATGCCTCACGCTCGCGAAGGTACCTTGGGGTTCTTCCCTCAGTCCAGTACAGCTTTCCAAGGCTCTTCCAATCTTTCTGATCCTCTTCGAGCAGTAAGACCAACTCCTTTGATAAATCGAGATACTTCATATATTTTCAATTTTAGATCAGATTTCCCATATTGTAAAATATAGAATAGGCAATGCATAGGGGCGGCCCATAATTCACCAAATCCTGGACAATGCATGGGCCGCCACCGTGATGCCGGAAGGCTACTGATCGTCTGCTTCGCCAGCAGGCGGAGTCGACTGGTTGGAACGGCTCAGGCCTACGGCGTCGGTCTCCTCTGCCAGTGCTTCCAGTACCGTGATGCGAGGGTTACATTCCTCCTCGCGCTGCACAAGAATACTCATTTCTCTTCACCTCCGCTCTACCCTGTGTCTCCGAACGTGCCCATAAATGACGCAACGGCGTCGATCGGGCGAATCGGTGTTGCATGCGCCCGTCTCAGCTACTGGTCGTCCGCATCCGGAGGAACCGGCGGCGTCGACTGGTTGGATCGACTTACGCCAAAGGCGTCAGTCCCCAATGCCAGAGCCTCCAGTAGAGTGATTCGCCGATCGGCGTCACTCTGTTGGCCCTGGGTTGCCAGCTCGCTCATTTTCCCACCTCCCTTCATACCCTATTTTTGCGCGTCCGACTAACGCTGTCCTTGACGCGGTGTAACCAATTCTTCAGGAGTCAGCGTGCAAAGCAAGACCCACGCAGGAGATTCGCACTATTCTGGAAAATGCGATGGCACCGCCTGGTGTGCGCAAGCCTCCCAGCTGGACAATCAGGCCGCTGATCCGGATAATAGGCTGCAAGATTCGGAAAACTGGGGGGCCAGTGGGAAGATCAGCGGGGCGGCCCGAGCGAGCGTTAACCCGAGATGGATCACCCGTTCGTGAGCTGGCCTTCTGGCTGCGCGACCTACGCGCTGCGTCAGGGCTGACCTACGCCCAGCTCGCACAGCGGACCACCTATTCGATCAGCACCCTGCAGGAAGCAACTGCTGGGCGCCGGCTGCCCACCTTGAAGGTGACGCTGGCGTTGGCTGAGGCTTGCGGTGGGACCTCTGAGACTTGGCGCTCGTATTGGATCCAAATACGACGCGCCTTAGACAGTGGCAATCCTGTGGCCCAGGAGGACATCGTGCCACCTTGGGTGGAAAATCATTCTGAGAATCTTGGCAGTGCGTCCGCAGCGGCGTCGACCAATCTGGTAGATCGGGTCGAGGACAGCGAAGCCAATGAAAGGGCGCCAGTTCAGCAAGAGCCCAGCGAGTGTGAAGCTGTAACCTCGGATCGGCAAAAGGCCCAATGGTCAAAGAAGCGTCTCCGTCTAACGGTCGTCGGAGGCATTACCTGCTTTGGCGTGGTGTCGGTAGTGACACTTCTAACTGCCTCAAGTCCCAAGCACTTCCAGTCGTTTGCCTCAGTGATCGTACAAAATAAGGTCGCGATTGGACCATCGGAGCTCATAGAAGACTCCTCGCCGTCCTATCTCTCTTCTGAGACGATCTCTCGCTGTGGTACCCGCGGCTGCAAGCTTCAAGGGACAGAGATGTCGAGCGGCGCGAAACTCGTAGTGTCATGCTGGACGCACGGCGAAGAGATGACCAACGCAGACTTCACATCCGCAGGTATCAGCCGGAACAAGGGCGTTGCGAGCTCGGATCTCTGGTACCGCGCCCTCTGGTCGGACGGCCGCATCGGTTACATCTCCGAGGTCTACATCGTGCCCCAAAATCGAGGGACTATGGACCTAAAGCAGTGTTGAGCAGGAAAGCTCAGGCGGAAGGCTGCCACCGCCACGCCACCCCCGCGCACAGTCCTCCGTACAGCTCGTGGAACTGCGCAGCAGCCAACCCGCCGTCCCCGATCGGGATGAGCTGGCCCTCCTCGGGCTCACCAGGTCGCTCGATACGGCTGAGCTTGTCGTAAGCCCAGATCATCGCCGGTCGTTCACCGAGGAAGCAGACTTCCACCCGGTAGCGCAGCGCCGGACTCTCGAACGTCTGGCCTGAGAAGTCTTCGGTTGGTGGACGCTCCTCGACTGCTTCAGCAGGCACACGCTCGCGGAAGCTGAACGTGTGCGCCTGGCCGCGCCTCAGGGGGTACGGAAACATGACCTTGTGCAGCACGCCGTTCGGTGTGGTCTTGTGCAGGCTGATCGTGCAACCCCGGCCGTCACTCAACTCAGTTGGGCTGTAGGTGCCGTAGATGAAGCCTGCGGCTCCGTCCACCAGCGAGATGACCTCCCGCGTCTGGTGCGACTCGAAGAACCGCCGGTCACGGATGACGCAGACCACGCTGAGACTGCGAATCAGCAAGCCACCATGCGGCACGGGCAGCTTGTCCGGCGTCGGCGCTCCGGCATAGAAGGCGCTGAGCAGCCGCAAGGCCAACTCGTCCAGGGCGGTGTCTTCCCACTCGCGGACGGTGTAGGGCTGCCGGCTGACGCTAGTTGCGTATGCCGCTCTTCGGTCGGCCAATTCGTCGGCGCTGTCAGGGTCGATGCCGAATGCCGCCCACAGAGCCGGACCGCCCCGCGTGTCCTGGATGGACCGGAGAGCCGTAAGCAATCGTTCCAGCACCGTTTCGGTTGGCTGGTCGTAGCCACCACAGGTCCTGAGGACGGCTTCGGCCTTCTGAAGACGGTCAAGCGTCAGACCGCGGCCCTTGCGTAGGTACTTCAGGTCGGTCACGACGTCTGGGCGCTGATTCCGAGCTGGTTGCTGCGCAGGCACTTGTTGTCCCCTTCCGGCCCTGATCCCACTTCTACCCCACTTTGGGCCGCAACTGGGGCAACCCAGGCAGAGTCGTTCTCACGAGGTTGGACAGCAAGTCCGGCCGCTGTGGGAGGAGTCGCCGATTCATGGCAAACGAAATGATGAAGTCAGGCACGGGCGGCGTGCTACTGCCGGCGTACGCCAGGCGTGAGATCACACGAGTCGTCGGGGTGACCAGGATCGAGCAGAGCAAGGTGCACGCCAAGTCGGCGGTCGGCGAGTTCGCCATCTCCGAAGTGAGCTACCTCAAGGCCATCCAGCGACAGGCCGAATCCGTCAACCCGGACGCTGCCGAGGCCATCGCGCTCATCGTGAACGTCACGGTAGCCGGCATTGCCCGGAGCGTGGCCCAGTTCAGCGCGGAGCTCGACTGATGGCCACGTTGATCGACCTGGTGCTGCTGGCCACTGCGGTCGGCAGTGGCCGGATGTGGCAGTACTACCGCGATCTGCCGTGGATGCGCGTCGGCCGGCACTTGGGGGCAGCCCATGACGCCATGGGCGACATTGCGGCCCAGCGTCGAGGGGCCGAGGAACAGCTCACCCGGACGACCTACCAGCGGAGGCGGGGATGAGCCAGAAGACTGCGTTGCGCGAGCTGCGCCGCCTGCTCGACCAGGGGAGGTGGGGGTTGCTGGACACCAGCATTCTCCTCCGGGACTTGGAAGAGGGGCACCTGGCCGAGGCCGAGGAAAGGCTCAGGGCCGAGTTGCGGGTAACCGACGAATTCGCGGCTCCGGCCGACCACACGGACTACAAACCCGAGTGAACAACAGTCCAGAGGGATGGGGTCGGCGCGTACTGAGCGCGCTGGCCCTGGTTGTAGCGATCAGCTTCGGAGCCCACTGGGCCTACGAGCTGCTGCGGCCCCTGGTGCCATACGCGGTTTCTGCTGCTGTGGTGCTGCTCGTCGTCCTGGCGGTGCTTCGCCGGCGGCGCTGGTAGAACACGGCGTTTCTGAGCGAGTGTTGTTGATAAAGCTTCAACATTCTCGCAACCCGATCCACTGCCAGATGTGACCCCTGTAACGGGGGCGCCTGACCGTTAGCTCGCCTGCATGTTCGGTCGAATGTTCGAGCGAGCGAACGGTTTTCAAGATCACCATCGTGATCTACACATATAGGTGGCTCCGGCGCGCAAGACATTGCCGGGCCATAAGCAAAAGGAGGTACATGACAGAAATAGCAACCACGCGGGCGGTACCCGCCCGCTTCCGGACGATCCTGGCCGATCCCCCGTGGGACCACCAGCAACGGGGGGCGAAAGGTGCACAACAGCACTACTCGCTCATGACGCTCGACAAGATCAAGTCGATGCCGATCAGTGGACTGGCCGAGGAAGATGCCCATTTGTGGCTTTGGGTAACAAATGCCGCACTTCGGGACGGGTATGACGTCGCCGAAGCCTGGGGCTTCACCACCCGCTCCGTGCTCACGTGGGTCAAGTTCCGCTTGGGGCTGGGGAGTTATCTGAGGAACAGTACCGAGCACCTATTGTTCTGCACACGCGGTAGGGCTCCAGTCAAGTTCAAGTCCCAGCCCACGTGGATCAACGCGCCGGTGACCGAGCACTCCAGGAAGCCTGACGAGATTTATTCGATCATCGAACGCGTCTCCGAAGGACCCTTCCTAGAGCTGTTCGGACGACGTCGTCCCCCGAGCAATCAGGACTGGTTCGTGTGGGGGAACGAGATCGACTCAGATGTTCGCATCCTCAACTACCCCGTGCCGAGCGACAGTCACCACAAGCGAACCTCTAAGGAGAGAGGAGACCTATGACCAAACGCAAGACCAAGCGCCCGGAACGTCGCTACTTCATAGAGGGCGATCGACGGGAGACGATGGACAGCCGCAAGCTCGGCAAGGTGCTACTGGCCGTGGTACTGGCCGAACAGCAACGTGCATCGGAAGCGGCCGAGTCCTCGGAATCGAGCCCGGGATGACCGCCGTCTCCAAGCGCGGCATCCAGTTCGTCCGACTGCATCTGCCGCGACCCCTCGATGCGGACGCCGTGCTCGCCTTCCTCGGCCGGCTGGCAGCCGACCGACAAACGGCACGGCTGGTATTTGAGGTTCGTGCCGAAGGCGGCCAGACGCGTCACCTGCTCGGTGCCAGGGCCGTGGACATGGCGCGGCTGGGCCGGTTGCTCGGGCACTTCCTGCCAGGCTGCCTGCTGGAGGACGACCCGGGGCACGGTGCAACTCGCCCGTTGGTGACAGCTGCTGGTCGGCTCCGCATTCGACCGTCGTACTTGCCCTTGAACATGGAGGCGCCTGAGGCGGTCTCCAAGGCGGTGCTGTCGGCACTGGCCATGCCGCTGGGTCAGAACGAGACGGTCGTTGTCCAGGTGATACTCGGCCCCCGCATCTTGCCTTCTGTTTTGCCCGCGGAGTTCCAAGATCCCAGTCTGCCGCTCGTGCACACCGTGCTGGTCGGCACCAGGCCGGCGGGGGCGGAACTTCGGGGTCGACTCCGCCGACGCGTCGAACGCCCCGGCCATATGGCCACCATCCGGGTTGGTGCGGCTGCTGCTACGCGCGAGGGCCGCACCGGGCTGCTCCTCGGCGTGCTGTCCGGGCTGACGGTGGCCCAGGGGCCCGGCACTCGCATACGGCTGGTCGGTGATCGGGCGGCTGCCATCAACAGGGCACGGCGCCCCTGGCTCTGGCCGCTGAAACTCTCAGTGCCGGAGCTGGCTGGACTGCTGAGCTGGCCGTTGGGTTCGGACGAGCTGCCGGGGATGCCACCGCTGCATCCCAAGCCCTTGCGGGCAGCAGCGCACGTCCATCAGGGCGAGCGGGTCTTTGCTCGTAGTGCCGCGCCCGGCGACAAGCGGCTAGTCGGTATCGCGGCCAAGGACGCGACGTACCACGGCGTGGCCTACGGGCCGAGTGGATCTGGGAAGACAAACGTTCTATTGCACCTCATCCTCGCGGACATCGCAGCAGGTCGTCCGGTGGTCGTCCTTGATCCAAAACGGCAACTCATTGACGACATCCTGGCCCGTGTTCGGGAGGACCAGGTCGACCGTATTGTCGAACTGAACGCCGCTGATGACACACCAGTTGGATTCAACCCGTTGGACGTCACCGGCAGAGACCCGGATGTGGTGGTGGACGGGATCCTGGCGGTCTTCGAGTCGCTGTTCGCCGACGGCTATGGCCCTCGAACTGCCGACCTGTTCAGCTCCGGTTTGCGCACGCTGGCCCGCGGTAGCCGCCCGAGCGCACCAGCGACCCTTACCGATTTGCCCCGGTTGTTCACCGACGTGGCCTTCCGTCGACCCTACGTCGGCCGTGTGCAGGGAGACTTGGCACTGGCTCAGTTCTGGGCCTGGTACGACGACCTCACACCGGTCAACCAGGCGGCTGTCATGGCTGCACCCATGAACAAACTACGACAATTCCTACTCAGGCCGGCCGTGGTGCGGATGCTGGACCAACGAGGCGGCCGGTTCCGACTGCGTGACGTTTTCCGGACCAACAAGGTCGTGCTTGTGCCCCTGAACGAGGGGCTCATTGGGCCGGGTGTCGCAAGCTTGATCGGCAGTCTGGTCATCGCGGAATGCTGGCAGGCCGTGCAGGAGCGCGCCACCGAGCCGAATGCCCACCTGCGCCCAGGGGTCATATACGTGGACGAGGCCCCAAGATTCGTTCACCTGCCGACCTCGCTGGCCGATGCCCTGGCCATCTCGCGCTCGCTGTCAGTGGGCTGGCTCCTGGCCGCACAGTTCCGCAGCCAGTTCCCGTTGGAACTGCGCACCGCCGTGGACATAAACGCCAGGAGCACCATCGGGTTCACCACCGTGGCTGACGACGCTCGCGATCTTGCTAGCAAGCTGGCACCCGGGCTGGAGCCCGAGGACTTCATGGCTCTGCCTCGGTTCCATGCCTACGCCAACCTGGTCGCCGACGGCGCGCCCTCAGGGTGGGCGCTGGTGCGGACGCTGCCGCCACCACCGCTCACCAATGACCTGGCAACGATCCGGGAGACCATTCATGCCAACTGGAGCACACAGCCAGAAGCGTCACCGACCAACCCTGCTGCCGTAGTCCAAGCCAGCGTCGAGCCACCACAGATCGGCCGCAAGCGCCGCAGCAAAGCTTCTGATGAATAACCCAAAAGGCGAATAAGAGCGTGTCTCATGTGGTGGGTGGCTGGCCTGCGGCATGATTGACCTTCATGGGGGTTGATCTGTCGCAGCGGCTGGTTCCTGACGGCCTGTGG